>JANPNA010000503.1:0-11858 GCA_031427235.1 Pirellula sp.
ATCGTTGTTCGCGAGCACTCCTGAGTATGGCTTCGCACAGCAAGATTTCTCGATGCCCATCCGCAAAAGTAGGGTAGTCCGCAAAGGGTATCTGGCCGCTGGTCTCGTGTTTTTCAATTGCCGTATAAAAAGATCGGAACATGGAATACAGGGATTGAGGATACCGAAAAAACGTGAGCAATGACCCCCTACAAAATACCCGAGGACCCCATCCAATTGGAAGGGGGTATTGCGTTTAAGCCCAATACCGTTCAACGAATCGTTTAACAGTCCGCCGAAGGCGTACTCGCTACGATTCACGTAGGTCTACGGCTATCGGTTAAACGAGTGGTTTTTTCGCGTTGACGCCAATAGCAGCAAACGCCGCTACCACGTTGAGCAATGCACAACCGATAAATGCGGCGGTCCAACCCGTTCTGGAGTCAACAAAGCGTCCAACGATTCCCCCGAGAATCACGGGCGACAGCGCTGCTCCAAAATTGCCCCACATGTTTGTCCAGCCAAGAACGGAACCCACGTGTTTGCCACCTACATCCTGTCCGTAAGCCCAGCAGGCGGCGATCCCAAGGTCTGTGGCAAAACCGACCACTGCCAGACACATGGTCGCTTGAAGGGAATCCGTAACGTACGAGCACCCAAAAAATGCGATAGCCACAATGATACGAGAGACGCACATCGCGATAGCTCGTCCCCATCGCAGTCCGAGCGACCGGGTCATTGCGTCCGTGAACACCCCACCCAGCAGCAACCCGACAATCCCGGCCATGAGAGGCAAGCTCACAAGCCAACCTTGCGCCGATTGCGATGAACCGTGAACGTCCTTCAAATACTGCGGCATCTTCGTCACTAAGAAAGCCCAACCCATATTGGAAGCAAACTGCACAAAGCAGTTCAGCCAAGTTGGAATCGAACGCAACATCGCTCGAAACGGGATTGCCGTTCTTGTTTTCGGTTTAATGTTCAAGCCCATGCCTCCTTGAATCAAATTGAGTTCCGATGGGCTGACACCCGGATGTTGTTCTGGCGAATCGCGGAACAGCCAAACGAATAGCATGGCGATGGCAATCCCTAACGCGCCGTACAGGACCATGATTGGTCGCCAGCTCGTGGGGGAAGCCACTGCATCGCTCGACGCACTCCACCACTGATCACCGAGCGTCCACCAGAGCATAAGCTGAATCGTCAGCACGGGCGCGACGGCACCGCCAAGCCGCCCACCCACTGCCACGACAGAGCTCGCAATGCCGCGGCTACCCATCGGCATCCAATGACTTACGATGCCAGCGGCAACGGGATAAGCTCCAGCTTCAAACAGTCCACAGCAAAGCCTGAGGATTAGAATGGCTGCCCAGCCATTGGCAATTCCCATCAAACCGGTGCTCAACGACCACAGCACAATGTAAGCTGACAACATCCATCGCGCACCGTATCGATCCCCCAACCAACCCGCCGGTAGTTGCCCAAGCGCATAGGTCCAAAAAAAAGCCCCCAGCAACCAATCGAGTTCTGACTTCGATATGGACAAGTCCTTGGACACGGCTTCTGCGGCCGTGCTCATGCAAATTCGGTCGAGATACAAAAGCACCGCGACCAGCATCGCCAAAAAAATCATCCCAAATCGAACCCGACTTACCTTTGGATCGGGTTGACTAGAAGCACTGTACGGATCGCTTGGCATGAAGTGGTTTCAATCGGGTTGCTGGGATTTTCCGTGTTTTCGTGCTGCCACTTTGTAACGCTTGCATCACCAAAAAGCAAACGATCTGGCTCAATGCGACCGATGCCGTCGATGCCCCAGTCGTCAGTATGCGATCCTTCCCACCATTCCGCGGCTTTAGGCGAAGTGTTGACTGGACTCCGCTTTGCGTGGCTGATCTTGCTGGTTTGACATGAATACAATTTTTCGGGTGAGTTTCAGAACATTTCGCCCGAGTACTGACTTTCTTGGTATCTTAGACAATAAGTCTTTTTCTGTCCCTCGAAATGTCAATAGAACCCATCACGTTTATGTAATGTCTCAAACGCCTTCACGTTCATATGAGGAAGCTAAAATGAAATCGTTCGCCGTTTTTGCGAGTCTATGTCTTACCTTCGGATTGTCGGCAATCCAGTCCACCGCGCAGGAGCCGACAACCGCTCTGGCCCCAAAGTTGGATCTTACGGAATTCAACGAATTGGTCAAAAATGCGAAATGGGATGAGGCTGCAACTTGGTTGGACAAAGCACTGGAGGAGAGTCCCGACTCTCCCAGACTGCTGTCACTCAGTTTGACCTTAGCAAACCAAACCATGCGCACTCAGCCAGAGGCTGCTGCCAAACGGTTTTCGCAACTAATTAATAAATGGTGTTCCGCTCCAGAATTGACCGTCGAAAGCGCTCGCAATCTGTATGCTGCCACCAGCATGCACAGCATGATGTTGATGCAACAAGATCGAGGTCCAGAGGCTATCGATCTTGCTCAGCGATCGCTGGCCGCCGTTACGGCTGCCGGTGATTCCATGCGTTCGATACGACGCGATTTGGAATCGAATTTGGCGAGGCTTTTCATGCGAGCAAGCAAATCATCCGACGCGCTTGGCCTCATGCGAGCCTCCGTCGAGAGTGTTAAGAACGGCGTAAATCAGGGTACGGACGACATGCGAGATTTGGTCAAGGTTACCAATACCTTCGCTGGACTATTTGATAGTTCCAATGCAGACGAAGTCGGCGAACTCAATAAGCATGTCGAGAACCTGCTGATCGAGAAACTCGACTCCAAGTCCAGCCAGTTGTCGGACTTGTCGGCCTACTATACACTCAGAACAGCCCAGATTTCCCAATACACTTATTCAAATCCTGCGCGCGGGATCGAGGTCGTCAATGAACTGCAATCGCGCTTGGATATGTTTCCTGAACCGACGAACGCAGGCGAAGGCAAGCAACTGGAGAGCTATGGCAAGAGTCTCAAGTCGTTGCTGTCGCGGTTAGAATCGTCGATGGTCCGCGAACGCCTAGTGGGCACCGCCGCACCCGAGTATGACCCTCAGTCGTTCGTCGGAATGGAAGAAACATCCTTGGCCGGACTCAAAGGCAAAGTTGTTCTGCTCGATTTTTGGGCTGTTTGGTGCGGACCTTGCATCGCGACCTTCCCGCATTTGAGAGATTGGCACGATGCCTACGCGGACAAGGGCTTCGCCATCCTTGGAATGACCTCCGACCAAGGCTACGTATGGGATGAAGCTAAAGAACAAGCGGTGCGAGGCACCGACGTTTCGCACGAACAAGAACTAGAAATGCTCGCGTCGTTTCGCAAGCATCACAAACTACTACATGGCTTTGTCTTAACACCCAAGGGGAGTGACTACAACAAAAAACTGGCCGTCTCTGGAATCCCGCAAGCGGTGTTGCTGGACAAACAAGGGGTCATCCGCATGATCAAAGTGGGGTCCGGTCCAAAGAACGCCCATGACCTAGAGGAAGCGATTCAGAAACTGCTCGCCGAGGACACGAAGCCCGTTGAGAACGAGAAGAAGAAAGAGACCGCGACCTCGGGTTCGTCACAGTAAAGGTACTCACTTTGTAATGGTACTCACTTAGTGCTTCCCACGCATGCCCCTGGCTTCACGCCAGGGGTTCTGACCATCTATTCTAGAGGGATGGTAACTATCCCCCGAGTTAAACTCGGGGGCATTCAATTTAAACTCGCGGGCATTCAATGCAATCGGATAAAGGAACGATCGTGTTTGGCAAAAAACTTTTTCAGATTGGAGCCCTTGTGTTCTCCGTAACATTGGTCGGCACGTCGGCACGTATGCGTACTTGTATAGTCCAGGTACAGCAGACCCACGTCCGCAGCTTCAGCAAGTCGAGGATGTTGTAGATTTAAAGCCAGCGATTGAGGAGTTCGAACAGCCCCCTGTTCCGGCCCCTAACTCTTCTCACGGGTATTTGCGCCAACTGATTGATCCTTTGCTCCCTCGGTCGATCGCAAATCGAGTGCTTAAAAAACATCACGATGGCAATCAGCCTCAGCAGCGTATCTCCGAGACGCTGGTCCTCGCTGTATCCCAGCCCACGCTGTTTCGATTCACAAAAATCAACAAACACAGGTGTCCGCCTCGGAGATGCGGACCTACGAATTTGATCCAAATCGGCGGGGCTTGGCATTGAGCCAGTAGTTCACGCCCGCTTTGTCAATCTGCGTGGAGCCGTCGAGTACCTGACTTTGACGTTGCCCGGTGAAGCGACTGGCAGTGCCCATGATAGTGACCCGTACCTCCGACTCCGAGTCGACAAGGTTTGCAATGGTTTTCGCTACACCGAGCTGAAACCTAGATTGAGGGTAGATGGGGGTATCGAGAGATCGGAGAGACCACGCGTCTATCGGAACGATGACCCAATCGAGCATTTCACCTTCAGGCATGGATGGTTGCGAGATCAACGCAGTAAGTTCTGCCGGTAATCGACCAACACTCGTGCCAGCTACCTCAACACGAACGCGGCTACTGTGGGGTGCATATAGCGCCCAACTTGGCCAATGATCCCAAATGCCAAAACGTTCCGTACTAGGCAACACGATTACCATGGCGATCAATACACTGCAAAGCGTTTGTGGTAATCCTCGCAGCCAGCCATGACTATTCCGCACTTGGGGCGGTGCATCGACCCGGTTATCGGGTCCCGTTTTCCGCTTGACTACGAACAGGTAGAAAGCTTGAACTGAAAACAGTCCGTTCCAGATCAAGACGCCGAGACGATGATTCAGCCCCAACGGACCGAGGATAGCGATTAATGCGAAATGCAATACGATCGCAAGTAGCCCTGCGATGCGGCGACTTCTTGGCCAAGCCAGTCCGACAGCGATTGCCAATTCGGTCAACGGAAAAACAGCAACCAATGCCAGTCGCATTGGCGCGGGAATAGCCGAAGAGTCCTGGCTCACTAATTTCGCCATGGCTCCGAGCATCTGTTGCCCAACGGTGTGCAAGAACTCAAAATCGAATTTTCCTAATGCAGAGTAGAGATAGATGCTGACCACCAGCCACCTCATCAAGCTGAGTCCACGTTTATCATCGCAGCACAACCAAATCGCCGTGAATAGCCACAACTGATACGCCCACGGTTGTAGTCGATGCTGATCGAGGCAAACAAACCCAAGCAGCGACGCAAGGACCAAGAGGCACCCGAAGGTATTCAAGCGTCCCGGGCTCAGTATGGAAAGAGCCAAAAGCCCAAGAATCAAACAACCCAAGCAGATCCAATCGATCCAAGCTGGTGCAAAACAAAGGGCTGAGAAAAAAGGTACCTGTGGAAATCCAGTTTGCGGTGTCCATAGCCGCCAGGTGGATGCGACCAAAGCGATGCAAAAAATGGCTGTCCATCGCTGCAATCGCCTCGTAACCAGCGAATCGGTAGGTCCAATGAGTGAAGTATTGCTAACATCGGCCATATCGCCAAGCATCAAAATGGAAGGGAATGTAATGAATTCAAGTACGGGTTTTCGAGTTGAGAGAAAACAATTCGGTTCATTCTTTTCATCGAAAACTTGCGACACTCGGATTCAACGATACCGCTCGCCTTATAGAGAACGTGCTTGCTAAACGCGAATAAGAGACCTGACCCGTTTTTCCGTTCGATCGATAACCCGCAATTCACAGTGCTGTGTTATTTCTAAATCATTGGTATTCGAGCTAAAGATAGTGCAAAGACAGAACACGCGTTGTCCGATATAATGGCGATTGGGCAACTGAGGGATAGTGGAGGAGTTAAAGACTCTACCATGTCCTACAGTTTTGTAACCCTTGTCCACGAATCGAAACGCTGCATGGTTGCTGTCGAACAATATCTGAAACCCGAATTGGCGTCGCAGATCAAAAGGCTTGATTTGCGCGCTCAAATGATCGTTCGTGGCTTCCTGCAAGGCATGCATGCAAGCCCCTACCATGGATTTTCGGTCGAATTCAGCGAACATCGGAGGTACACCCATGGTGACGACCCCAAAGATATCGATTGGCTGGCCTACGCCAAAACCGATAAGTATTACGTTAAGAAATTCGAATCCGAAACCAACGTTACCGGCTACATGGTCATGGACCTGAGCCAATCGATGGGCTACACCTACCGACAACAACTGACCAAATTCGACTACTGTATTTGCCTAGCCGCAGCCTTGTCCTACCTCATGTTGATGCAGAAAGATCCGATTGGGCTCGTTACATTCGACAAGAAAATCCGAGCTAGCATTCCACCGCGATCGCGACGTGGGCAATTTTCAGCCATCTTGAGCCTGCTGTCCAAACTCAAGACGGCAGGCGAAACCGAATTGCGGGCACCGATCCTACAGTTGGCAGCCATGCTTCGCCACCGTTCGCTCGTCATGCTCATGAGCGACTTGTTGGCAGATGTCCAGCCGACGCTCGACTCGATCCGAATGTTGCGACATGCAGGGCATGACGTGATCGTGTTTCATGTGCTCGATGAGGCGGAGGTGACTTTCCCATTCGATGGACTTGTTCAATTGACCGACCCCGAGTCGGGACAGTCGCTTAGTGTGAATGCCGACGACATTGGCCAAGAGTACCGCGAGAACATTCGCAAGTTTCGACAAGAGCTCAAACAGGGGTTCAACGAAAGTCGAATCGATTACGTGCCACTCGATACAAGCATGCCGTACGACAAGGCGATCACCGAGTACTTACTCAGCCGCCGCAATCGTTTTTAAGTTCGGAGCGTTCGCGAGAAATGACATTCCTGCATGCTTCGCTATTGATCGGTGGCTTGGCTGCCCTCGCGCCCATCCTATTGCATATGTTGGGTCGACGGCAGCCCAAGCCAATTATCTTCCCAGCGATTCGCTTTGTGCGTCAAACCGCCATCACAGCTCAACGCGGTTGGTCGATCAAACGCTGGTTGCTTTTGGCCTTGCGCGTGCTGATGGTTGTCTTGCTCGCGTTGGCGCTTTCTTCGCCGCGGGTGCACAGCAACATGTTTGCCACCTATGTCTTGGTAGGTCTCTTGACAATCCTCGCCATGTTGGCAACCGCAGTCGCCTTGACTGCCTACGGATCGCGGCGAGGCTGGCAAACTACCGCGATAGCGGCAGCTATAGCCTTTCTTTTGTGGGCGGTTAGCGGCACATGGTTTGGAATGGCCGTATCGGGCGGTCCGAGTGTTGCGTTACCAAGTGCATCCGGACCTATTTCGGCTGCGATCGTCATTGATACGTCTCCAACCATGGGTTACCGATATCACAATGTCACACGCTTGGACGCAGCCAAAGAGATGGCGTTGTGGTTAATGGACCGTTTGCCTGTCGGCAGCCAAATCGCCATTGTCAACAACGATATCGGTGTTCGCCTTAACCAAGATCGGATTTCGGCGAACCGCCAGTTGGACCGAACCATGGTTGAGGGCAAAGCGACCAGCCTTATTCAACGCATCAGCGCATCGATCGATGTGCTGCGAAAGAGCGAACTGGAACGCCGCGAGATTTATGTTCTGACCGATTTGTCCTTACCAGCTTGGCGAGATGCGGATACGTCTGATCTGCCTACCAAGCTTGCACGCAACGAGGAAGGCAAAGGAATCGCAGGAGAAAACATTCTTGTCCAGATTATCGACGTGAGCGTGCCAGTGGCCGAGATTCGAAATTGGTCCTTAAGCAATTTCAAACTGAGTCAACAATCCACCACGCCAGGGTCGCAGGTCACCATCAGTGCCGAAGTGCAGTCCGCCAAGGGCAGCGGTGATTCACCGCCACTGACAGTGGAGTTGTTTGCGGAAACGGTAGATCGATCGCTGCTGGATCGAGCAGGAAAAATCGTTGCGCCAGAATCTCGCCGCGTCCATACACAATCGGTATCGGTGCCCGATGGCGGTTCGCTCCCAATCCAAATGACGTTGACGGAGCTCGTAGAAGGTACGAACCACGCGGAACTGAGACTCGCCTTTCCGGACCCGCTCGAGTGCGATAACGTGGTGTACTTTTCGGTGGACGCCCGCCTGCAAGGCCAGACGCTAGTGATCTCCGATGATGAAGTTGACCGACGGACTGTTGGTTTTGCCATCGACCCGCCTCCAGCCGAAGCCCCCAGCATCCCGAACAAAAAAGAGTCGGACCAAGAAACGATACCGATAGCGGCGATGTACCGACTCGGCTCGACAGCCGACCTGGAGGGGATGGGGACGGAAGATCTCGCTCGCTTTTCGAGCATTGTGCTTTTTGATCCGGGAAACATGAAAGCCGATTCGATAGACTTATTAGAACGGTGGGTTGAGCAGGGAGGGGGGCTTATGATTGTCCTCGCCTCCAGCTTTGATTCCGCCGAATCGTTGATGGAAGGCAGCATCGCCAAGTTGTTGCCGGGCAAAGTTACGAGCCTCTCCAGTCGACCGATCAAGGATCGATCCGTTAGCATGGCCCCTTCCATAAGCAAACATCCGATTTGGCTACCGTTTGAGCGGCCGATCGAGGATATTCCTTGGTTCCAATACGCGGTGTTTCGACATTGGAATATCGAGGGCTTGGACGACCGCTCGATCGTACTCATGCGATTGACGGGCACCGAACCGGCCATGATCGAACAGGTTCGCAAGCAAGGTCGGATCCTTACGTTTACGTTTCCGTACCCCGAGCCGAACAAGCACACTCGCGAGCAGATATGGAGTCAGCTTTACGTTAATGATGAATGGCCCGGATTTGTATTGCTTCACAGTTCGATCCGTTATCTTGCCGCATGGAACAAGCAGCAATTAAACTATTTTGTGGACGAACCTGCCGTCCTTGAGAACAACATCAGTCAGTTTCCGCAGTTGTACAAGATGTACAGTCCGCAAAGCGAGGAGACGCGTGTCGAGTCATCGGACGACGCTTTGGTCTACACGTTTACGAGGCATCCAGGCCAGTATCGATTAAAAGGATTGCTTCCTCAAGGGCCGGTGGTTCGTGGTTTTAGCGTGAACGTCGATCGCAAAGACGTTTCTCTGGAACGGATCCTACCCTCGGTGCTCGACAAAGCCATTGGCAAGGATCTCTATCGCATAGCCAAGGATCGCGAGGAAGTGCAGTCATCGCTAGGCGAAGGGCGGTATGGTCGTGATTTGTCGCCATTTTTGCTGATGGTTTTCGTGATGATGATCATGGCAGAACAGACGATGTCGAGTCGATTTTATGCTCAGACCAAAAGCAAAGGGGCGTGATGGACTGGTCGCTCGATCCTATCTTTGGAAGCTATTTTATTGTCGTTGCGGCGGCGATGGGATTGATTTTCGTTTTGACTTTCGTTCGAGAAACGGGTCGCATTTCTCGAAAGCAGTCGACGGTCTTGTGGTTGCTGCGACTTTTGATGTGCCTCATCCTTGTTTTGGTTTTGCTTCGACCTGGGATCACCTTCACACGACAAACCACGCCGCGAGGCACCGTTGCAGTGCTGATGGACGCTTCGGCCAGCATGCAGTTACCGTCGGGGGACGGTAAAGCGACGCGTTGGGAAATGGAACGTGAAATATGGGAATCGCTCTGGAATGCCAGAGCGTCGTTAGGAAAGGAAGCCAGCTTGGTTCCATTTCTCTACGATGCGACCTTAAAACCGCTTGGCGATGGCAAAGAGGGTGTATTGGGGGCAATGGCTGCCAAGATGCCGGATCGCCCCGAGGGATTCACAACAGATATTGGTGGCCCCTTGAATCAATTGATGTCCATGCCGCTGGAGTCTCCATTGTCCGCTGTGATTTGGATGGGGGATGGTGCTCAAACACATTCGCCGTCGGGTGGCGACCCCCAGCAGATAGCACGTCGCCTTGCCCAGATTGATGTTCCGTTGTTCGTTGTGGGTGTCGGCCCACGCAGCGATAGCGAAACCTCGCAAGACCTAGCGGTCGAGGGAGTACCAGAACAACTGGACGAATACACCAAGAATCAACTGAACGTACGTGGCTTGCTGCGTTGTCGAGGCGTTGCAAATAGAGACTTGTTGGTAAAACTGTTTCTGATTCAACCAGGAAAAGCAGATCGCGAATTGTCGGTGGATCGAGTGCGACCGACCAAGTCCGATCAAGCGTTACCGTTTTTATTGCCTCTGGTAGTCGAGTTTGAGCCAGGTGCGTATGAATTAGCCGTTCGTGCAGAGCCGATTTCAGGCGAAGCGGTCAAAGAGAACAACGAGGCGACTGTCTTCTTGAACGTACGTGGCGGTGGGGCGCGCATTCTTTACATCGAAGGAGAGCCACGGCCCGAACAGAACTTCATCAAACGGGCCATGTCTGAAAGCAAAGACATGCAGATGAATTTTCAGTTGATTCCCAAACCGCCGCAGCAAAAATGGCCAGTCGACTTATCGCAGCGACTATCGGATGGGGTTTACGATTGCTTTGTGCTGGGCGATTTAGACTACAAGGCGATTGACTTTGCGGGTGCAAAAGCAATTGCCGATCAAGTGAAAAAAGGAGCAGGGTTGGTTACGCTTGGTGGCTATTCTGCATACGGTGCGGGAGGCTGGGAAGAATCGCCACTGCGTGATATTTTGCCGGTCGATATGAGAGGACAACGTCGGCAGGGTGTTGAACTGAACAGCCCGATTGAATTGCAGAACCATCTACTTGGTCCTATCCAAGTGGTACCTGTTGGGGCAAGCGAAATTTTGCTTATTGATACACCTGAGAAGAATGAAGAGACTTGGAGGCAACTCGTGCCATTGCCCGCCGCGAATCGATGGGCCGGAGTCAAGAAAACGCCGGGAACCAATCTCCTTGCGGAGAGTCAACGAAAGGAACCGCTTATTGTTAGTGGGCTGGCCGACCAAGGCCGAGTGGTTTCTGTTGCGTTTGATACTACTTATTTGTGGACCCGCCAAGGTAAGTCCAACGAACACAAAGCGTTTTGGCGGAAGATCATCTATTGGTGTTTGCGTCGCGAAATCGTCGAGGAAGGTATGCAAATGAGCATGCCACAGCGAAGGCTATTGCTCACGCAGCCGAGCGAAATGATCTTGCAATGGAATGGCGGCTCCGATGCGGTGGAAATGCCTAAAAATATACAATTGCACCTATGGAAGTTGGCCGACCGAAATAGCAATGCTGGCGAGGCCGACAAAGACTTAGGTGAGGTGCAGATGCAACGCAGAGAAAGCTCGGCCTTCGGCCAATCGATGCGAGCCCAGTTTGCGGGTTCCAAGGAAGGTGGTCGATACGAATGGAGAGCCAAAGTAAGCGGTTCAAAGGGACAGATACTGGAGTCCAAACTCCCGTTCTTGGTCATCGATCAGTCGGCAGAGTCGATGCAGCCAATGCCCGACTGGCAACTGCTTGGTCAAATGGCCAAGCTCAATGCATCGGCGGGTGGGACGTTGGTTGCTCCGGAACAATCCGATGAGATTGTTCGGCAAATATTGGATCGAAGAAAGCAATCCACCCAAACCGCCGTTGAGAACCGACGCCTTGGTGATGGAACGCTGGATACTTGGACAGCGTTCCTCCTGTTGGCCATGGTCATGATTTGCCAATGGTTGCTCAGAAAGAAATGGAACTTGCCTTAGAGCTAGGGTAAATATCCCCCGAGTCAACTCGGGGGCATTGATCATGCCGTCGGCTTTATGCCGAGGGTATTGACATTCTGTTCTAGAGCTAGGGTAAGCATCCCCCGAGTCAACTCGGGGGCATTGATCATGCCGTCGGCTTTATGCCGAGGGTTTTGCCCTTCTGTTCTAGAGCTAGGGTAAGCATCCCCCGAGTCAACTCGGGGGCATTGATCGTGCCGTCGGCTTGATGCCGAGCGTTCTGACATTCTGTTCTAGAGCTAGGGTAATCATCCCCCGAGTCAACTCGGGGGCATTCATCATGCCGTCGGCTTTATGCCGAGGGTTTTGACATTTTGTTCTAGAGCT
>JANPNA010000504.1:0-15325 GCA_031427235.1 Pirellula sp.
TGGGTAAGAAACATTTTTTACATTCGCCAATCAAAGTGATTTTTCGTTCTGCACGACGCGGTCGATTACAGAATTGCAATTGCACGCTTCCGCGTCTTCACGAACGATTGCAATCATCTGTTGTTCGGTCAATGGCGTTGTTGGAATGGTAATTCCCGATGAACCTGAATTGCACCCAGAGAGTGTAAACAGCCCGAACAAAAACAAGTGCATTCGCATCATTCAAGAACCTAACATCTCATTGGTGCTACTTCTAAGCGCTCGGACAGGACGCTGTTCCTGTCCGAATCGCTAAGGTTTCTCGATCAAACGCGGTCTCTACTGCTCATTGACAACGTTGCCATCATCGATAACGCAAAGATTCATCCAAACAACCGCGTCCACATTGAACGGAGCAAACTGAACCGAACCGTCACCGCGGACAGAGTTCAAACCACCCGCGTGCGCCGAACCGAAGTAGCGCCGCCAGATCGTGCTCGTACCGTTGTTGAATGCGGAAGGAGTTCCAGTCGCGGGTAAGGATTTGTCAAAATCGGACTTAGGTGGGAAATGATATCGCAATACGCATTCATCCCAACCCGCGTTGTTCCATCGCTCGTTGTCGCCGCCGTCTGAACCATGACGGCTTGGAGGTAAGTGCTTCTCTGCTGCGACAATGCTGCTGGAAGTTCCGTCGGTAAAATCGGCAAGGCGACGTTTTGCACCTTGGGCCGACCACGTAATCGCGCCTTTGCGTCCACCCACGTTTCCGAAATTCTCCCTCGTTCGTTCGTTTCGACGTGGGGACATCCCTAGCGGGGCGGCTGGAATATCTCCCCAATTTTCATGAACTTCACCTTGGTAATATCCAGCACATCCTGCATAGTCGTTTCGACCAAACAGACCAGCGCCGTAGCCAGTGGGTCCCCGGCGGGAAGGGCAAAAATAAGCTGGGATGAGCGATCTTGCGACATCGTCTTCACCGTTGTAATTGGCTGGCCGTCCAGAATGAATCGGCGGCAGGTCGAATTTTGCTAAGTTCCAAACGTTGGATGCTTCAATGTACGGAAGGATCTTGAACCAATGGCTCCAGCCGTTTGGATGAGCAGCATTGCAACAGGTTGAACCTTCGTAGGCACCGACTGGCTCGTCATACATCATTCCAGGCAAACTTGGATCTCCATCATAAGGTCCCTTGGGCAAGTACCCGAAGGCAGATTCGTGATTCAAAAAGGCTAGGCCAATTTGCTTCATATTGTTGGCGCACTGCATGCGGCGTGCTGCTTCGCGGGCTGCTTGCACTGCTGGCAACAGCAAACCAACGAGAATTCCAATAATCGCGATGACCACCAAGAGCTCGACCAGAGTAAACGCGTCGCGTTTGCCTTGGACTCCTATTTGTCGCCGCCATCGATTTCGCATAACCATGATTTCCTCCACGTGAAGTGTTCCGAACCACAATGACTCGCACAAATGCGATGTGCACTTTGTATCGATGAGCACAACCGGGTCTATAGCGTGGAAGCAATGTTCACGGCATCTTCTAGTGTTCTTAACAAAGATGCTCGAATAGGCTGTCGATTGTTAAGAAGGCGAAAAGGTATTGCCTTTGCAATCGCATATCCGACGCGCACTTTGGGTTTGAATCGGACGCTGCCAGCGTCCGATACTCATTCACCTAACTCGACGCACATCAACTGCATCGATCGTGTCGCTTGCGCTTGCAACATCTTCAACCTGACGAAAAGGCGGTTGATTCTGGCCCATTTGCGTTGCCAAACTGACAAATCGTTCCTTGAGCAATTCGCCTGAACAAATGAGAAAGACCATGACTGCGATGAAGATCAGCGGCAAACTGAACAAATAAAATCCAATGAAGAACATCAATGCCGCCATGACTTGCCCTACGCGGGCCGCGTAACGCGTCGCCTGCGAGTAGGGCATCAACATCGCGAGCATACTTCTCAAGACGCGCCCGCCGTCCATCGGAAATGCAGGTAACATATTAAAAATCGCGAGTACTAAGTTCGCGATGAGCAGTTGTTCCATCGGGCCTAGCACTCCAACGCCTTCCATCGATAACTGATCAAGACTGGCTCGTATCGATAGCCCGACGAACAAAATGGTAGCTATCGCTAAGTTGACCATCGGGCCCGCGAGGGCGACGATCAATTCTGCAACAGGCGATCGGGTAAAATCGGCCATGCGAGCCACACCGCCGATCGGGTAAAGGGTAATGTCCAGCGTAGGAATGCGGAAATACTTCCCAGCCAGCGCGTGCCCCATTTCATGCAGGAACACGCAACCAAACACGGCAAAAACGAACCCGATGGCCGAGGCTGCTTGACCAAAACCATGTCCAATGTTGGATAGTCCAACGTAGAGAGCTAGAAACCAAAAGGTCCAATGAATGTAGACCTTAATCCCAAGCAGTTTGCCTAAATATACGGTTTGAAACATGTTCTTCGTTGTGTCAATTCAAAAGTGAAATCGTTGCACGCGGTTGTTGCCGGAGTCAACGACGTAGATTCGATTCTTCGAATCAACGGCTGTTGCCCAAGGTTGATTGAGTTCTCCCGGCAGATTGCCGGCTATGCCCCAACTCGCCAATGGCTTTCCTTCGCGGTCCAAGCGTTGTACGCGGTGGTTTCCAAACTCGCTTACGATGAGGGACCCATCTTTCGCAAAGATCATTCCATAGGGATATTGGAATTCACCGGGTGCCTGCCCCTGTTTGCCAAGTATCGCAACGGAACGGGGTTTTGTGTCTCGCCAATCAATAACTTGGATCCGATGATTGCATGAGTCTGCCACCCATAGGAGCCCCGCCTCGTCAACAGTCAGGCTCTGTGGCCGACTAAATTGAAGCGGGCCGTCGCCATGCTCACCCATTCGGTCCACGTACTTGCCGTCGAGAGTATATCGGTGAATGCGGTCGAATTCGCCGTATTCGCCGCAATAGTATGCCCCGCTGCTCGTCCGGGCAATGTCCGTGACAAAAGCAAACTGCCCCGGATCGGAACCATTCGTGCCTCCAATCGTTCGCTCTTCCATGAGGTGGCCGTCAAGTGTGTAAAACAAAAAGCGATAATAGTGCGTGTCCGCCACCATGATTGAGCCATCCGAATCGATGCTCAAGCCGGTCGGTTTACCAGAATCAATCGCTGGCGTGCGCCACCCCAGGATGAATTTCCCCTCACTATCAAACTTCTGAATGCGACCGGTTTTGTCCACTACGTAAATCATGTCGTTGAAGTCGATGGCAATTGCTCTCGGCTTGTGAAATCGTCCATCCGAGAGTCCCCGTTGGCCAATAATCAAGTCCGGACCCGCCAACTGGACTTTTTCCTTCGAATTCGTACATCCACTATGGAAAACCAAGCTCGGGCCGACGCAAAGTCCGAACCCAACTGCCATTGTTCTTTGGGCGGAAACGAGAAACTCACGTCGGGTTTGTCGATCAGAAGTCATTTGAAGCCTTTTTTCACGTTATCAACTTGATTGCGTGGGGAATCGACCAGCGAACGCTAATGGGATATCATAACCTTATTGAAATGTAATTGCGAAAATCAGTTTTGCTGATTTGAAACTTAGAACCCTAACTACAGTATTGCTCACGCGCGTATGACCAAGATTCTGGATTGGAGGAAATCGGACGATCCGCGCGATATCGTTCATTTGGCTGTGCAGGCGCTGGCTGAGGGCCATGTTGTTGCGTTGCCGTCCAATTACTCGTACCTCCTGGTGGCAAGTGGGCTTCATCCGTGTGCGGTCCAACAATTGTCTCAATGCTCCAACAGTTCGGGTGGCGACGCGATCTCCTTAATGGTTCGATCGGCCGACGAGACTCTTGATTATTTTCCGAACATCAGCTCCGCAGCGCGACGATTAGGCAGAAAAGCTTGGCCTGGACCAGTCGTGCTGAGCATTCAGGACTCGCATGCCTCGAGTGTTTTGAGATGCTTGGATGATCAAGTTCGCCATACCATTCAGAATTCGAATGAACGAATTCATGTTTGGCAACCGGAACACGAGGTCCTTGAGCATGTTTTTAGGCTCTCATCGGGACCGTTAGTCAGTTTTGCAGCCCGCGACTCGAACGGGAGAATTGCAAACTCCGCCGAACTCTTGAATCCAGAGGAAAGTATTCTGGCGATCGACGACGGTGAGGTGATTTCGCCAGGAGAACCAACCGTCGTTGCCATTGATGGAAACACGGGGCAGATTATTCACCAAGGTATGGTCGACGAGCATGGACTTCGTCAGATTTCACAATGGATCGTATTGTTTGTCTGTACCGGCAATACTTGCCGTTCGCCGATGGCACAAGCCATGATGAAAAGGAAGATCACCGCCAAGTTTGGACAATCGGCAGCCGAAGGGAAGTGTCCGGTTGTCGCGTTGTCCGCTGGTGTGTCCGCGTATGGTGGCGACCCTGCTTCGCATGGCGCGTTAGCTGCAATTCGAGACTTTGGCTACTCGCTGGATCAGCACCAAAGCACCCAGTTGAACGCTGCCTTGGTCGAACAAGCTGACTTGATCCTAGCCATGGGACAACGTCATCGACACGCTATTATTTCGCAATGGCCCTCCATTGCCTCGAAAGTGCATCTTATTTCGCCCGACGGCGGCGAGATCAGTGATCCCTTTGGAGGACCATTGGAAGTTTATCAAAAGTGTGCACAACAATTAGACGAGCATACCAATTATTGGATCGATCGACTCGACATGGAGGCTCTCATTCAATGGCGTTAAGAAATCCGATTTTTTCCAAGCAAACTATGGAGTATGGAGAATGAGAATTGCCATTGGTAGCGACCACCGAGGTTTCCAGATTAAAGGCAAGCTGATCACCTTGTTAACCGCTGACGGACATGAAGTCGAAGACTATGGAACGCATAGCGACCAAGCGGTCGACTACCCCGACTTTGGCGTGGAGGTAGCCAAGCGAGTGGCAGACGGCTTGGTGGAACGAGGTATTCTGATTTGTGGAACTGGCTTCGGCATGGCCATCGTCGCGAATAAATTCAAAGGGGTGCGCGCGGCTGCGTGCTGTGACGAAGTCATGGCGGAAATGTGCCGGCGCCATAACGACGTCAACGTTCTTTGCTTGCCAGGTGATTTGATCGGTGACCGTCCCGTTGGCGATCTCGTGCGTATTTGGTTAGCAACGGAGTTTGAAGGGGGCCGGCACTCAAGGCGACTGGAAAAGATCGCTGGAATCGAAAACCATGAACTGACCTAAAGGGGCTACAGCATCGTGTATCGAATCGACAGCCATCACCATTTTTGGCAATACTCCCCAGAGCAATATCCGTGGATTTCCGAATCGATGGAGTTATTGCGAAGGGATTTCCTCCCTTCGCATTTGCTTGCGGAAACCCAGCCAACGCATGTTAACGGTGTCATTTCAGTACAAGCCAGACAAAGCGTTGAGGAGACGCGTTGGCTGCTATCCTTGGCTGCCAAACATGACTGGATTTTGGGTGTCATTGGATGGTTACCGCTGGCAAGCCCGTCCATACGCGAGACGATGGCGAGGTTTCGACACGAAGGAAAACTATGCGGTTTGCGTCACGTGGTTCAGGACGAACAAGAGGATGGATTCCTGGCTCGAACTGAGTTTAACAATGGAATCCAAGCAATGAAGGAATACGGATGGACCTTTGATTTGCTTATTTATGCCAGGCAATTGCCCTTTGCAATTCCATTCGTCGATCGACACCCTGACCAAGTCTTTGTTCTCGATCATATCGCCAAGCCGACGATCCAGTCCAGCGTCCACGATGCGGCTTGGGACCGCGACGTAAGAGAGTTGGCCGAGCGTCCAAACGTATATTGCAAATTTTCAGGCGTGGTTACCGAAGTGCGAGACCAGGGATGGTCGCTACCTCAAATCCAACGCTATTGGGATACCGCCCTCGATGCGTTTGGTTCCGAACGATTGATGTTCGGTTCGGATTGGCCTGTTTGTTTGCGGAAGGCCAGTTACGCCGAGTGGGTAACTGCGGTTTCCGAACTGGCGTCAAAGCTCAGCCACGCCGAACAAGTCAATTTCTGGTCCCAAAATGCAATCCGGGCCTATCGACTTGACTCCTAACCCGACGCGTAGGTTCTGACGTTGCGCATTTCCATTACCACGAGTGGTAAATCAGCAGAGCCCAGGGTCGCGAAGCGCACCTGGGCCATGTTGTTCAACGCTTTCAGCGTAAGGAAATCGCAGCCTGGACGCGTTTTCGCAGCTTAATTCTGACGAATTCAGCTACGGCAAATTCGCCCTAACGTCCAATGCTTGGTGGATTGTTCGCAAAGAAATCGCGAGGGCCGCGATTGGTGTAGTAGGGGTAAGCGGTTTGTGGCGCCTGAACACCTGACCCCACTTGTGGATCGGTGCGGTACTGACTGTGGGACAGGTGGGCACCGTAGTCCGTGCCGCCTCGCTGCCAAGCGACATTGCATGGCCGACATCCCAACGCACCGTTGCAGCTATTGCAGCGATTGTGGTTATGGCAGCCACTGGACATGGCAAGGGAGATTCCAAATAAGGCGAGGGATAGAATGCCGCGTTTCATGACTTAGTCCTTTAGTGTTTCGCATTGGCTGGGCTTGCTTGATCGAGACTCGCATTCTACGGGTCGTATTGTCCAGCCACCCTAGGATCGAAACAATTGGCACTCTAAATTCAATCCTCCTAACCCGCCCTGCACAGACAGCCTAAATTACCGGGACGGATCATGACTCCATATCCTTCAAGTGGACATCCAAGGCACCGACGGAAATCCGAATTTCAAGGATGGACAAAGCCAAGGAGCTTGCAGAATGAAAATGTCTACTCGCTCCAGAGGATGTTGAAAATGGTGCTGTAATGGTCGGTCCAAAGCGGAATGCCTGGCCAATCCTGTTCGATTGCTTCTCGGCGCGCCTCGCCGCCAATAGAATCCGAATTCGATTGGAAGCGTGGCACCATGGGGGTTTGCTCCAAAAACACTTCGTCATTCGACATCATAAAATAGTGACTTCGCTCCAATTGATCTTGAGGCTCGCTGGTCTTGTAAACGCTAGTGTATTTTATCTTTAAAACTTGCTCTGCCGCATTCTTGACCACGGGATACAGATTGAGGTACGAATTCGTGATGTGAATGCAGATCGTGCCAGCAATGGTCCCGTCCGCGTTCTTCTTTAAGTGCTTGCGATAAATCTCAAATGCTTCTCGCGTAAGCAAATGGGCAGGAACAGAATCTCCGCTAAAAGCGTCCAAGACAATCACATCGTATTCTTGCGGGGCTTCGCGTTCCATGGTCAATCGAGCATCACCCAATCTTACTTCGATTGGTTTTTCGAGACGTTGTTCGTAGTCCGGCAAATACCAAAAGTGTTTTCGAGCAATTTGCTCAACCAACGGGTTGATCTCGTACATGACACACTCATCGGCCAGACGAGCACCTTTGGCAGGTCTGGCATAGGTAGCCAACGCACCAGAACCAAGTCCTACGACGGCAAACTTAAGTGGCTGATCGCGGTGCGTATGTTCCATACAATACTGAAGCGTTTTCCCCACCCCGCTATCCTTGCTGTAGTAACTCAATGGCATGTCGCGTTTTTTGGGATCGGTCCATTGCCGTCCGTGGAGGACGCTGCCACTCCGAAAACTGCGATACCCGGAGTCCAATCCACGGGAAATACCGTTATTTTCTTCTGCCGAAATTGGCCGCGTGTATTGTCGCTCCGTCACCGATACCGTTCCGTAGAAATTCCTGGCTTGCAATAGCGATTCATATTTGATTCCTGGATCATTCTCGCGTTGCCAATCAAACGGATCGAGACACCAGCCCACAAAGGAAGTTGCCAAGACTATGCTGATCCCCACGAGCCAAGGACTGGAAGCACCAAACCACCTCTTTCGGCCAGCGATGTTGCCTAAACCACCCAGTGCGATAACCAAACTCAAGAGCAACCCTAGTGGCCATTCATAGTATTCATCAAAATAGCGAGTGGCAATGAGCGTAATGAACAGACCACCCAACGCTCCTCCGGCAGAGATGAGCAAATAGTATTCGGTAATGTGCTGACGACTCTCTGGTCTGAGCTTTACCAACTCACCATGACAGACCATGCAGATCAAAAACATCGTCCCAAAATGAAGCATTAAATTGGGTGCGAAGGACAAATCCAAATCCAAACAAACGAGTGCAAAGATAGCGGCAGCGGACAAGCCACACCACAGTTCACGAATGTACCAACGGGGATGATCGAAGCAAATGATGAAAGTCAGGAGGTACAAGGCCAACGGTATGATCCAAAGAAATGGGACCGTTGCAATGTCATGGCACACATGGTTGGTTGTGGCAATGAACATCATCGAGGAAAGTCCGGATAACCCAATCCAGGAAAGTCTTTGCCAGGCTAAAGGGGTTTTCCCATTGGCTAGTTCGGCCGACGCATCCTCTGATTCTAGAACACCTCCTGCCATCTTCAGCATGCGAAGCCCACAAGCGGCACACAACGCCGCGAAGACCCAAAAGCCAATCATCCAAAAACGACCCATCGTCTTCAATTCCATAAACGGCTCGAAAACGAAAGGAAAGGTTCCAAGTGCGATGAGTGAACCCATATTCGACAGCGAGAAAAGTCGATAGGGGGACCGTCCTGGATACGCTCGCGAAAACCATGCCTGAATAAGCGGGCCAGTGGTGGAAAGCACAGCATAAGGTAGACCAACGCACAGGCTCAGTAAAAACAGGATTCTTAGGGTTGGATCTTCCGAGCCGTTCGGCTTGAGCGAATCCAGGGGGATAACAAATAACGCCATGATCGACGCGATCGCGAGCAACCCTATGTGGACGGTGACCTGTTTACGCAAACTCAATCGACAAAAAAGCAAGTGCGAGTAGACGTACCCCAAGAACAACGTGCATTGGAAAAACAGCATTGCGGTTGTCCAAACCGCAGGGCTGCCACCGAACCAAGGCAAGATAAACTTGCTGATCAGCGGCTGCACTTGAAAAAGAAGAAAGGCACTAATGAATATCGTGAGCGCCAAAAGATAGCCCAACAAAAACCGATCAGTAATTGGACGATCTGCAGGTTGAGACATAAAAAAGGATAGCGGTTTCTGACTTTAGAATTGCAGGGAAAGAGGCGTCACTCTACCGTCCTGGTGCACGCATTACAACCTTGAATCATTGTCAAGACAAGATTTGCCAGCGACTTCGCAACACTATGCTACGAAACGAGAATGGTGTTACTGAGGGCGTCGATCTTATCATGGGCCGAAAACCATTTGGCTAGCACCCTGTGGCTAATCAGCCGGAACGCGCTAGCGTCCGGTTCAGCCCGGCTAAAGATCGATGCCGGATTGGATTTGTTTTTGTGCGTATTCGGCCAGCTTCTTCAATTCGGATTTTTCGGTATCTTCTAGGAAGGCTGGGTTCAAGCCACGCATGTAACGCAAGGCATGCCGAGGGCGCTGTTCGTGCAACCAAAGCTTGAGCAGCTTGAGTTGCCATGTCCACTTGTTGAAGGTCGACTGCAGCCGCTGAGCCATGCCCCAGCTCAGTTTCGGTTATCCAACCGGGCGAAGGGACTCGCTCGTCCACAACAACCCTAGGAGCGAAAGAAGACTACCGGCGTGCGGGTTGCAGGTTGCTTTCCACAAACTGCGCACGGGTGCCAGGTATTTGTTCCATCGTGGAGAATTCTGCCCAGATCGGCAAATGGTCCGAGATCCGAAGGGCTTCTTCCGTCTTAATCCCAAACATATCAGTAAGGTCCAGCACGCCGTTGCGACCCGTGTACTCGTTCGTCAATCCACGATCAAATATGATATTGTCCCACGTGCTCTTTCGAATCGTATTGGTTGGTTCGTTGTCCACCGTCCAATAAATTCCTGGAATTTGTCCCAAGGTGCCGAATTGCTTCGGGTTGGCATTCAAGTCACCCATGAGAATGACATCGTCCTCACGCGCAGACAGATACTCAAACTCGCGTATCCCTTTAAGGACGGTATGCATGACCGGCAGTTCCATTTTGACTTCATCCGGATCGGTGTGCATGTTGACCAGCGAAAAGGAAAAGGGGCGCACGTTTGGCGGTACTCGCGTAACGAATCGAGCCACCAACGGCTCGCGGTGCAGAAGGTCCGCATTGTCTTCAATCGTGTAAATAGCATCGGGGCTGGAAACGACGCTTGCCGTGTCGTATAGGTACGCGTATTGTTCTTTCGAAACACTTCTTCCCAAACGTGGCCCGAGCAAATAATCGTAGCGGGCGCCCTGGGAATTAATGAGCTGGACGAGCCTGGGAATCGTCGTTTGATCCTCAGCACGCACCTCCTGGATCGCAACGATATCGAACTGCCGGATCACGGCCACAATCTGTTCGATAACCCGCTGGTCTTCAAGCTTCTTCTTACCAAAAGTCTGGATATTGAAGCTGGCGATGAGGATGGTCTGTGGCGTTCGAACGGGTAGCCCTTGCGTGCGACTTGACGGCGCACGCGTCGAAACCAGTTGCCCTTGCGGACTCGCATGGCTGAAGTTGGTATTGGAATGGGTATTGTTTTCAAACTCAGCCCCTGGCTCGCAGCCAACGAAAAGGGCCAGCCCACTCAAAGCCAATGTCATTCCAAAAAAATGGGTCGCCTGAAGATTCATTCCCCTCGCCTCCTTGCTTGGGTTTTTGTGTCGTATTCCTGCCGATGGCGGATGCTATCTCGGTCTGCGTTGCAATCCTTACAACGCCATGGGACCCGAAATGCAAATCAACTGGCCAAGGCGGCTTCCAGTAATCTCTTTAAACGTGGAAGTGCTTTTTCAACGTGTTTTTCCAATACCGCTCGGCAAGCCATGTCAATACCGCCAAGCTCTCCGATAGCCCATGCGGCTCGCTCACGAGCCGATAGCTCAAGCGATTCGTCGTTGATGACACCGCATAGGTCGGTTTGAATCCGTCGCCTCCCACTTTGGACTTCCTCGACAGATCCAAGTCTGCCCAAAAGCGTGCTGCACCAGTACACTCGCGAAGACCGACCTGACTTCAATTGCTCGCATAGAAAAGGAATGTCTTCTCGGCTCGGAACTCCACCATTCTCGAGTAAGTCGCTAGCACAGTTTTGCTCCGTCTCATCGTTGCTGTCTAAGAGGGTTAGCAATTGGTTTAGATTCTGCAAAGCCAGCTCGGGATGCTTTGCATATTCAACTAGTTGTTTGCTATTGATCACCCCGAACCTCCACTTTCCAATGGTTTCTTAATAACTTCGTCCTGTAATTACTTGTTTTTCCCAATCAATGCAATCTGGTTTTCTCGGGTTGAGCGGGAGCTGGGTGTGTGAATTTGCAGACTGAACCACACTCGTAGGACGCCAAAACGTCGTCCGTCGGAGAAAAGCTCCGAACGGACACTAAATCGTTCACGGCGTTGCCCCTGAAAACTGAAAACTGAAAACTGAAAACTGAAAACTGTCAACTGTCCCACGTGCCCTCCCCTTCATTTCTCCTCTACAATAGGTCGACGAAGGGGATTCGACTTGAAGTCGTGAAGGATGATTTTGCCCGAAAACCAACCTATGCGTATTGATTTGGTCATTACTGAACTGGAAACCGGTGGAGCTGAAAAGTGTTGCGCAGAACTGGCGATTTTTCTATCGAGGCGGGGGCATCTAGTCCGCGTTATTGCTCTTGGCCCAAGGCCAGTTGAGTCCAAAGACTCGTTGGTCCGACTTCTTGAAACGAACAACATCGAATTGCACTTTTTGGGTGGCAGAAATTGGTGGATGTTGCCAAGGGTAGTTTCGAAAATGCGAAGGTTAGTAAAATCGGATCGACCCGACGTGGTCCAATCTTTTCTCTGGCATGCCAATGTTGTGTCGGCTTGGGTTGTCCCCTCATTAGGTATCCCTTTTTTTGCAGGCATTCGTATAACGGAGCGCAGGAGGGCTCGACACGCGCTCGACCGATGGTCAACTTCACGCTCCGAAAGGACCATCTGCGTGAGCCAAGGTGTCGCGGATTGGTGCGTTCAAACCGAAAGAGTAGATGCAAGCAAGTTGTTAGTAATTCCGAATGGAATCGTGATCCAAACGGAAAACCACTCCATCCCATCGGATCCACAGAGTGTTCCAGCCAACGCCAGAATACTGCTCTTTGTCGGTCGACTTGAACCCCAAAAAGGAATTGATGTCTTATCGCAGCATGCAGAAAAACTGTTAAGCCAATTGCCTGATCATCACTTGGTTTTGATAGGAGATGGTTCTCTGAGACAACTTTTGGAGACTGTCGCTCAGCAGCGAAATCTAGCCGGTCGCATTCATTGTTTGGGCCAGCGCAACGATGTTCGCGCTTGGATGGCCCGATCGGAGCTGCTTCTTTTGCCTTCTCGATACGAAGGAATGCCAAATGTCATCCTCGAAGCCATGGCGGAGGGACTGCCGGTTGTGACCACACGCGTCGAGGGCGTTGCCGAACTGCTCGGTGATCAATTGGCACAACAATCCGTGGCCAAAGAAGCATGGGATGATTTCTTTAAGCTGGCTGTCTCGCTTGCGAATTCTTCCGAGCACCGAAAACGGCTGGGCACGGCGAATCAAAAACGCGCAGAGTCGGAATTTGCGTTGGACCAGCAGCTAGTACGATACGAAGAACTGTATGGGATGTGTCTGAGTCGATAGCATTCGAGATTTGAAATCTGAAATCTGAAATCTGAGATTTGAAATTTGAAATTTGAAATTTGCTCTCGTTTAACCCCGTTTAGCCCTGTTTAACCCCGTTCCGTAGTGGATCTTGTTCAAGATCCGAACACTGCAGGATCTTGAACAAGATCCACTACCCTAAAATCAAGGTGTCACAAAGAACTAGTGCCGAAATCGAGAAATGCCCCGTCATCAAAGGGCGGTGAAATGCCCCCGAGTTTTACTCGGGGGATATTTACAATCCCTCTAGATTTTAAGGTTCTTCTCAGCCAGAGCTAAGCTCGGGCGGCAAGTTGTTTCTTGCGTTCCGAGATGATATCGTCCTGCAGACTTCGAGGTACTGGCGAATACTTAGCCAATTCCATCGAAAACGTTCCTTGCCCCTTGGTCATGCTTCGCAAGTCGGTCGCGTAACCGAATGTGTTGGCCAACGGAACTTCGGCACTGATGTACGAAACTCGGTCTCGCGCATCGGTTTGGGTCACCAAACCGCGTCGAGAAATGATGTCCCCTACGACCGGTCCTTGGTCATTCTCAGGACATTCGATATCGCATTTCATGATGGGTTCTAGCAACACCGGGTTGGCCGCTCGCATCGTTTCGCGGAAGCAATCGCAAGCCGCAATATAAAATGCGCGCTCGCTGGAATCCACGTCGTGATAACTTCCGTCTATCAATTCCATCTTGACTCCCACCACAGGGAATTCAGCAAGCGGTCCCTTGAGAAGCGAATCCCGGAACCCCTTTTCCACAGGAGGAATAAACTGCTTTGGAATACGACCGCCGGTAACACTGTCTTCGAATTCGAACGTCACTTCGCCTTCTGGGTTGATCGGTGTCAACTTGCCCACGATGTGCGCGTATTGACCGGAACCACCTGTCTGTTTTCGGTGCTTGTAATTGAATTCTTTTTCCGCGCCAGGAGTTTCGCGGTAACTCACCTTCGGAGCACCCACGGTCACTTCGACTTTGTATTCGCGTCGCATGCGTTCGACGTAGATTTCCAAGTGCAATTCACCCATCCCGCAAATGATGGTCTCGCTCGTTTCTTCGTCATTGTAGACTTGGAACGTCGGATCTTCTTTACGGAATCGATTGAGAGCCTTACTCATCTTGTCCGCGTCAGCCCGGCTAGCAGGCGTAACGGCAACTTTGATCACAGTCTGAGGAATGAACATGCTTTCGAGCGTGCAGTAGTCGCGAGTGGTGCTATACGACTCACCGCTTGCGCAGTCGATACCCATGATCGCAACAATGTCGCCAGCTTCAGCCGTATCGACTTCCTCTCGCTTGTCAGCGTGCATACGAACGATTCGGCTAAATCGTTCTTTCTTGCTTGTACGCTGATTAATGTACATCTCACCCTTGTTGATCTTGCCTTGGTAGACCCGCATAAAGGTTAGTTGACCGAATGGATCTTCTACGATTTTGAACGCCATTCCAACAAACGGAAGATCCCTGTCGGGCTTGAGCTCCAACTTGACCGACTCGTCGCCGACTTTACGGGCTTTGATTTCTCGCTCGAGCGGACTTGGCAAATACCGAAGGACGGCATCCAGAAGCAATTGCACACCTTTGTTCTTGTACGCGCTACCGACGAAAACAGGGGTCATGCGAAGCTGCTGGGTTGCCGCTTTGCAAACCTTGTAAACCAATTCCGAAGGTACTTCTTCTTCGCTCAAAAGCAATTCCATCATTTCGTCGCTATACATCGACAGCGACTCAAGCATCTTGTGACGCATTTCCTTGGCTTTGTCGAGCAGAGCGGCTGGAATCTCTTCCTCACGAACGATCTCTCCGTCTTTGCCATCGAAAAACGACGCGCGCATCGCGACCAAATCGATAACGCCTTCGAATGTTTCGCCAGCTCCAATTGGGATTTGCATCATAATTGCGTCCGCGTTCAGCTTGTCGCGAACTTGTTGTGCAACGCGATACGCATCGGCCCCGGTTCGGTCCATCTTGTTGATAAACGCCAAACGAGGCACGCCATAACGGCGCATTTGTCGGTCCACTGTCAACGACTGACTTTGAACGCCACCCACGGAGCAAAGCACGAGGACAGCACCGTCGAGAACCCGAAGGGAACGCTCGACTTCGATCGTGAAGTCCACGTGACCAGGGGTGTCGATCAAATTGATGACGTGGTCTTTCCATTGAAGCTGCGTTGCGGCACTGGTGATCGTGATTCCACGCTCTTTTTCCAGTTCCATATAATCCATCGTAGCGCCGTCGCCGTCACCTTTGACTTCTTCGATTTTGTAGATTCGACCTGCGTAAAACAGAACTCGCTCGCTGAGTGTTGTCTTGCCCGAGTCAATGTGAGCACTGATGCCAATATTGCGTAGTTTGGTTAGGTCCATACTCCACCCAGCGTTGTGCGCTTCAGATTTCCCAAAACGCAGCCTAAAAGGAAACAAAAATCGCCCAGCGGGTGCCAGTACCAACGTTGGCACCAGACGGCTGAGCGGCAAAATCCATAGTATTCAGCCAAAAGTGTACATTTCCCACGCTTTTACGAAAGGCCAAAAGCGTGAAGGAACGGCGGGAGGCGGGAGGTGGGACGCCGGAAGCGTCCTTCGGACGGAACACGAGCACGAAAACTTAAGAAGTTTACTCCACCTCTCCACCTCTCCACCTCTCCACCTCTCCACCTCTCCA
>JANPNA010000505.1:0-2495 GCA_031427235.1 Pirellula sp.
CCTCGACCCTGTCCTGAGTCGTCCGGCTGAAACGGCGTGCGAAACTCGATATGCATTCGATGGTCGCCAAAGCGTTCTTTACTGGTTCCGCCAACACCCAGCAATCCGTCCTCGCCCATCTTGTTTCCTTGGAAGTCGTTCACTCGGTTCGCATCGAATAGCACCGTCGCATCGGCAGGTGGACGTGCCCCCAAAGTTTTGCTTTCGCGAATGAGCTTTGTCAGAACTCCAAGTTGTTTGCCGGCGGAATCGATGATGGTCAACGTGTTTGGTTTGACTACGACCGAAATAGCGTCCTTGGTTACCTCAGCTATTTCCTTATCCGAATCGATGCTGGCCTCAAACACCTTCGACGGCGTTTTGCCTTGGAAGCCCTGTCCAGGTAAGCCACCCTCGAGCAAATGGATCGAGATCTTCTTTCCTTTAACCGCGATCACTTGCGCCCCCCAAGTTCCACCCCATGAGTCTACGACTCCCATATACTCCCCTTGTAATGTGTAAATCGGTCCGGCTTTGGCAGGAGAGGTGAACGTTTCGGCAACAAGGTAGGAAGACGCATAAAAGTGCATCGCCATGAATGTGGAGAAAAGCACCAGCAGGTTGCAAGATGGTCGGTGATGAAAGGATTTCATGGTCGTTGAGCTTCGGTTGAAGTAGAAATACGGCGTCGATTGCGATTCGCGTAGTTCAGTCGCTCCGCCGATTGACAGTCAGTGTAGCATCCAACACGAGCGGTTGCATGAATCGTCAGATCGCAAAATAACTGGACCTTTTCATCCAGTATTGTCCTTTTGCATGAAAAGGGCTATACTAGACACCGCTGTCCTGTTTGTAGCAGGCGTGTTTATGACAGGCGGCAGACCAACTTACCTCCACTCAACAAGGCGTAATCATGTCGATTTGGAATGTACGATTGTTTTTTACTGGAACCGCAGCCCTGAGCGCATTGGGTTTTTGGCACTACGCGGCTGGCAACGATCCACAGAATCCTAGTGAAAAAGACAGGAATTTGCGGAGCGCGCGACGAGAAACCAAAATGCTCGATACGCTGTACAAAACAGCCATCGTTTCGGTGACGCAGACATATGTCGAGAACGACTCGTCCACCGCCGCGATCACCACCTTTCAGCCTGTCGTGAAGGCGATGAAGGACGGGAATTACCACGTCGTCAGGTTGGTTGACGGACTGGGAGAACCAATCAATCCAGAAAACTCTCCCAAAGATGCTTTTGAGAAGCGAGCCGTCAAAGAAATGCTTGCCGGTAAGGACATGATCGATGCGGTCGAAGTCATCGATGGAAAGGAATACTTGAGGACCATGACGACCCTGCCGATGGCATTAGAAAAATGCATCCTGTGTCATGACAACTATCGCGGCAAAAAGATCGTGGGCGGTGTATCGTTTCTATTGCCGCTCAACCGAGACGGCGAGTAGCTCCAGCACTGCATTGATTTTATGTTTTCGCAAACGGTTGAATACGCGCTTCGGGCAATAGTACATCTGGCAAAGCAGCCAGAGGTGCTTCAAACGACTGCGCAAATTGCAAAAGCGACCCAAGTCCCTGCGCCTTATCTTTCCAAAGTTTTGCAAACGCTGACCGGCGAGGGACTGGTTACTGTAAAAAGGGGGGTACGCGGCGGATTCCTGTTAGGCAAGACTCCGGATCAACTAACGATTTATGAAGTTGTCCAATCCGTCGATCCTATTCAGCGCATCCACACCTGCCCATTAGAACTTTCTAGCCATCGCAAGAAGCTATGTTCCTTGCACAAAAAGATGGACAGTGCCATGGAAAGTATTGAAGACGTTTTTCGATCGACCACGCTCTCCGATTTGATGAACAGCCCGAACCCAAGCGTTCCACTGTGCAACGAATAGACCGCGTAACTTGGTTTAACGGGGTTGAACAAAGGACTGAGCATTGGTGGAAAGCCAGTCAGGGCGAGCGTGGGCGAAGAAAAGGGGACGGGGGTAATTTTGTATTCGCCTTGTTGGTAAACTGTCGTTTCCCCATCACCGGAGAGCTAGGATGCCGCGACAGAAGCGAGTAGACGAAGCTGGGGTTTGCTATCACGCGATCAATCGAGGAAATGCACGGCAGGAAATTTTTCATAAACCGGAAGACTATGAAACGTTCCTTCGCGTCCTTAGCCAGGGGCTTGAGAAATACGCGGTTAAACTCTTTTTCTTTTCGCTCATGCCAAACCACAGGCATTTGGTTTTACGGCCACAGAAAAACGGTCAAATGGGGAGTTTGCCGCGGTGGGTCACAGCGACGCATTCGCTTCGTTTGTCGCTATGTCGAGCGCAATCCGCTGCGAGCAAATCTGGTCACAAAAGCCGAGGAATGGCGCTACGGATCGCTTTATCGATGGAATCAGCCAACCGAGCCACTTCCGAGAATCCTCTCGCCTTGGCCCATTCCACGGTTGCCCAACTGGAATCAACACGTCAATGAACCGATTAGCGAAAAGGAACTGTCAGCCCTTCGCAC
>JANPNA010000506.1:0-4642 GCA_031427235.1 Pirellula sp.
CAATGCCCCAACCGTAATTGTTTGTTCGCTTAACCAGCTCGCTTGAGCACTGATTGTTCAACGGCCGTCGATGGTAATGCGACTTTTTGCAACAAACCACCCTGTACCGAGGCTGCAAAAATGGTTGACTTGGAATGGCACAGCCTTGGCAACCAATCCGCGATGGCCCGTCCCTGTTGACTATCGACGCCCCAGCAGCCGTCGATAATAATCAAGTCGCTTGGCAAGACCGTGTGTGCGACACGTGCCAGAGCATTGGTCGGGTCACCTGGTATTAAGTGTGCTTTCACCCCAAACTCGGCCAACATGCGATGTGCCGCTTTTAGGTTCATGTGCGGCACGTCAGCGGCTGCCGACTCGAAGGCGTCTACGCCGACATACCGGATTTGCGTGACACCCTCTGGTAAGGTGCACAAAGGCAAAACTTGCTTGATCCGCTCCCCCGATCCTAAACCGATTTCAAGAATCGATGCAAAGGGATTCTCGATAACGTGGAGGAACAGAGCCCGTTCGTTTACAGGTTTGGAGAAGTAGCGCCAGTAGAGACGTTGTACCCAACTCAACCGAGCCATGATTCGAATTCTCCGGTGCGACCGCGTTTTATGATTTGGCTAAAAAAGATCAAAGTGGCCGCGTTTGGAACCGGACTTCTGCATCCATGCATTGTTCCAGCTCCGAGCGGCAAAAACCATTTCTCCATGGAATACAGATTCCGATCGTTCGCGTCCTTGCGACAGACCGTTTCCGCTGAAGAAATTGCAGCTTAGAAGCACACCCAACTCTTATTCCCAATTTTTGCATGGGAATTTGAGTTGAAGCAGACCGCATCAACTGTCCCAACTTCTTTCGGCCAATGGTGGTTCTAGAATTCAGACCGGTTCAACGAAGCGGAATCTCTTGTGCAAAACACCTATTGTAGCGATCGAATCGATTAAGCTAGCAAACCGAAGGCGAGAGTTGTTGCTTCACAACTGGAATTTTGTTGAGAATCGTGGCGGTGACCTACTTTTCATTGGTCTTTAGAAACTTTTCAAATCCAGGTTTTCATCGAATGAATCCGACGCGATCGCCAAAGCAATCCGGAACGGAAGATGTTCCGTTACCGCTAAAACGCGACCGAGCAAATGACCAAGCAAATATGGAATCTGCCTGGGCTTACCGCCCCTTTTGGGAGCAATGCGAACGCAGATTAGCTTTGTCGGCAATGCCCTGGATGCCCTGGTGCATCGGACCACAGGAATCCGACAGCAGTCCTTTTGCAAACGATCCATCGCATTCCGTTGGAGTCACTTCCAATTCTGTCTACGCCCAACCTCTCGATTCCAACATAGCCCCCGGCATCGAACAACATCTGAGCGAAGCGCATTCGCAAACCGGGTGGAATCAAGTTCATTCGCAATTCGGTTTGACTGGTAAGGGCCAGACCGTCGCAGTGATCGATAGTGGAATTGCGTTTGATCATGTGGCGTTGGGCAAAGGATATGGACCGGGATACAAAGTAGTCGGTGGTTGGGATTTTGCAGAGAATGATGCAAGGCCATATGACGATGCACCGGCTGGCTTTCACGGTACGCATGTAGCGGGAATCATTGGAGCCAATGACGGCGTGCATTTAGGGGTCTCCCCCGACGTCGACTTGGTGTCCTTGCGGGTTTTCACCGATGCGGGAAAAGGGGAATTAGCATGGACAGAAAGTGCGCTCAAATGGGTTCATGAAAATCGAAACAGTTTTGAACACCCTATCACCACCGTGAATCTCTCGCTAGGTTCTGCATGGAATTCCAGCACCGTGCCTTCGTGGGGCTCACTCGAGGATGAACTTGCCCAATTGCAGCGGGATGGAATTGTTGTCGTAGCGTCCGCAGGAAATTCTTTCCAACAATACAAAACACCTGGCCTCTCCTATCCTGCGGCAAGCCCATACGTCATTCCTGTGTCGAGTATCGACGCAAATGGGCAACTCAGCGATTTCAGTCAACGCGATGCCCGATCGATTGCGGCACCTGGACGATCCATTGAGAGCTCGGTTCCCGACTACTTCTATGGAAAGGATGGCGTTTCCAACGATTGGTCAACCGCCAGCGGCACAAGCATGGCAGCTCCTTACATTGCCGGCGCCAGCGTGCTCGTCCGAGAAGCCATGGAATTAGTAGGCATGCAAAACATCACGTCGCAATCGATCTACGAACACTTAAAGTCGACTGCAAGCTCGATCTGGGATAGCGTTACCAAACAGAACTATCAGTCATTGGACCTAGACCGGGCGATCGAGAGTCTGCTCCCAATGGATACCGCTGGCGACTCGCTGGCGACCGGGCAACTGGCCACGATTCAAAACCGTTGGCAAACGGATGGATGGATCAATTCGCTTTCGGACCGAGATGTCTATCGACTTGCCCCAAACCAAAACGGGACCGTTTCCGTTCAACTTGGCAGCGACTATGTCGATGATGCAATCTTCCATCTTTTGCGAAGCGGCCAAGACACGGTCCTGCAGGCGTCCAACGGGCGGTTGTCCTTTTCCGTGCTGGCTGGCGAGTCGATCGGTCTGGGCATTGCAGACCAAAACTCAATTGGTTCCTACCATTTGGACTGGACCTTTGCGGCTAGTACATCAGGCGGTGGCGGAACTGCTGGTGGCGGGGGAACTGCCCCTGCAATACCGACCAAGGTTGTCGATCTTGGTTCCGTTGATGTACTGGAACGATTGCTCAGCGGCTCGTCGCGATACTTGCTCACGGCAGAGCACACCGGGTTACTAACCGTCGTCGTCGACGCAGGCTCGCAAGCATCCGGTAGCTTGCAAGTATTAAGGCCAACGGTTGCCAATGGCACCTTGATTGACTCAACCGTGATGGACCAACAATGGCGCATCGATCTCAACGTTATCGAGGGCCAAAGTATCGAGTTCGTACTTCCAGACGCTACTAGCCGCAACGTGCATGTCGTAAACCTGCTTCAACAACAAGGCACTGCCCTTGCGATCCATGGAACCGATTCGGCGGACAACTTCAAAGTCGATCTCAGCAACGGCATCGTTGCGACGGTGGCTGGAATTGTCTATCAGTTTGACAGCAAGACGATCAACAGTCTGACCATGGACGGTCATCAAAACAATGATTCACTCACAGTTATCGGCTCGACTCAGTCTGAGAAGGCAGAATTGCGGCCAGGACTTTCCACGTTCGAAAATGCGCAACTGAGCATCCGTGCGACCCATTTCGAAAACGTTCACTTCCTCGGCGGAGGTGGGCCTGATCGCGCTTATTTGTATGACGCTGAGACCGATGATCGTCTAAATAGTTGGCCAAACAAAGCCGAGTTGACGGGCGTGGGTTATGCATTTAAGGTCGAGCATATGGAACGCATCTTTGTGCATGCGGTTCAAGGAGGGGACGATCAAGCATTCGTGTTTGACTCGGTAGGGGACGACACTTTGAGCGTCCGCCCGCAGTTTTCGAGTCTAGGCGGCGCAGGGTATTTCAACTACGTGGCTGGCTTCGAACGTGTGTTCGCCTATGCTTCGGTTGGAGGAATCGATAACGCTGCTCTTTACGATTCCATTGGAAACGACTTGTTTAGCACCAGCGGCGATTCGACCTCGATCGTTGGACCGGGGTTTTCGACGTTCGCGAGAGGCTTCGAGAATGTCGAAGCGTTCTCGACCGCCGGTGGTGTCGATCGTGCAACGGTTTATGCACCCAACGGTGGCAAACTTACATCGGGTGCAGACTATGTCGGCATGCAAGATGCAAACCGAACCAGTGTTGCAAGAAGTTTCGAGCGAAACGAAACCTTCCTGGCTGGGCAATCGATTGCAACGCCTGCCTATGCTTCCTCCATTTCAACTCAGTCACACGTTTCCGCGGATTCAGAAACGCCAACTTCGGCACCCTCAAACTCGACACTGCCGTACGTGTTCCAAGCCGACCAACCGGAATCAGTTCTTTCTGCCGCGAATGAACAAGACGCTTTTTCGAATGGTGATGCAAGTGAGTTAGCCCTAGGCAGTATCGATTGGATCCACAGCCTATTGGAACAAGAAATTCAGCGTCAAAGGAGCGGAGGGAACGAAAACTCTCCTCGGTTTAAAGGAAACCTGCTCGATGAGGCGGGCTTTGCATTGGACCTTTCTTGGACGGATACAGAAAGGGAGCGAGCAGCCCTGGATGAGATTTTTTCTAGGCATTCGTAGTTTGCCAATCCCAATACTTCAGGACAAAGCAATCGACGCGTCCGCCGTCGCCTGCGGCCCTGCGGCTCGGGGTTGAACGAAATAGTGGTCGCATAGTGGTCGTACGCGATCGTAGCGTTGCCTATATCGGATATATTGGCCCCTGCGACGGTAAAATTGTCGGCCAGAACTCGGTTGGCGAAACACATACTTGGGGCTTTGCAGATGCAATTATCACTTCATTACGTTTTTATCTACACATTTTTGTTTCACTTGGCTATTGCTGAATTAAGCACTGCGGACGACTGGCCCCAATGGAGAGGTGCTGCGAGGGACGGCAATTGGAACGAAAGCGGGATCCGGGATGATTTGCCGGATGGGCAATTGAAACTGGACTGGTCCGTCGAGATTGGCCCAGGATATACCGGGCCGACCGTTGCGGATGGCCGAGTCTACGTAATGGACCGA
>JANPNA010000507.1:0-27560 GCA_031427235.1 Pirellula sp.
TAGCCCCTTCAGGGCACCCGTTGATTCACTTTTATTAACCCAGGGCGGCGCTGCGCTTTGCCCTGGGCTAAATTGTTTTGGCCCTTCAGGCCATTCAAGCAGACAGGGTAACTGCCGACTCCCCGCCGACGATGGCGGAGGGGAAAGGGGAAAGGAGCTGTTGCGTGAGAAAGTTGTCTCGGCGCTACGTTTTGAACGTGGCAACCATCGCTCCATTGCAACAAAATGGCGCCGACCAACCGAACGCCCCCATTGACCGAGCCCGAGTAGGTGACTCAACGCAAGTCAAAAACGGCCGATCGAGGGCTTCGTGTCCAATGGTTTGTTCGTCTATTGTACACTCATTTTCGAAACAATAAAATCTCTACGCGTTGTCCTCACGTGTAGGCTAAACAGCGTCTCGTTTGTCCCGGTTCCGAAACGAGCGAAACTTCAGCACTGTCGAGATCAAGAGAAGGAAGAAACCGAGTATAGCGCATCCTATCATGGCCGAAACGCCGACGTAAGAATTGATTGAATAGTCCAATCCATTCGGAAGATGAAGTATCCAGTCGCTGCTCTCCAATGAGTAAGGCGTATAGAAAGTAAAGCTCTCGGCAAAGAAGAACATGTATAAAGCGATACCGACCAACACGAAACCCAGCGCCATCAGAGCAGATGTCAATCGTCTGCCGCGTGTTCCAGGTTGAAGACTTGAATTTTGGGATGTTGCGTATGGATTGGAGTCATCCATCCCTGGTGGACCTGATTCTTTTGACGAACGATTAATTATTGCCGGTCTATCCGGCGGTAAGATACTTTATGATACCACTCATTCCGAGCGAATGTATTTTATCGATCATTGAACCGACAATAAATCCTACAACCCGTTGGAGGAGGTATGCCCCCGTTGATGGGAATGTCCTTGATCGCGTAAAATCTGTTCGCGTAAAATTTCGTTCTCAGTTTCCTTGGCTAACTATCGAGGCGGTTAACAGCATGAGTGTCGAATTGTTTCGCCAGCGTTTGAGTCGTTCTCAAGTCCATCCGAATGACATCAAGTGGATGCCAAAGTGGTTGAAAGAGTTCGCTTGTCAGCAGGCGGACCCTACTGCTGGCATGTTTACGTTCGATACGGGTATTGTAACTCGTTTTCTGCAATCTCTTCGAGATAGAGGCGCACCAGCTTGGCAAATTGTCGAAAGCAACACGCCTGTTGGAGGATGGTGCGGACATTCGAAAGGTCTTTACTAGAGTCAGCAGATCTCCAATCTCCAATCTCCAATCTCATATAGCATATAGCAAATAGCAAATCTCAAATAGCAAATAGCAGAAGCGGCAAAGGGACATATAGGATAGGACGCCAAAACAAGGTTGAGGGGAGACAAGCTCCCGCTCAACCGTGTTTGTGTCCGCGATCCAGTTTTGCCTTAAGCCAAAGTGCATTGCCGACAACCGTGATGTCGCTTGCCCCCATCGCAAATGCAGCCCATAGCGGACCGCTCTCACCGAGCAGCCCAAAGGCCGCTAGCGGAATCGCTAAGGCGTTGTAAAAGAATGCAAAAAACAGACTCTGCTTGATAGTTCTTAGCGTGGCGCGAGATAACTCAATCAGCTCTGGTACAGCCTTGACTCGATCGCCTGGGATCACTACCGCGGCGGCTTCGATGGCGACATTGGTTCCCGTCGCCAGCGCCACCCCCAGGCCTGAGGCGGCTAAGGCTGCCGCGTCGTTAAGACCGTCACCCACCATGATGACATCGCTTCCCAAAGACTGAATGTGTGCCGCTTTCGATTCGGGCGTTGCACCGTAGACTACGTTTTGTGAATCTAGCCCAAGTTCCTTTGCGATCGCAAGGGCCGTCTCCTTTTTGTCTCCTGAAAGCATCGAGACGATGATCCCGGATTGTTTCAGCGCACCCACGGCTTGTGCTGCATCGTCTCGCAGACGATCCGTGAGTGTCAACGTTCCAATGCAAAGTCCATCCACCAACACTTGAGAGGTTGCGTGCTCATCGCGATCCACGACGATGATTCGGCCATCCACTTCGCCTTGAACACCCCGGCCTGGAATGGATTGGAAGCTCGCAACGGGCATGAGAGCAAGGCCACGGGCTTTGGCTTCCTTTACAATGGCTTTGCCAATGGGATGCTCGCTGGGTGCTTCGACCGATGCGGCAAGCTGCAACAAAACCTCCTGAGTGTAGCCAGTGTTAGCGGAAATCGCTTCCATGACTGGTTTGCCAGTGGTGAGCGTCCCCGTTTTGTCAAAAACGATCTTGCGCGCTCGTCCGATGCGTTCCAGGGCTTCCGCGTTTCGGATCAGAATTCCTCGTTGGCTAGCGGCACCCGTCCCCACCATGACAGCCATGGGTGTTGCTAATCCCAAGGCACAAGGGCAGGAAATGATCAACACGGTCACTGCAGCGATAACCCCTTTGGAAAAATCGCCAGCCAGCCACCAACCGATCAGCGTCAACGCAGCGATGAAGAGCACCGTCGGTACGAAGACCGAGGATACTTGATCCGCGAGTCGTTGGATGGGGGCGCGGCTGGTTTGGGCTTTTTGGACGAGCTGAGCAATCCGAGAAATGGTAGTGTGCCGGCCATCGACCGTGGTCTCGATGATCAGACGTCCCGTCGTGTTCATAGAGCCTGCGACCACGGTTTCTCCAGGCCGCTTTTCGACGGGCATCGATTCTCCAGTGACGATCGATTGATCGACTGCCGATTCGCCTTCGATAACAATTCCATCGACTGCGATTCGGCCGCCGGGTCGAACGATCAGTTTCCATCCCACCTGGACCTCGGCACTGGGTACGATTCTGGTAGTACCATCCTTTTCCAGAATCTCACCTGTCTCGGGTTGCAAACGCAGCAGTTCGCGGACGGAACTGCTTGCTTTGGCGCTTGCGCGTGCTTCGAACCAGTGTCCTAGGCTGACGATTCCCAAAAGCCCGGAGGCTTCTGCAAAATAGGTTGGCAAATCTAATTTCAAGAACATGACCAGAGTGGAGTAGACAAAGGCTGTCGTCGCACCGATAGAAATGAGGGTGTCCATATTCGTCGTTCCACGAACCGCTGCTTTCCAGGCCGATTTGTAGAATTCGAGACCGGCAAACAGGATGATCCCCAACGCCCCCGCGAACATGGTCCAGAGCATCCATGGGCCGTGCCAGTGCATGGCGGTGGCGGTCCAATGAAGCGTCTCCAAGGGGGCCCAGAGTCCGATTCCGACAATTGCACGATTGCGCCACGTGCGTTCGTTCGATTGTTGCTGTCGTTCGATATCGCTTTGATCGTTTCCATTCTCGTTGGGCGGTATCCATTCCGCTTGGAAGCCACGTCCCTCAACGGTTGCAATAACCGATGCGGGTTGCAGATCGCGACCGACTATTTCGGCCACGCCAGACGCAAAGCTCACGCTGGCGGAAGAGACATCGGCACGTGCCTCAAGAGCGCGTTGAATACCTGCCGCGCATCCGGTGCACGTCATGCCCGAGATTCGAAGACGCACTCCGTCCAGATTCGATTGGATCGAAGGCGCAACGCTGTTGCCTTCTGGCGTGGATAGGATCGGCAACTTGATCAAGCGGCACCCGTTGGTTGAATGAAAAATGTGTTAAGTACGTTGTATCATCTGAGCGATTAATCTATCTCGAAGAACGACACCGACCAATTGCCCCGCTGGATTCACAATCCGACCAAGCTTGGTGTCTTGGGATACCATTCTATTTAGGACACCAATTTGGCCATCGCTTTCGTCGAACGTAGAAATGGCTCGCAGCTTTGGGCGATCCACTGCGTAGAGCAAGTCGGTCGCTTCGTAGTAGCCAACCAATCTTTTGTCGAGCGAATGCAAAACCGGCAGGATGGGCTGATTCGACTTAAGCATGATTTGCTTGGCCTCTTCCATCGGGAGGTCAATCGCCACGCATCGAAGCCCGCGCAGTGGCATGCAGTATCGAGAAATGGGGTCGCTACCGTAAGCGAACATGTTCTGAACAAGGTCACGCTGAACGGACTCGAGCAAGCCGGCTTGTTCGCCTTCTTCGAGGACTTGTCGCAACTCTCGGCGAGCTAGGGCAGGTCTTACCTTGAGCGGCTCCTCACCTAAAATACGTTGCAACCATCGGCTGAGGAAGTAGAGCGCCCACGTCAGTGGCAGGGCTGCGACCGTCAACGCGAACAAAGGCCAACCCGCTTTGCGAAGGAGACGATTCGGCATTTGATGGAAAAGACTCTTCGGCAATAGTTCGCAAAAAATGAATAGGACCGGTGTCGTCAATAGACTCACGATCACATTGATTCGAGCATCGTCGTAACCGAAGAGCTCGACGACGAACCAAGCGACCCCCACCGGCACCGCGTAGTTCGCGACGGTATTTCCAACCAGCAACGTGGACACGAACAATCCCGGGTGATTGGTTAGCCATAACAATCCACGTGCAACTTTGGAACCATCGACGGCATCGAGCACCAATCGGACCCGTGGTACACGATAGAGGCCCGTCTCGACTCCGCTGCAGAACGCGCTAAGCATGCACGCACACACCAGGACTATTATCGCAATTGTCATTCGATTCCTCCCGATTCGTCTTCGGATATATCGATTTCAGAACTGGTTATCTGGACGTACATCTCACCCCTACGGGGAACTTCGGTGACTTGAAGTGTAAACGTTCCCCAGGCTACTCGGTCGCCAACCTCGGCCAGCCTTCTCAATTGACTTTGGAGTACGCCAGCAATAGTCGCGTCACGCGTCTCAGGCAGCTTGATACCGAGCGATCGTTCCAATTGCTTAATACGAGTGGCTCCGGTTACCTCCCATTTGGCCTCGCCTGTTTTCGCAAACAAAGGACGGCCCATGGTATTGATCGCATCGGATGGGCTTGCAAAAATCGCTTCGATAATGTCTTCGAAGAAGAGCACTCCGATGGTGTCGCCACGCTCGTTGACAACGACGGCAACCTTCAAATCCAGTTTCAGTAATTGCTGAAGAACGTTGGCTAAATTCGCACACCATGGGATGTAATGGGCGGGTTGCGAAGTTGGCAACGTTTTTTGTCCAACTGCCTGTCGCAGTTGCTCAATCGTAGTGGTTGCCGTCACTTCGTTATCGACCGGGGATAGAATCAAGGCTATTCGCCGTTTGCTTTCGTCCGCCCATTCTTTGCCTTGTTCCGAAATCCACTCTTCGATTTGCTGGCTCGACGAAGGTAGAGAAATAGAAGCGAATTGGCTTTTCGGATGCATCCATTCTTGCGCCTGAATTTTGGAAAGCTGGAGAGTATTTTGAAGGATACCCTTTTCCAAATCGATCATTTTGGAATCGGTTTCACTAAGTTCGATCGCACGTTCGAGATCGGATGTTTCGAGCACGGATTCCGGTATCAATCCAGGCCAAATCAGTCTGCGACAGATATCGTTAATCATATGCATGGCTTTTCCAAAGGGGAGGACGGCACGCATGATCCCGAGCATCGGCACCGCAATGAATCGACTAATTTTTAGCGGGGCCAGGACACCCACGCTTTTGGGCAAAAGCTCACCGAAAAGAATGACACTTGCCACCGTCACAAAGGCAATCAAGAAGGACCAACCCGGACCAACATCAGGTCCAGCGAGCGATGTCGTCAACACGTTGGCACAGGCGAAGAAAGTAATATTGATGGCCAGATTGCACAGTAAGATGCATGTCAAAAGGTGCGATGCGTTACTGAGCAGAAGGACAATCGCCCGATCCGACCTGCGCGAAGAATCCAGTTTTAATCGTTGGGCTGAGGTCAGGGAGAACAACGCAGCCTCGCTGGCCGAGAAAAGTGCCGAAAGAAAAAGCATCCCAATTAAGGCGAGCGGCACAAATAGCCATGCCAGCGAGCTAATGGGGTTGACGGCTGGATCTATCGGCAACTTCGGACTCCTTTACTCGGCATCGGCTAGATGTCATTCCTCATCCGCCGTTCTCGATCTTCCAAAGGCGAAGTCAAATTCGCTCAACGCCGGAACCATCATAGCGGCAGTCGCGAACGCATACGAAAGCGATACGACGCTAAAAACCGCCAACTCTTGATCTCGCAGAATAAAACTGGTGATCGCGAAGAAAGTCAGAAACGGAAGCAGGAAAGAACTAATGGTAATCGCAGGTGATGGATTTCGGCTTCCCAATGCCAGGTAGAGCCCGATTCCGCCCCCAAGGATGATAAACAAGAAGGGTGCCAGTTGCCTACCGAAGGAACCGCGAAACATGAGCATGATGAGCATGCACGTCGCAACTCCGAGAAACAAAAAGAAGACCGTTCCGAGACTGGTGCCAATCGCGGCTCGGCTTTGCGCATAAATCATGCCGCAATGGATGCCCAGCATTGCAACAAATAGGTCCATCACGACCAAAGTGATCAACGTGAAAACCAAATTCTCGGTCGTCATTGCCGATTGTGCCCAAAGGTACACACATAGAAGCAGCGGTGCGACGACCATTTCTTTTGTCACATACAAGACACCGAAGATTTTCCCGAACAAGAATTCACGCGGACTGATCTCGGTGACCAGCAGTAAATCTAAGGCACCGCCATCTCGCTCATTCGTAACTGAGTTGACGGCCAAAGCGTTGATGATAATGAGTGACAGAACGAAGAAAGGGGCAAGCAAAGAAACGGTGGTTGGAACCAGCTCGTCCCGGTAAGTCGTTTCCTGCAACGCATAGCCATTCAATACAAACTGCCGAATACCGAACGCAACCATTAGCGCAAACGCTAAATAGGCGAGTCGAATCAATAGTACCTTGCGTCCATAAGCCCAAGTTCTCATCTCCCGCCAAAGCACGGGATTATTCCAAACCCTTCGCGGGGCTCGGCTTTTCCAAGCCTTAACTTGCCGCTGCGGTTTTCCTGTTTTCATTAGGCCATCAGCGGTCGTGTCGGTTGCATTGCCTTTAAGCGAATCGACCGCGGGTTCCTCGGCCTCGAAATTCCCGCCGCGTCGTTCGCGAGACGGGTTCCATATTCGAAGCATGCGGATGGAAAGCAGGGTCATAGCCAAGGATAATCCGAGTAAGGCCAAGCCCGAGAGCATGGCGTTTCCACCAGGAAGCCCAATCGGCAAGACACTTTCGGAGGCGATGGGTTGTGTTACATCCATGATGGCTCGAATGGGACTAAGCACTTTAGCAATCTTGGATGGTAAGACGCCAGCGGAACCGCTGGCCAAGCCTTCACAAATGGCAAGCCAAAGGGCGATAATCAGTGTCGTGACCGTAATCGATTGAAAGGTCTTTTCACGCCAAAAGGCAATCGTGGCACCAAGTGTCGCACTTGCCACCAGTGCGCAGCAAGTTACCCAGGAGCACGCGACGACTTGTTCGAGGGAAACTCCGCCGAGTAGTATCACCGAAAAAACGATCGGCAAAGAGGCGAGAAAAGCATTCATGGTCGTTAGCAATCCGGTTCCAATTTTGCCAACAACCATCTCCGTGTTCGAAAGAGAGGTCATCAACAAGAGAATCAGAGTTTGCTTGTCTTTTTCTTGGCTGACTGCGATGGTTCCGGCCAATGCCGCCATGAACAGCAAAACGATCAGTTGAAAGGGTGCAACCAATTGGAAAATAAGAACGCCAAAACGAGCCAAATCACCTGGGTTTTGGACCGGTTGAATGCCTGCCAGCAGCAACCACGTCGTACAAATGATCCCGAAGAGCATCATCGCAAATACGACACGGCTTACGAAATGCCTACCTCGACGGGGTAGTGTGGCTATTTCACGTTGGAATATGGGACCGAACATGTGACCGAGTTTAATGCGGATTCCAATTGCTGACCATTAGCCGTCCTTCTCTTAAGAGAAAATCGGAAAATGGAGCGAGGAATTCTAGGGTGGTTCTGGATTTGATGGAGAGGAGGGTGCATACGTGCCGAGAAGCAGTAAAGTTGTCCTAGTTTTGCCCTCTCCGCCGAAAATGCGAAAGTGGCAGCAGATCGCGAAGGTTAAAAAGATGAGTTATCTACAGCATTGGAAGTTGTCGCGTTCCCCTTTTTCCCTTGGTCCGAATGGTCGGGGCTTTTTTACGGGTGGGACGATCGAAGAAGCCTTAGCTCGAAGCGATTTTCTTGTTTCGCAAGAAAAGCGACTTGGACTAGTGATTGGTCCGTCTGGAGTTGGCAAGACCACATTTTTGAACCACTTTTGCAAAGTCCGAAACGCAAAAAACCCTCGTGAACAACTAGCCTTGATCGATTTGCGGTGCGCAGACTACGACACGGTTCCCAACCGCATTTTACGCGGTTTATCTCTCGATTTCGATTCCCAAGTCTCGACGCAACACTGTTGGTTGAGAATCCAGGACCATTTGTTTGCCGAATCGGCCATCGGACACCGGACCATTCTGCTTTTGGACAATGGACACGATGTGAATGACGACGTTTACCAAGGGATATCGCAACTTTGGAGTTCGCCAATCCGTTGGAGCATGCTGATGAGTCTGGATGACGAATCCATCGTCAACTTGCCAAGATGGATCCTTGAACAATGCGAGCTGAAAATTGACCTACCGAGTTGGGATTTAGGGCAAACCGCAGACTATTTCGATTTCGCATTGCAACAGGTTGGAGGAGACGTCGACATTTTCAATGGTCAAGCCATAACGCGAATCCAAGAGTTAAGCGATGGAATCCCGAGAAAAATCGCTCAGATCTCGGAATTGGCGTTAGTCGCGGGTGCTGTTCGCAGGTCAGAAAGAGTAACATCGGAACTCGTGGATCAAGTCTGCGACGAATTTACAGTCTCCGTCGGTGGAAAATTCCCGACAAACTTTGAGAGTCAGAGATTGAATGCTGGTTAATTCGAGCAAGAATTGAAGTAGGCCCGGTTGAACACAACGGAGTTGCAAATCGCACTAGGGTTCGATTGTGGGACTTGGATTAACCAGGAACAGGAACAAGCCAGAACCGTGCTCGCAAGTGAACTTTCCTAAATTGCTTGTTGTCGGTATTGTCTTGGAAGCAATCCTTGAACGGTAGTAAGCGTTCGAGACAACGAATGGGGCGTCCGCCAACTATGACTACAAAAACCACGCATATCTTTACGATCGAACAAGCGAGAGCCATGCTTCCGCTCCTTCGACTTATTGTTACGGATATTTCGCTTTCGCACCGTGAACTGACGGAACGAAAATCCAATCTCCGACGAATGTTGCGTCGCAACGAAGGCAAGGCACGCTTTCAAGTTTACGACGCCGAGATCACTGAGATACAGGAAGATCTCAAAAACGAATCAGCCCATCTCGAGGAGTACGTGAGTGAGCTGGAACAACTAGGAGTGATCTTGCGTTCCGCGCATGACGGCATCGTTGACTTCCCGACCGTGGTTGACGATATGCCTGCGTACTACACATGGCAGATGGAACAACAGGACATTGTTGACTTCCATCGCGCGGATGAATCCACCGCCGACCGTAAATCCATTTACGAGTAGTGCGTCTTCAAGCTTAATTTTGGCTTTAGCAAATGTGGCGTAAGCTTCCAGCTTGCGGATTGTGGCGTAAGCTTCCAGCTTGCAAATGTGGCGTAAGCTTGCGGATTTCGCGTGATGTTGTGAATGGCAGGCAGGATGCCTACCCCACTCGGAGACGCGGACCTACACTAAAGGTTCGACGGGCTCATGGTCGTTGATGCCAAGTGATCCGTCTGTAATCAAGTGTGCTTTGTTTTCGTGATCGAGTGTAATGGCTGAAACCATGTCCGAATTGCTGAGGAAAATGGGTTTCAGCCAAGAGTTGTCGGAGTACTTGCCTCCCAAGCACTTGCGTGTGGCAAGCCCCTGGCTTCATTCCTCATGCCGGATGTTCTGAAAAGTTTGGTGGGCGTGGTGGATCTTGCTAAAGTTCCCTATGCTGCTGGATCATTGGCGAGATCCACTACCCAAGAATTAAGGGATGAAGACGAATTAGGGGCCTTGGGGCATTACTTGCTCGTATCTTGGTATTGACACAATGAGCTGCTTTTTTCTATCGATGGACTTGGCCTAGGAGGGCCAGACAGACCCAATCACTCACTGGAAACGGACTTCAAAACATGAAAAAATCGAATTGGCTACCTCTCGCCGCAGGAGTACTGTTGGCCTCGGGATGTGGAAAAAGCCCAGACATCGCTAGTGTTGATCCAGCATCAGCCACAAAAATTGCCGGTACCAAAAACGGTTCTGGCCTGACAACTCCCAGCGATCCAAAAGAAGTAGTACGACTCTTTTTGAATAGCATGCGACAAGGCAATGGAGCGCAACTCTCGTCGTTGCTCTCCTCACTCGCTCGCGAAGAAATTAAACGCAAGCAGCTCGAGATCGCACCACTTGGTTCGCCGTTAGCAACCTTTCAAATGGGCGAAGTTGCCGAACAGGACGGTGGCATGCTCGTTTCAAGTACATGGACTGAGCCAGAACAAGATGGTCAGCCCGCGACTGAGCTTGAGGTCGTATGGGAGTTGCGCAAGGAAACAGAAGGCTGGCGAATTTGCGGTATGGCGGTCGACCCAAAGAACGGTGACGAAATACAAATTGTGGATTTTGAAAAACTGGAGCCAGAGCAACCGACGCAAGACCCACAACGGGTGGCCTCGTTGCCCAATGCTCCGGGCGCGAACCTAGGAAATGCCGGAAATACTGGCGGGCTTGGCGGCAGCTTTCCGTCAAACTCCTCTCAGACCAACGGTTCGGTCCCCAATAACGTTCCAGCGGGAAATTTTCCGCCTGCGGCGAACTTTGGACAGGCTCCAACCTATGGACAGGCTCCAATCGGCAACTTTCCGCCTGCCAACAACGCCTTACCGCCATCCGCCGGCAATCTGCCGAGCAATCTGCCGAGCAATCTGCCTCCGTCCCGTTATCCAACCAACCCTGCGCCTACCGGATTGCCACAACCGTCTGGCCAATATGGGAGTTCGACCTTACCGCCAGCGAATCTTCCTGGCAATTTTGCGTTGCCTCCTGCCAATGAACCGAACCAAATTCGGCGTTAGTTCAGGTATTGCAATCTTGGTTTGAGGCCAGGTTTGACGCAAAATAAACTCTCTCAGCCCAAATAATCCCTGAAATCTGTTCTTTCAGAGAACTATTTGGGCTTCTAAATCCAAAGGGAAGCCCTTCATGGCTTGACCTGTTTTGCTAGAATCCTCTATCTTTGGCACCCCGCCGAAGATGTTTTGGCGGTTGACTACTTTTCCACCACATTTTGATTTGAATTTGCTGAGGGGGCACCCTGTTATGGCTTCTATTGAGGAACGAGTGATCGACATCGTTGCAGAACAACTGGGCGTCGAAAAAGACAAGATCGGTCGAGATACACACTTTGTAAACGATCTCGGTGCAGACTCACTGGACACCGTTGAACTAGTCATGGAGCTAGAGGAAGAGTTCGACATTAGTATCCCAGAAGAAGCTGCTGAAAAAATCCAGCGAGTGGGTGAAGCTGTTGATTACATCGAAAAGCAACAAGCTTAGTCGAATAGCAACAGAGTTGATCTCCCCCTTACTAGGATCGTTTTCGGACAAAGTATGAAACGTCGTGTCGTCGTGACGGGGCTTGGTTGCGTTACGCCCCTGGCTTGTGAAGTCGATTTGCTCTGGCGGTCCGTTTTGGATGGCAAGAGTGGAATTCATCCTTTAACGGTGATCGATACGACGCGTCATAAAGTTCGTTTCGGTGGCGATGTTACGAATTTCGATCCAGGTGTGACAGTTGAGGCAAAGGACGCGAAACGGCTCGATCGTTTTACGTTATTTGCCATGTTTGCTGGCTACCATGCAGTCCGCGACTCCGGATTGGAATTTGAAAAGGAAGATCCATTTCGCTGCGGGGTAATTCTGGGTTCGGGAATCGGTGGTCTCAACGAGATCGAAGAACAGATGTTTAAGCTGTTCAGTCGCGGACCAGATCGCGTTAGCCCGTTCACCATCCCAAAGATGATGCTCAACGCCGCCGGAGGAAATCTTGCGATCCAGTACGGGCTAAAAGGCCCGAACTTTGCCGTTGCGACCGCTTGCGCAAGCAGCAATAACGCTATGGGAGACGCATTAAAGGCGATTCAATACGACGAAGCGGACGTCATGATAACCGGCGGAACCGAAGCGGCCATCACGGCCATGGGTGTGGCTGGTTTTGCAAACATGAAAGCCCTCTCGACCCGCAATGATGAACCAGAAAAGGCCAGTCGACCGTTCGATAGCGACCGCGATGGATTCGTTCTAAGCGAAGGCTGTGGTGCACTAATCTTTGAAGAATACGAACACGCGAAGAAACGCGGTGCTCGCATTTACGGTGAGATTTTGGGTTATGGTGGCTCGTGCGATGCTGGCCATATCACCGCCCCGGACGAACAAGGACGTGGAGCCAGTCGAGCCATGCTCAACGCCCTCCGAGACGCGAAGCTAGATCCATCCGCCATCGATTACATCAACGCCCACGGTACGAGCACGCCTCTCGGCGATAAAGCCGAAACCGTGGCCGTTAAAAGTGTTTTCGGCGAATCTGCTCGTACCGTAGCCCTCTCCAGCACGAAAGGCCACTTAGGACACGCGCTGGGTGCCAGCGGAAGTATCGAAATGATTTTGACGATACTTAGTTGCTATCACGATGTGATCCCGCCTACGATTAATCTAGACACACCAGACCCTAACTGCGATCTGGATTACACACCCAATCGAGCTCGGCAGATGCCAGTCAAGATCGCAATGAACAACAGCTTCGGTTTCGGCGGTCACAACGCGACGGTGATCTGCGGCAAATTGGAGTAGCGTGCAAGAATTCATCTGCCATTGGATTCGCGTCGATTTGCGTTCTTAGCGGGCATATTCAGGACTCCTATGGTGCTCGCCAATCACACGAATAGCACGAATGAGAATGGAATTGGTCTTCCTCACCCTCCCGTTGCAATTCTTGCTATGCTGGAAAATCTCAACGGTCGATCTCAGACTCGTCCCCTCAGGTTCTTTACGCGAGCCGATTTTGCCTCTCCGTATTCAAACTGCCTTGTTGTTTCTCATTGCCGCCCCGCTTGGCATGCTGGGTTGGATCGGAGTTGCATTGATGCGAAGCGAAGAGCTGAGCGCAAGACGACAAGTGGTTTCGCTGGCGGAAGGAAGGCTCTTGGAGCTTGTTCGCGCCATCGACGACGCGATGTCCAATCAGCACCGCCAAGTCAAACAACCGATGGAACAGGAAGGCAAGCTGCCTGAACGTTTGATGATTTTGGAGCGAAAAGAGCCGCATTTGCGACGCTCCCTGTGGGTCTCGGCTCGTGGTCAATTGCTCTATCCGCCGGCCCCTTCCTCCAACGTGGACAACGAGTATTTGATCTATAACGAACTGACGATGCTGGCCCGTCAGCGACCACCTGTTCCGAACAGCCGAACTCTGGACCAAATGGTTAGCCAACTTCGCAACCGCATCGAACGCGATCCAAAAAACCCGCGCATCGTTCAAACCGTCTACGGGGCAGGGTATCGCGACGAGCCAGATGAAGCAGATTTGCCCTAAGGCTCAACCTGGTCGTCGTTTGACAAGATACGAACGAATCCGATAATCGGTTACAACGTTGATTCAAGGAGCGATCGTCAAGATGAAAAGCGAGTTTGGGTATGGCAAAGGAATTGAAAGGGATCGGATGGTTGATCGCCTCCCTTTGGCTCGTCTATCTCTGCGATGTCCTATTGCCGCTCAACTTTACTGAGTACGGACTTGTTCCCAGAACGTACCGAGGTTTGGTGGGAATTCCATTGATGCCGTTCCTGCACGGCAGTTGGGGCCATTTGTTGAGTAACACCATACCGCTTTGCATCTTGTTCTTCATTTTGCTTAGTTCACGACGCGACTATTGGGAAGTGATCGTGAGTATTGTGATCTTCGGTGGATTGCTGTTGTGGTGTTTTGGTCGCGGAGCAGTCCATGTGGGCGCGAGCGGCCTCGTTTATGGACTTGTGGCGTTTCTGATTGCCAGTGGCTTTGCGGAACGTAAGCCGGTTCCCATCTTGATCGCTTTGCTGGTCGGTTTCTTGTACGGAACCACCTTGCTTTTTGGTGTATTGCCTACCGCTGGAGCTGTCGTTTCCTGGGATGGCCATTTGTTCGGCGCCATAGCCGGTGTGGGGACAGCGTACGCACTTGCGAAAAGACCCGATTCCAAAACTTTGGACCCCGCAACGTAACTGAGTTCAGCTACGGTGAGAATTTTGGACACTTCTTGGCGAACGAGGGACAATTTCGCCGGTCCCTCACTTACGTATCGGGTTGTGATTGGTAGTTTTCACATCGCCGCTCGCCTCACACTCCGTCTGGCTCCGTCCCGGCTGACACGGCAGCGTCTGTCTTGTTGGAACGGGAGAGTTTTGGATTTTCGATATAGGCTAGAACGAGCGCGATGTCTGCCGGTGTGATACCGCTGATTCGGCCAGCTTGGTCCAAATTGATGGGTCGAATGCGGCCAAATTTCTGCTTTGCTTCGGTTCGCATGCTGGTGATCGATTCGTAGCTAAAATTCTTCGGAATGACTTTGTCCGCCATGCGATTTTGGCGGTCCACCTGGATCTGTTGTCGGGCAATGTAGCCAGAGTACTTGGTATCAAATTCGACCTGCTGAGCAACGTCGGTCTCGAATTGGCCCAGCGATTCTGGAAACATGGCAGCTAGTCCAGCCCAAGTTATTTCTGGTCGACGCAAGTGTTTGTCCGCTGGCGTGTTTTCGACGCGAAGCTCCGACAGCCTCTTGGTGGCCAATTCAATGGCGGCCATTTTTTTGGTGAAGCGATCGTATCTTGCCTGCCCCACTAAACCGAGCGAGTAACCCAACTCTGTCAATCGCCGATCCGCGTTGTCCTGTCGCAGCATCATGCGGTATTCGGCTCGACTGGTGAACATGCGATACGGCTCATCGACACCGCAGGTAACCAGATCGTCTGCCAGCACACCCATGTACGCAGCCTCACGACCTAGTACCAGTCCATCCTTGCCTTTCAATCGCAACGCGGCACTGGCACCCGCAATCAACCCTTGTGCGCCTGCTTCTTCGTAGCCGGTGGTACCATTGAGCTGCCCAGCGAAAAACAGGCCGTCGACGCTCTTGGTTTCAAACCAGGGTTGCAGTTGGTCGGGCGGACAGAAGTCGTACTCGACTGCGTACCCGTATCGCATGATTTGCGCGTTTTCGAGGCCAGGGATCAAACGCATCATTTGGTCCTGTACGTCACGAGGCAGCGAGGTGGAGATGCCGTTGACGTAGACCTCGAGCGTATTGCGGCCTTCGGGTTCTAAGAAGAGTTGGTGTCGACTTTTGTCGGCAAAGCGAACGACCTTGTCTTCGATGGACGGGCAGTAGCGAGGCCCGGTCGATTGGATCTGGCCTGTGTACATTGGAGCGCGATGCAGGTTGTTGCGGATCAGCGAATGAACCGCTTCGTTGGTATACGTAATCCAGCACGGGACATGAGGACCGGGGAGGGAGTCGGTCATGTAGGAAAAGGGCTGCGGAGATTCGTCACCAGGTTGCATCTCCGTCTTCGAATAGTCGATGGTTCGACCATTGAGACGAGCTGGGGTCCCGGTTTTGAAACGTTGAACGCGGAAGCCCAACCGTAGGAGGGCTTGGCTGATACCGGAAGTGGTCCCTTCTCCGGCTCGTCCGCCTGGCGTCTTGGCTTCGCCGGTATGCATGATGGCTTGAAGGAAGGTGCCGGTCGTTAGAACGACAGCTTTCGCGTGATAGGTTGCATCGCCTTTCACGCGGACGCCGACGATCCGTTCTTGACCATCGATCGATTCGGTGAGAAGGTCTTCTACCAATTCTTGCCGTAAGTCGAGGTTTTCCATCTCCTCGATTCGGCGTTTGATTTCGAACTGGTAGCCTTTCTTGTCAGCTTGTGCACGGGGGGAGTGCATAGCAGCCCCCTTGCGGCTGTTGAGCATTCGGAATTGGATGCCGGTCCGATCGATGGTTTCGCCCATCAGTCCGCCGAGCGCGTCGATTTCACGCACAATTTGCCCTTTCGCGACGCCGCCGATGGCTGGATTGCAGCTCATTTGTCCGACTGTGTCTAGATTGCCCGTCAATAAAGCTACGCGTGCCCCAAGCCGGGCCGCGGCCGCAGCAGCCTCGGTCCCCGCATGGCCTGCTCCCACGACGATTATGTCATAGTCGTATCGATTCATTTCCAACATTCTTTCCCAAACGATTCTACAAGAATGGTTCTTAACAATCCGTGTCCAGAATCCATCCGTGATTCTGCCCAATGTAGCACGGTACTCCGTACCGTGATTCTGGACAATGTAGCACGGTACTCCGTACCGTGATTCTGGACACGGTACGGAGTACCGTGCTACACTGGGCCGCTCACTAAATGTCTATAGTATCCGTAGAACCGACGGTTGACGAGCAATGAAAGTTCGACCATCCTTGATTTTATTCCTTTTGTCGCTTTCTACCCGCTACGATTAGTGTCCAACTCGCATGCCTTTAACGGAACGGATGCTCCTGTGGAGCGGGTCGATCGACAAGTGACCTTATAGCTCTTTCTTGTCGCAAGGCCATTGCGTCCGAATGCAATTCCTCAAGCGATTGATGCTCATCTGCCTGTCACCATTTTTTTTGGTTGGGTGCACGCAATCCAGCTCCCAGACGATCGTTTTGTCGGGGATCGTGGAAACGCAGGAAGTTCGCCTCAGTTCGAAAGTTGGCGGACGCGTTTTGAAAGTCTTCGTGAAAGAAGGAGACGTGGTCGAAGCCGGGCAGCCGCTGGTTTTGCTAGATTCCGCGGAACTCGAGGCCAAGAGGGCTCAATTGATCGCCCAGCAGGAGTTGTTTCAGGCCAAACTGGATATGATGTGCAATGGACCGCTGCCTGAACAAATCGCAGCAGCCAAGGCGGCCTTGGAAATGTCCGAAGCGCGACTGCAAAAGTTGCAAGCGGGCTGGCGACGCGAAGAAGTGGACATGGCCAAGTACGACGCGGAAATTACGAACTGATCAAGCGTGGCGCACGGGAAGAGGAATTGCGCCAGGCGAAAGCCCAAGTTTCCGAAGTCGTAGCTCGTCTGCGCGAACTCGATACACAGCTCGCCGAATGTTCCATCGTGGCCCCAGATCGACGCTTCGAAGTTATTTTTGGCAAGATGATTCCCTATGTGGTACAGACGACTATCGAATTTGGACTGATTTTGTTGGTGATGACCACCGTGTTTCAAGTACCCATTCGCGGCCACGTTGTGTTGCTCTTCGCGCTTCTATTGCCATTTACGCTAACCATGCTCGCGTTTGGACTTTTGATCTCAACCAAAGCCGCCACGCGAGATGCGGCTGGCCAGATAGCCATGGGGACAATCATTCCTTCGATTTTCTTGTCCGGCTAGGTGTTTCCTTTGGATTCCATGCCCGAAATCTTTAAGACCATTTCTTACTTCATTCCTACAACCTGGCTGATCGATGCTTCGCGTGGAATCATTTTGAGAGGAACGGATTGGTCAACGCTGTGGCAGCACGCGACGGTACTTTGGTCGATGGCGATTGTGATAACGATAATCGCCTCCGCCCGCAATCGCCTCCGTCCGCTCGGAGCTTGCCTCCGACGGACGCCGTTTTGGCGTCCTACGATCCGCCTCAGACCGAAAATGCGTGCGTCTGTAAGCAGAAATCGAAATAGGACGCCAAAACAAAGTTGAAGGGAGGCAAGCTCCCGCTCAACCTGCGGTATCGTTGAAGGAAATGATTCACCGCTCTGGAAGACGAGGGCCTCGTCTTGCTACATCATGTTTACTCCGACGACGTTCCGCCGTTGAGTATGTACGCCAACAAGTCCAAGATCTCGTTTTTGGTCATCATCGCCAAAAGATTGACGGGCATCGGTGAGACTTTCGATGTTCCAATACTTACGACTTTCTTGCGATCAATGGACTTCTGTTGGTTTGGGTCGGAGGCATCGGTATTCAATGTGATCGAATCTCCGTTGAGATTGACCACCACCCCCCTAAACCGTTCATCGTCGTCGGTGACAACCTCGATCGGTACGAACTGCTCGTTGATTTCCTTGCTTGGATTAACAATCTGCTCCAGCAGATCCTTTATCGAATATCGACGGCTGGCACTGGTCAAGTCAGGGCCGGTGAAACCACCTGCATTGCCGAATCGGTGGCATGTAAAGCAGGCAGCGGCGCCAAACATCTTGCGTCCGTTCTCAAGATCTCGCCGCAGGATACCCTCCGTCAAAGATCCCTCGTGGTTGAGCCCTTGGTTTGCCATCGCAACCAATTCCTCCAGTTGGTACACGTTTTCCTTTCTGCCAGCGAAAATGGCACCAACATTTTCAATGGCCGATTTTCGAACCGGCTTCTGTGCTATCAAGGTAGCGAGCTCTGTCTTTTCACTTTCCGCAAAAGTACTCAGCGCGTCATTGCGAATGAACTCGATGAACTTGTCAAAACTAGCCCCGCCGCGGAAGTTCGAAGCCTTCAAAAACCACTCGAGATAGGCAGTTCGCGTTTGAGTCGTCCAGCCCGTCTTCAATGCCCTAAGGGAGCGTGCATATTCGATCTGTTCTTCCTGGCTTGGAGAATGTGCCATCAGTGCAATCGCCTTGTCAGCAATCGTTGGCGATTGCAGATAGACCAATGTCTCACAAAGCAACCAGTTCAAATCAAACGCTTTGCTTGGAAACGCAGGATCCAATTTCGCAATCAATCGACCAACGGTTGCATCGTCCGGTCGACCAAAACGATTCAAGATGATTTCAAGGGTCCGAACGTAGGTGAGTTGTCGATCCGATGGCAGTTTCTGCCAATCGATTTTTTCCATGGCGGCTAAAAGCTTTGCACCCAGAGACGTATCGACGGCTGGCGACGTTTCTGTCCGCAGTGATGGACAAATCCCACCGACTCTGGCAACCGCGAGAATTGCTTCGACCTGCGTGGCTGCATTGGTCTCACGCAAAGCCCTTTGCAACCAGGTTGCAAGCGGTTGATGTTCGATGGCTAAGCGTGCCGCCCATCGAATAAACCGATCCTTGCTGGCCAAGTGTGGCCAAGCCGCTTCGATCGCTTGCGGGTTCTGTTTTCCGTGGAAGAATTCAAGCTTCTTTCGAAGGGAACGTGCAGACGCGATTTCCGGACTCAGTTTTGCCTCAGGATTTGCTTGGGGTTGATATCCGGACGAAACGGATGCGGTCGACTCACTGCCTGTGTAAGTGACGCGATACAAGCCGGACTGAACGCGACGACCACCGATGGCAAAATACATGGCACCGTCGGCTGGATTGATGATCGCATCGGTCATTGGGAGTGGTGAGCCGGAGACGAATTCTTCCTTGGTCGCGGTGTAGCTTGAACCGTTTGGAGACAGGTGTACCGCCCACATCTTGCCCCAGCTCCAATCCAGGATGAAGAAAGCCTTTTGGTATTTGGCGGGGAACTTGGCACCATAGCCAAAGGTGGTTCCGGTCGGAGATCCCGGTCCGATATTGATGGTTGCTGGTAAGTTGTCTGCGTAAAACTCAGGTCGCTTTCCAGCACCGTTGCGCCATCCGTATTCGGAACCGCTTACCACATGATTGACGCGCGTTGGACGATACCAAGACGTATTGAAATCGTATTCCATGTCTGCGTCGTAAGTGAACAGTTCGCCTTCGTCGTTGACCGATGCGTCGAAGATATTGCGGTAGCCACTGGAAAAGACTTCAAACTTCTGGCCATCGGGAGAAACCTTGTAAATGATCCCGCCCGGACCGACGACATCTCGCATAAATCCCTTACCGTCCGGCATGCGTGGCAAAAGATGATCTTCGCCCCATATGGACGGTACTGGGGAGGTAGCTTCGGTTTGAGTCTTCTTGGCTCCATTGCCACAAACGAGATAGAGCGACTTTCCGTCTGGAGTTGGAACCACCGCATGAACTCCGTGGTCGCCGTTCGCCTCGATGGCTCGAAGCATTTCTACTTTGTCCAACTGATCGTCTCCATTGCTATCGGAAATTCGATAGAGCCCAGATGGGATCTTCTTTTCGTAGTCGTTGACTCCGATATAAAGAGCTCCAAAAGCCCAAACCATGCCATTCACAGCTCGGATTTCCACTGCCAGTTTCTCGACTTTTTTTGGATCCAAGGGCTGGCCAGATGGAGGCGGGGCGAAACGAAAAAGTCCACCATATTGATCGCTGGTAAGGATCCTACCTTTATCATCGAAACATAGATTGACCCAGGATCCTTCCTCTGTGCCAAGCACCGAATAGAGGAGTTCGACTTGGAAGTCTTTGGCTACCTTGATGCGATCGATGGGGGTCGCTTTGTTTTCGTTAACCGCGGGGCCAACGGCGGTTTGTCTAGCTCTAGGTGTTCGGGGTTTTGGAGGATCGTCACCTTTTGGAGTCGTGCTCTCTACTTTGGGTGTCGTACTCTCTGCTTTCGGAAGCGTGCTTGCCGTAGGGGTTTGTTCGGTAGCCTTTTTTGGTGCAGGGTTCGCATTCTTGTCAGGAGCACCGATGACTTTGGCATCTTTTGGGACCGGTCTTTGCTCAACGGACAAGACGTCCCCATCAGGCAGTTCTTTCAAAAAAATTTCCTTGATTTCGACTTTCATGGCTGGCCCGCGATGCACTTGAAAGGCAAGCAGCCCGTCCAGTTCGCGTTCCGATTCTTGATGGTCGATAAGCTCTGCGGTTGTCTTGCCATTCACTTGATGAATCAAGTGGTTACCGCGCGCGATGATTTTGTATTCATTCCACACGGGCACTTTCACTTCGATCGGTGCTTGTTCTTTAACCAACCACTTGGTTCCCGATCCATCCACAATCACTTCTTGCCCGTTCTTGGCTACGATCCCGCGCCCGCGTTCGTCATAGACCATTGCATTGTTGGCAGGCGTTGGATGAACGTCGCATTGGTAGCCGCCGATGGACCATTTACCAACTTCAGGCAATTCGCGGCTTCGATATTGGATGCCAGAGTTGTTGCCTGTTTGCCGAAGCGTAACGCGCAGTTCAAAATTCTTGACTTTGCCGCCGCGCCAAATCAAAAACTGGTTGTAGGGAAGTGGCTCGTCCGCCTTGGTAATGCCAACGATCGCTCCGTCTTGAACGCTCCAAAGCTCTGGGTTTCCATCCCAACCAGAAAGGTCTTTGCCATTGAAAAGGTTTCGTTCCTGTGCGTGAAGAAACGAACCTAAAAACACACTAAAAAAAACGACGATAAACTTCATAGTTTTGTTTGGACTCACGTTCCAGGGAGGGAAGAATACTGCCTTAGCGTTTTTTCACGCATCGAGGCTTTAATTCTAAGGCACCGCAGCTTCGAAGTCATCAGAAAAGGCCATTCCAACGGTCCAAAACACGAAATGGCACCAAGACGCTATCATGTGTAACACGAGCGGCTGATCAAAACTACTATTTTCGCCTCCCTCTTTTAGCGAATAACCCATGCATAATCGAGCATTCCAATTTTTTCTTTTCGCGTGTTGTCTCACTGGATTCACTTCGGCAGCACGTTCGGACGAAAAATCACCCATCCAACATTCCTATTTGGTGATGGGGGCAAAGACCGCGATCATCAATGAAGACGGCTCGACCGGCTGGGAATATACGCCCGGTTCACGGGATGGCTTTGTATTGCCGAGCGGCAATATCCTGTTGGCCTACAGCGATCGCGTTGAAGAAGTAACGCGTGACAAACGAATGGTTTTTTCGTACGCGAGAAGCAAAGAGAATCGCGAGATCGGTACAACCCAACGTCTTTATAACGGCAATACCCTCATTACCGAATTGGGAACTCACCCTAGACTGCTGGAAGTGAACGGGATGGGCGTTATCATTACGGATGTACCGCTCCAGCCAGAAACCGACAATGCCCACATGCAAACGCGCATGGCTCGGCAGCTACGAAACGGGAATTATCTCGTACCGCATTTGCTCGCGTTCGCCATCAAAGAGTATTCGCCCGACGGCAAAGTCGTTCAAGTTTTCAAAACAGATCTAGAAGAAGTCGGTGGCCGAGCAGCGGAGAACTGGCCATTCACGGCCATACGGCTCGATAATGGAAACACCGTCGCCTCGCTTACGCACGGCAACAAAGTGGTTGAGTTCGATCCGCGTGGAGCGATCGTCTGGAAAATTACGAACGAAGATGTGAACGGACTGTTTAAGGATCCCTGTGGCTCGCAACGGCTTGCCAACGGCAATACCGTCATCGGAAGCCACGGCGCCAACAAAGGGATTTCGATGGTCGAGGTCACGCCGGACAAAAAGATCGTCTGGTCAAGCGATCACCCTTTAGCGGCAGGCGTTCATCATTTTCAAATCCTCACGACCAATGGCAAAGCCGAACCGGGTATGCCACTCAAGTAGCATTAGCCGACGTGCGCTAGCACCGGTTCACGTTGGTAAAACAGGACGCTAGGCATGCGAAATATTTTCGTCCGCTCGGAGCTTGACTCCGACGGACGAAGTTTTGGCGTCCTAAGTTAGTACGCCAAAACAAGGTTGAGGGGAGACAAGCTCCCGCTCAACCTGAGGACTATTTTGTCAAAACGCGCGAGCGACTGGTTCCGAAACGCCGTGACGCGGCCACGTTGATTCCGTTACATTCCCGGCTTTAATACCATCAACCGTGCGTTCGTCATCTCTTCTATCGCGTAGCGTACTCCCTCGCGTCCGAACCCACTGGCCTTGATTCCACCATAGGGCATGGAGTCGAAACGCATGTTGGGCGTATCACCGATGATCACACCTCCGACCTTCAAATCCTGGTTGGGAGTCGAACATTTGCCAGCCAAGATCATTGGAAATTTTTGCATAGAATTCGCCAGGTAGGTAAGGCTCAGCCAAACGATGGGGACGTGAGAGGATAAACTAGGGCTTCCAAGAGAGACAACCCCTTTTCGCCCACTTCTCATTTTAACTGGCCTATGTTCGCGATTGACAACCCTGTTCTGCAACGTGAGTTGATTTCCAACCTGCGAACGCCGCGAGCCTTCTTACTGATGCTGGTTTATCAGATCGCGTTGGCCTCGGTCGTGTTGATCGCTTACCCGCGGGACACCAGGATCGATTTGAGCCGTGAATCTGCATCGGCTCAGCGGTTGGTCGATTTCTTCTTTGTCGGGCAGTTTGCGATCGCATCGTTGATGGCGCCGAGCTTCACCGCCGGTGCCATTTCCGGTGAGAAGGAGCGGAAAACGTATGAAATGCTGCTGGCCAGTCCACTCCGGCCTTGGGTGATTGTTTCTGGCAAGTTAATTGCGGCACTAGCTCATCTGGTGGTATTGGTTTCAGGTTCGTTGCCCATCATCATGCTTTGCCTACCGCTCGGGGGCGTTTCCATCTACGAGCTGTTGGCTGCTTACGTCGGCCTTCTGTCAGCCATTTTCTTGTTCGGCTCGATCAGCATGTATTGCTCAAGTTATTTTAAACGAACAAGTGCATCGCTGGTTGTGAGCTACGTTTTGATCCTGCCGATTCTCATCGTTGGAGTGGTCTCATGGTTATGGCTGGCACAACAAGGGGACTTGCGACTTCTGATTACCATTACGTTTGTACCTGCGATTTGCTTGTTTGTGGGCTTCGCCTTGTTGGCAATAACAGCCCGACGTTTGCTCTATCCACCGGACGTAGGTAGCCAAGGAAGCGAAGTGGTGGATTTGGACCAAGAGCAACGCGAAGCGGTTGGACTGGTGATTCAGCGAGACCAGTTCCCCGACAATCTTTTTGCACCGCCGCGTCGCAAGACATTGATGGACGACAAGGCCAATCCTGTTTACGACAAGGAAATGCATGCAGAGCTGTTTAGCCAAGGGACTCTCATGTTGCGGTTGGTCATTCAACTGAGTATGGTTTTAGCGATTCCGCTGATGGCGGTATTGCTGTTTTTGATGCCCAACTTGGCCTCCTATTATGTTGGCTACGTACTGGTTTTCAATATTTTGGCGGCACCTGTATTTACGGCCGGTAGCATCACCAGCGAACGAGAGCGGCAAACGTTGGATCTCTTGCTAACAACAACTATTTCGTCGTGGGAGATCATGTGGGGTAAGCTGCTGGCGGGGTATCGCGTTTCGTTCGTACTGACCTCCTTTCTGATGTTTCCTTTGTTGCTATCGTTCTTAAACCCAGAGTTGTTTAAGAACTGGAAAGCGATGTTGGTCTATATCGCAATCTGCATTGTTGCCTCAATGTTCAACGCAGTCTTGGCCCTTTTTCTTTCGACGTTGCTACGAAAGACTAGCAGTGCAATGATGATCAGTTATATCGTATTGATGTTCCTGTACTGCTTGCCGATCGCTATTTATTTCCTGTTCTGGAGCTTCGCTCCCGATGGGGATTCGGGCGAAAGTAGAATCGCTCGGAACCAGGTCGAAAATTTGAGGTTTCTTGGAATAGCAAGTCCGTTGATGGCAGCGGATAGTACCCCCATGTCGGAGGTCGCGTCAGGCAGCGGAACGGCCAAGGCGAAACTTGGTTCTTGGCCTTTGGTGGGCGGTTATTTCATTGTTGCATTGAGCTCGAGCGCGGTCTTGTTGCTGATCAATACTTGGCTGTTCCAACAGCGCTGGCGATTGACAGGCCGAGGATGATTGGTTGTCGGTTGTCGGTTGTCGGTTGTCGGTATGAGAAACGCCCCGAATGGGGCAGTAAGTTAATAGCCCAGGGCAAAGCGAGCGACGGAACGTCGCGAAGCGCCGCCCTGGGTAACCCCAAACCGTCCGAACGATGCCCTGAAGGGGCATCACAAACTATTTGCGCTAACCATGGTGCGTTCGTTTCGCCGTTTTGGCCGTTTGGCCCTTTGGCCCTTTGTGCATTTGTGCATTTGTGCATTTGGCGCGGTGTTTGCCGCATACCCAAGGCGGCAAATCGCAATGCCATCGGATGCTAGCAGCATCCGCCACGAACTCTCAACCGTTCTTCGGCGGTGCCGTGTGCGGTATTCGCTGACCATGCACCGGGACTAGCAGTCCAACGTCGTTCCACGCACTGATTCCTCGCCGAATCGACTCTACGTTTGCTTCTTCCCCCTGGCTCAAAAGTTGATCGTACGATGCCTCCACCTGCCTACGCAGCGGTACGCTTTCACACGACAAGTAACCATCAGTCCAACGACTTGGATCGCGAGCCATCACCCGTTCAAACTGGATGGTTGAAATGAAGTACCAGCTCGCGAAAGCGCAAAACGTAGCAAAGGACGGAAGCGATCGATAACAGCCACCCACGAGCAAATCGATCCACTCGATCTCGTTGCGAAGTTGGCGATCATAATCAACCCATCTTGACGAGGTGCATTTGTCTACCATACCATCCTCGACCAACAGCTCCGAAATCCGAAGCACCCCGCTCAAGGCATGCGCAATCCCAGTGCTGTGCAGCGGATCGACGAAGCCATAAGCGGTCGGCAGTTGAACCCAACCATCGCCAACCGCCCTTTGCCGACACCGACTTAGCCGATTGCTCCATCGCAACCAACTAAGACCATTTCCCACTGGCTGCGACTTCGCCAACATCCGCTGGATAGACGGGTACTTAGAAATCCATCGGTTCCAGACCAGTGTGGCTTCATCCAGCGACTGGATCGTTTTCCAACGGTCCGTCGGCTGAACCAAGCCAACACTCGTAACACCGCTATCGAAACGGAGCATCCACAGCCATCCATCTTCGGTCAAATGATGCTGGGCGGAATCGTCTAAGTGAAACTCAGCAATAGGATCTATGTCGGACTCATAACCGCAATGCGCACCAAAACCATCCACATCGGAAAAATGGCTGAAAACCGATCCCGTTTGGGTCTTCATCCAAGTATCATCGCGGCGATTCCCTAACCATCGCTCGGAAAAATCCCCAGCTCCGCCAGCATCGATCAACCATCTGGCTCTAAGCTCTCTCCTGTCATTTCCAATCGTACGGTCTGCAATTCGAAGGGTCCAAGTCGTTTCCTCACGCTGTGCATCCTCGATATCGACGTTTTCAAACAATTCGCAACCGCTAGCGACGCATTGCTCAGCCAGGAACGCATCGACGTCGCTGCGTAGCCACTGTGTGTCACTCCAATAGTCCGATTGGGATGCAGCCACCATCAGCGACCGAGAGTGCTCTGGACAATCACGAAAGGACTGGTCCGCGGAATGGCCGAAATAAGTGAATCCGCGTTTCTTCCCACAGGTAACCTGCGGATACGATTCCTTCCAAGTCCCCCACGCAGCCAATGGTCGCAATTCTGGCATCCTCCAGCGATCTGCGAGATAGGCGAGTAGAAAATCGGCGGTAGGTGTCGAGGACTCACCTATCGCAAACCGCGGGTGTTTTGCCCGATCGAGGATTGCTACTCGCCAACCTGAGCGAGCAAGAATCTGACCGAGGATACACCCCGAAAAACCGGAGCCAATGATCACGGCATCATAAAGTGCATTCACAATCGAGCTTAATTTCGTTCATTGGACTGAGGTTTTGGGTGCGATTGCATTGCTCGATATGATCCTTGAGTTTGGGTCGGCAACGTCCACAACCCCCTTTGAGGTTATCCCAATCCCAAAGGTCGAATTCGACGATCGAGGAGGAATGAATTGGAATTTTAGGTTCGTGGCAAGCATCGTAAAGAACTTTTACAAGCGAAACCGTTGGAAGCTGATACTGCCCCACCTGAATGAGATTGTCGATCCATCCGTTCCCGGCCCGAACTGGGATGATACTGACATGCCGAACCTTTCGTTCTAACGCGTAGGCGACAGTCTTCCAAGTCCATTCAACCGATTCCGCCCATGCAATCCCAGGCGGATGAAGTAAAACGAAAGCGCGGACATCCATGCCCAGGCTGTGGCTCTTCTCAACGGCTCTTTGAAAATCATCGAGCGTCATCCCCTTGTTCATTGCGGCCATGGCTTTAGGATGGATCGTTTCCAAGCCCATGGCCACTTCGAGCTGGCCACCGAGTTGCTCGGCAAAGGATCGCATTCGATCATCGCAAAATCGTGGATGGTTTTCGACGATGACCCGTTCGAACTTGGAACACAAGCCAGCGATCTCAGCGAGGTCTTCGTGAGGGATCGATCTGGGGTCAAAAAAATTGCTGGCGTTGTACAGTTTCAGCCACCGTCGTTTGCCGGTATTCACTGCCGATAAGACTTGGCTCAATTGAAACGGGATAGCTCCGACCGGAGTCCGCTCCGCCGAAGTGTACGCCCACAGATCACACATCGTGCATCGGAACGGGCATTCGGCACCGGTCAAGAACACGGTCGTAGTCTCAACTTCGCCCCCTTTGTCGTCCGGTTCAAGTGAGTAAAGGATTTTTGGGACCGACCAAGGGGATGGTCGATTTTTGGCAGGGCGAAGCGATTCAATCAATTTCGAGTGCTCCGATTCATCGGAGTAACATAATGCAATTGATTTTCCTCTTCTATCTTTCGTAGTTCGCCATCCTCGCCGCCGGTCTTCAGACGTCGATCTTAAGGCGGGCCGAATTAAATCGTAGCGGAAGCTGTCAAAGCTTTCGTGAATGCTGGACGCCAACGAAATGCTTGACGCATTCCGCTACTAGGGAACGCTAGCGAAAGTGTTTCGCGGCCCAGCTTAAGATCGACGCC
>JANPNA010000508.1:0-19340 GCA_031427235.1 Pirellula sp.
GGCAACAGGCGGCAATCGAGCTATGGTGGAGCCGTTGGCCAGGGCAGCCGCGGCGGTCGGCATCGATGGCGTCTTCTTCGAAACGCATCCAAGACCTGAGGAAAGCCCCAGCGACGGTCCAAATATGGTGCCTTTGGATCAATTCGAACGAGTTTTGGAACGAGTCCTGACGATTTGGCGAACCGTAGCGGCATGGAATACGTAAATCCGATCCATGAACCGAACACTCCTTTGCCCAAATTCGTTTTTGCATTCCTGTACGGCGACCATGCTGGCATGGGTTTCGCTAGCCATGTTCTTCGGCTCGGTAGGTTGCGAGGACAAGAACAACACACGGATGCAGCAGATCCAAGCAAGGCAAGCGCAGGGCAAGGAGCGTAGGGACTCGATTCGTGAGGCTTTCCGCTATTTGCCTCAATTGATCCGAATGGACCGGACGGCGGCATTGAAGGAAATTCGGTATCAACTCAATACGTGGTCCAAGAGCGTGGTGGAAGCCGATTCATGGAAGTCAGCGGGGCTATTGGATTCGGTTTCAGGCTCCCTGCGGACGATCGATTTTTCGAAACGGATGACCAAGCTCGAGTTTGGAGAACCCGAATGCGAATACCTATTGCAATGCCAGATGATGCAGGAGGTAAGCAAATGGGTAATCGATCGGCCGTACCGCGACCCTCTTTTCAATCCATGGCTAATTCAGCAGAAGAGCGTGTTGGCCGTCGATGATTGGAATCAACTGGAAACCACGTTGAAGTTGTTTGACTGGGCTATGTGCAACGTCGGTATTGATGGCCAAGCGAACGAGGCGTTGCGATTGGTAACCAACTCGGAATTGCCTATCGACGACAAGGCACCGACCTACCGACAGTTGCCTTGGCAAACGATGATGTTTGCTCGTGGCGACACTTGGGAGCGGGCCAGGGTCTTCACGCAACTCGCGTTCATTCAGGGGATTGACTGTGTGGTCTTGGCATTGCCGAGCCTCTCGGGAGCGACGGAAAACGCCTCGTTACGTTTGTGGTGCGTGGCCGTACCGATCGGAGGTGAACTCTATCTCTTCGAACCCCAATGGGCCTTGCCCATTCCAAGTCAGACCGGCGACGGAATTGCAACGCTGCGCGAAGCGAAACAGAATCCAGCCGTGTTGCGTCGAGCGAGACTGCCAGGCCGATTTGATGATTACCCTGTAGCGCAAACGGACTTGAAGAACTTAATTGCACTCATCGACCTCGAACCCTTTGCCGTCGGTCGGACGATGCACACGCTGGAACGATCGATTACGGGTGAAAACCGAGTTCGACTCAGCATGGATGCGGACGCGTTCGAAGAAAAGCTTTCGAAAATCGATCCTGTAGTATCCGTACGGCTGTGGAATGTCCCTTGGCTAGCCCACGTCTACAATCAGTCGTTGCGAGAACGGCTCAATGAGATGTCACCGTTCTCCATTTCGTACATTCATGCGTTTGGATCATTCATAACGGATACGCCAATCAGTCGAGCAAGAAACTTACACTTCAAAGGGCAGTTCGAAAACACCGTGGAAGCGTCTGGCGCGTTGCGAGCTTATATGGATGTTCGCGTCGACGAGCAGACTCTCAAGGAACTGGCGTACGATCGCGACATTCAAGCGAGCTTGGGGCTCGTCAGATCGCCGACCGAACCGATCGAAAGCTACCAGTTTCGAGTGGCGCAAGCTCAGCAGTTCTATCGTCGATCCAAATTCGATATCGCGGTTTTTCTCGCAATGCTGAACATCGATTTGGGTAAGCTGGATACAGCAAATGACTGGCTAGAAAAGAGATTGTTGCAGATTCCAGGTACGCAGCATTGGCATGCTCATGCTCATTATCTCTTGGGCCGCAATTACGAGCAGCAAGGGAACACGGCGGAAGCCATCAAGGAATATGAATTCGAAAACTCGCCGCAAGAGGCAGGCAATCGCATTCGCATTCGAAAGATGCAGGCCGCGGCAAACGTGCGAGCGGAAAAGCAATAGGGTGGTATGCGCCCCATGATGGATTTCCGTCCGCTCGGAGCTTGTCTCCGACGGACCCCGTTCTGGCGACCTACGAGGCGGGAGCGGGGGTGCCAGGTAGCGTTATGGTCGTAGTACGCCAAAACAAGGTTGAGAGGAGACAAGCTCCCGCTCAACCTCGGCCCGACGGGGCTAGTGGGTCATGGCGTAGGTGATAATGTTAATGCCCATCGGATAAGAAAAGGGGACAGAGAAGGTTTCGAAATAGTCGGCATTTGCTCCCTCTCGTTCCCAGCCGTCACCAAGATCGTTGTTGTGGCAGAGGAGCGCAACGATACGATCTTGGTCGTCATGGTACGCTTGAAAATGAGGTAGTTTGTCACCGGGCGAACCACCGTGATTGAATTCGAAAAGAGAACCAGCTCGCCATGTGCGAATGTCTGGAACTTGAGGTTTCACTTGCAAGTCGTACACGATGTGGAAAAGCGGATGCGATAATGGAAGATCGACAGGCTCGCGATCCGGGAATACCATCTTCATTTGATCTTTCATACGAGACCACTCTTGTTCGCCCCAAAAGTCATCCACCATCAAGAAACCACCGTTGAGCAAATGACGCCGAAGGAAAATGGCTTCGTCCGGACTGAGCTGCAGTGACCCAACGCCGTTCATAAAGAGAAACGGATAATCGAATAAGTCTGGATCCGTCAGCTCAAGAACTTTTCCATTGGGATCGACTTTCATGCTTGTCAGCTCTTGCAGACGGTACGAAAAGTTCCAGTCGCTATCCGGAAAATCGTTTTGCCAACGATTCCCTCGGCTACCCGCTAACGAAGTGTATTTGATCCTAGCAAAGGTAAAAACGTCTGCTTTGAAAGGAGCCTCGATCGTCCACATTGGGAAATCGCTGCGGTTTTGGCTGGGCTGTTCTCGGAAGCCCGGTCCTCGACCACCTTGCTGCCACGGCGAACCCTGCTGCCACGGCGAACCTTTTTGCCAGTGAGCGCACGCGATCGAAAACAGAGCTAGGCATGCGATCAACGCACAAGTTAGCTTAGTTTTAGAGGGAAATACCACTTTTTTTACCCAAACGAAGGTCACAAGTGAGCGGCGAGACAAGGCCTCTATTCTCACTGCCATGGCGACTGGCGTCAATCTGCACGCAATGCACGCAGTTGCGCCTTTCTGGGACGCCCACCTCGCTACGTGCTGCATCACGGCACGGAGTGCCGTGCTACACTGTCAAGCAACTCGTCGGGATGCCTCGACTCCAGAAAAGCAACTACCCCTGCTGCATGCCAAAGTTCGCCAGTTGGATACGGAACTCGTGGGCAATTGATCCAACACTACCCTGAATCGAACATGAACCACACCGAAAGTTTGGCCGCACACCGTCTGCTGGACGCCAACCTAAACAGAGCCTTCGAAGCACTGCGCACCTTGGAAGATATCGCTCGCTTTCAAGATCAAGCTGCATTCCAAACCCAATACAAACTACTTCGGCATCAACTCAGGGCCGCATCCCAGGACTGGTGCCACGAACAGCTCTACGCAAGTCGCAATGCAGGTGACGATGTCGGACGTCAGTCGAAGACCACATCCGAATCTTCACGGGCCGGTGGCCTGTTAGAAATCTCGAAAGCTGCGTCACAGCGCATTCAGCAGTCGCTAAGGTGCCTGGAGGAAGTTGCCAAGTTCCTTTATCCCAGTTCCGCTGCCTCCATCGAAGCGGTTCGATACCGAGTCTACGACCTCAATGCACAACTGCTCCTTTCGCAGAAACGTGACTTAGCCTTCTTAGCACAGGCACAACTGTACGTACTTGCCGACTGCCAACCTCCACTGAAAGCGTTTGTTCAAACGGTGAGTGAACTCAGCCGAGCCGGTGTCGATTTGATCCAGATTCGTGACAAACAGCGGGATGCTCAGGAATTGATTGCTTACACGCAGGCCGCAGTTGACGCGGTAGACGCCAATCACACGCGTATCGTGGTGAATGATCGGGCTGACATCCTACAGTGCACCACCGCGTTTGGCCTGCATGTGGGCCAAACCGATTTGAGCGTGTTGCAATCGCGATCGCTTATCCGTCCTGAGTGTGTCTTGGGGCTGTCGACCCACGATATAACCCAAGTGCGTGAGGCACTCGCGGCGGGCGTGGATTACATCGGCTGCGGGCCGACTTTCCAATCGAATACGAAAGACTTTTCATCGTTCGCGGGAATCCCGTTTCTACGTGAAGCGACTGCATTGCTTCGGGATGCGGGATCCAGCATGCCAGCATTTGCCATTGGAGGAATCGACTTGACAAATTTGAATCGGCTTTTGGAATCAGGAATCCGCCGCGTCGCTGTCAGCAACGCGATATGGGGGGCAGAGCAGCCTGGTCTGGCTGCCGAAGCATTCTCGAAAATCCTCAAGCATGTTTCGTGATCGCATGCCGTCGGCTTTATGCCGAGGGTTTTGACCTTTTGCTCTAAGCGATAGCGATGGGCGTAATGAACTGTTACAACAAGAGTGAGCCCTGTTCGGAACAGGAAATCGCGGAATGACACGAATTAACAATCTCGATGAACGAATGCAGCCCGATGAAGAAATCGAAGCGGTGACACGTAAACGTCGAATCGGCATCGCGATGCCAACGCGCCGCTTGCTCTTCGCGCTCACATTAGTCGTCGCCGTCGTCGCGCTTGGGATTAGCGTTCAGTATCTACCAAGCTTGAATTGGATTGTGGATCGCGAGATTTCGGTTCGCAAACAAATTGCCCTAGCGCCGGTCAGCAGTTGGATACTGGGGCTACTGCTATACTTTGGTTTATCGTTGCTCCCGGGCACGGCTGGCAAATCGATTGTATTCGGATGGTTATTTGGTTTCGTCGCCTCCCTCATCCTAGTTGAAATTGGATTGACTGCGGCGGCGGTCCTTTCCTTCCTACTTGGCCGCTTTGTTGTCAATCAAATCGTACACCGTCGATGGCAAATCCGATTGCGAATGATCAGCCAACGGTTTGATCAGGATGGGGCGTTCTTTTTGTTATGGCTAAGGTTAGCACACACGCCGTTCACGTTGGTCAACTACGGGGCGGGAGCGACCAATATCCCTTTGGTGACTTTTTGGTGGACAACCCATGTTGGAATACTGCCTGCAACGATCGTTTTCACCTTTCTTGGCTCCCGAATCCCCAACGTACGGACTGTCGTTGAGCAAGGAGCGTGGGCGATTGTCGACCCGCCACTACTGTTGGTTCTAACAGCCACAGCGCTGCTGCCGATGTTTTTCAGTCCGTTGGGACGCAAGTTGGGCAAACGCTTATTCAGCCGCTCGTAGCGAAGTCCCAGCGAGAAGTCAGCGATTCGCGTCTCGGGAAGACGGGAAAAAGAACTTTCGCAACTCTGGAGGCTGTAATTATGTTCGCGAGGTACCCATCAACATGTGGCACGCCCCTGAGTTTACGAAGGGCGTGGTGAGTCGCTAGGAGCATTTGCCACACTTTCCACAACCATCGCTAGCGCTCTGGGACGTGCCATACGGATCGCACTTAAGCTAGCGCGCCATGAATCGACTACAACTGCGACTTCAAAGCAGCAATGGCTGGCGCATAGTTGGGCTCTTGAGTCACTTCAGGTACGATTTCTCCGTAGACCACTTTGCCGTCCGCATCCAAGACATAGACCGCGCGCGTCAACAGTTTCAACTCGTCGATCATCAATCCAAAGCTCATGCCGAAGCCTCCGTTTTGGTAATCGCTTCCGACCTTCATCGCCTTGATGTCCTCGGCCCCGCAGAAGCGATTCATGGCGAATGGCAAATCCCGACTTACGGTCAAAGCGTTGATCTTGTCCCCCATGGCCCCCAATTCGACATTGAACTTCTTGGTCTGGATCTGGCAGACGCCTGTATCAAGTGACGGCACGACGCTGATGATAGTCGGCTTGCCCTTAAGATCCGCTTTGGTAATGGTCTTGAGGCCCCCCTCGAAAAAGTGGACGGTAAAATCAGGTGCTGGGCTACCAACGGCAAGCTCTGTGCCAAGTAGTGTCATCGGGGTACCCTTGAACGTAATTGCTCCGGCGCGTGCCATCGTTAAATCCTCGTTATCTGCATTGGTAGAAACTCGTAAAACAACTAGGAAAAGTAAGGTTTGCTGGCCGTTTCGTCAATCCTTGAACGCAAAGATTAGCGGACGCTCGCAGCGTCCGCCACGTGGCTGACGCTGCGAGCGTCAGAACGACTCTCTACGTGGCTGACGCTGCTTGCGTCAGAACCATTCTATTTGGATGCGTTGAAAGGGACTTTTTGAGGTATCGTCAACCCGCCGGATAAAAGCAGCTTCCACGGTGAAGTAGCCTCCCATCCTGTCGCGATCACGTCTTCTCGCGGGAAGATCAGTGTATAGCCAGACGGAGGAAACAGACCGATAGGAACATACACACATGCCAGTGGCTTGCCGGTAGCTATGTCTTGACACTCGCCCATCAAGAATCCAGTCGCCTTCGCACCCGCATGTGGAAACGGTACCAGTACAACCGTATCGATTTTCTTCAATCCGTCCGGGCCCTGCATAGCCTGCGAAGCGTCGCGAACCGCTCGATACAACACCGATATGCCAGGAATGTAACTGAAACCCCAATCCACCCAACGACTCAATCGCGATTGAAAGGCATACCCAAGAACGTAAAAAATCAACAAAACCGTCAAAAGCGAGATGGGCGGTGTTACGTACTTCTCAACCGCCGTCCAGTACGGGTTATCAATGCCTTTGGGCACAATCAGTGGAGCAAGCAACGAGGCAACCGGATCGATTACCCATGAATTCAAAATCAGATAGATTTGGTAGACGACGAACAGGGTTAGCAGAATCGGAGCAGCGAACAAAATGCCGAAGACAATCCGCCGTAGAAACCATCGCACCCCGGAGACACGAGGTTGGATCGGCGAAGGCAATGGAAATCCGGAAGCCGAATCAGCGTAGTTATTCATGGATGTGGTGTCTTAACCAGTGGAAACATAGCTCTTAGGCGAGCGGCCGTCACTTGAACGCGTATCTTAGCGGAAAAAAGCTACAATGTGTGCTCGTCGAATTCGCTTCCGAGATGATGCTGCCAAACTCCGACCTACCTCAGCAGCTTCACCGCATGCTCGACGGACTCCACCAAACGATTCACCTCTTCCGGCGTGTTGTAGAGATAAAAACTGGCTCGGCAAGTAACGGATACGCCCAGTCGACTATGCAGCGGCATCGCGCAGTGATGTCCGACGCGGATCGCAACTCCCCGGCCATCGAGCACGCGAGCGATCTCCTCGCCATGAATCCCATCCACCGCAAACGAAACCACGCCGCTCTTCGATTCCAGGGCCGGCGAAAAAATCCGCAGTCCGTCAATAGTTAGCAACCCTTGCATGGCTTGACCAGCCAGCAAACGCTCATGCTCCATCAACCGCTCATGCCCGATGGCTTCCAAATACTCGATGGCTGGCTTTAGGGAAATAATCTCGGCGATGGCGGGCGTGCCAGCTTCGAATTTATGCGGCAAATCCGCCAACGAAAAACCATCGAAGGTCACCAGCTTGATCATGCTGCCTCCACCTTGCCAAGCTGGCATGCTTTCAAGAATCGATTGCTTTCCATAGCACACACCGACGCCCGTCGCAGCAAGCATCTTGTGGCCACTGAAGACCACGAAGTCGGCATCCCAATCTCGAACGTTGATCGCACCATGCGGCGTGGCTTGTGCCGCATCGACAACCACCGTCGCTCCGACTCGATGTGCTAACTGAACAAGTTGTTTTACTGGATTGATCGTCCCGAATACGTTCGACACTGCGGTAAACGATACGAGCTTCGTGTGATGTGAAAGCATGCGTTCGAATTGTTCGACATCCAACGTGTAGTCAGACCGAAAGGGAACCCAACGAATCTTGCAGCCCTTACGTTGGCAAAGCTGTTGCCAAGGAACAATGTTCGAATGGTGCTCCATCTCGGTCAGGAGAATCTCATCATCTCGACCGAGGTTGGCATCTCCCCAAGCTTGTGCGATCAAATTGACAGAGGCAGTTGCACCTGCAGTGAAGATGACTTCTTCGGTCTTGCCAGCATTAATAAAGCGTCGCACCGCTTCGCGGCTCGCTTCGATTTTCTCAGTTGTTTGAACTGCCCACTCATGCCCAGAACGATGGACGTTTGCATAGTGTTCAGTAAAAACGCCGGACATCGAATCGATGACCGATTGCGGTCGCTGCGAGGAAGCCGCGTTATCCAAATAGGCAACTAGTAGTCCGTCTCGATTCTTCTTTTGAAGGATTGGGAAGTCCGCGCGGACTGTTTCAATCCTCGATTGCAATGGCCCGAGGTCCGTGAACTGCGTATTGCTGGCAACGCCAGTAGCCACCGCATTCGAGCTCGACGATTCTTGCACGGACTCCGCATAAAGCCGAATCCGTCTTATCATCGAATGCAAACCGTTGCTTCGGAGCGGCGAAAGAAACGATCGCAGATGCAGTCCGTCAAGCACCTGTTCGATTGGAAAAGCCAGGATCTCATCCGGTGTTTTGCCTGAATAAGCGGACATCAAAACGGCCACTAGCCCACGCACCATGGGAGCATCACTGGATGCCGAGAAATGGAATACTCTGCCGTTCCAGCTCGGTACAATCCACACCATGCTTTGACAGCCCATCACCCTGAACTCTTCGGTGCAAAACTCTTCTGGGAAATGTGGCAACGATTGCCCAAGCTCGATTAAAAACTGAATTCGATCTTCGGACGTATCCAGATCGTTAAGTTCTTCTTGCAGTTCCGATAAATCGGGGTAAATGATTTGCGTGTCCATAGCTTAGTGTCCATAGCTTAGAAAATACCGAGTTGGTCCTTGGCATCTTCCGTCATGCGATCCTGCGTCCAAGGTGGATCCATCACCACTTTGATATCGACCGCTCCAACCCCTTCGATCGCTTCGATGACTTGACGGCTGTTGGCAACGAGTTGCGGCCCGGCGGGGCACATAGGGCTGGTCAACGTCATTTCGACATTGACATTCTCTTTCTCTTCTTCACCCGGTTGGATATCGACGACATAGATTAACCCGAGGTCAACGATATTCACAAAAAGTTCCGGATCGATGACAAGCTTGAGTTGTTCGCGGACGTGGTCTTCAGTGATTGGCATTTTTCGCTCGAATAGGTGTTTTGGTTTTGACAAGTGTAGAACGGCACTCCGTGCAGTGCCGTGCAGTGCGGTTCGGCACGGAGTGCCGAGCTACACTAATTATCCTTCAATTGCACGAAAACTTCGTCGTTTTCGATTCGCACTTCATGCGATAGCGTTGGTTCCGTGGCCGGCATACACATCGCATCCCCCGTTTTCACATCGAACTTCGCGCCGTGCCTTGGACATACCAAGCAGTCGCCGTCCAGCTCTCCGTCCCCGAGCGTGCCCCCATCGTGCGTGCAAAGGTCCTCGACGCAATAGATCTTGCCATCCGCTAATTTCACCAAAACGACAAATCGGTCGTTCACTTCAATCGTCTTGGCAACCCTAGGCTTCAATTCACTCAGCTTGCAAGCGAATTCAAATTGGTTTGTACTCAATTCGGCAGTCATTTTCTTTTGAGCAACTTTCTAATCGTATTGGCGAACTTGACGAGCGATAGCGGCACCGAGGGCTTCGCGAACACTTTCGATCGAGATGCGATCGAAAATCTGTTGGAAGAATCCGGTGACAATCATACGAATAGCCTCTTGGCGAGTGAAGCCCCGCGACCTGGCGTAAAAAATCAGTTCTTCGTCAACCCGCCCACTGGTGCTTCCATGTGTGCATCGCACATCGTCGGCTTTGATTTCTAGACCCGGAATGGAGTCCGCGCGGGCCATGTCGCTAAGCAGTAAATTGTCGTTTCGCTGGTAGCCGTCCGTCTTGTCAGCACCCTCATCGACTTTGATCATCCCGCGCCAAACCGTTCTTGAACGATCTTGCAACACCGCCTTGTAAAGGAAGTCGCTCTTGCAGTGCGTAGCGGAATGCCGTTGAATCGTGTTGTAGGTAAGTTGCTGGCGATCACGAGTAAACAAAACTCCGTTCACGTGGCTGCTTGCCCCCTTGCCGACGAGAGCAACTTGTTGGTCCACTTGAGAAAACTTGGAGCCTACCGCAGCAATTGTCCATTGAATGTTGGCATCTTGTCCGATACTGGCTCGTTTGTGAGCAAAGTGCCAAGTGTTGCTGCCCCAGTCCTGAAGTCCGACGTAACGCAAGTTAGCTCGTGCTTGTACAACAAGCTCAACGCCACCACAGTGAAAACCACCCGCATCGTGAGTCCCGCTACTGGACTCGAACAGAACAGTGGCTTCGGAACCTTCGTCGAGAACCACCAATGAATGCGAAAGGTCGACGCTGCCGTCTCCCAAGGCGGCATGGATATGCAGCGGCTTGTCGATGACGACATTTTTGGGTACATACAGGAAGTATCCATCGGTCCACATTGCAGCCTGCAAAGCTGCAAACCTATCGGTATTGACGTTGATCTGAGCATGTAGATGCTTCTTTACCAACTCCGCGTGTTCTCGGGCACATCGGCTGAGCGAGCCAAAAACAACTCCCTTGGCAGCGAACTTGGGATCGAGTGATTCCGAGGTGACCAGCCCGTTTTCGCAGCGGATCGATCCTGCGACTTCGACACCGTCTAGCAAGCGGACGGGCGCGTTGGCGACCGACTGTGACTGCGTTTCATCGGTGGGGCTATATTTCGCCAGCTTGAAGCCCCGAATATCCGAGCGCAGCCAGTTTTCATCGCGAGGGTTTGGCCATCCCATCGATTCAAAAGCAGCCCAAGCATCTTTGCGTGCCTGCGTGATCCAAACCGGATCGATACGTCGATCCAGAAACTGATCGAAGCCAGCTTGATCAAAGTTGGCGGTTTCATTGCGAGCAACAGTCGTCGTCATCTAGCCCACCGATCCTTCCATTTGCAACTGAATCAGTCGGTTCATTTCAACCGCATATTCCATCGGCAACTCTTTCACCAGTGGTTCGATAAAACCGCTCACGATCATGGTGCTGGCCTCGGCTTCGCTCAAGCCGCGACTCATCAAGTAGAACATTTGCTCTTCGCCGATGCGGGACACGCTCGCTTCGTGACCGACGCTCACATCCTTTTCCAGGATCTCAATGTAAGGATAGGTATCGCTTCGGCTTTGCGGGTCCAAAATCAAAGCATCGCACACGACGTTGCATTTGGAATTCTTGGCCCCTTTTTCAACTCGCACAAGCCCGCGGTAACTGGCGCGACCGCCCCCCTTGGAGATGGACTTGCTGATGATTTGTCCCGTGGTATTGGGAGCGCAATGGACTAATTTTGCACCGGCATCCTGATGCTGACCCTTGGCCGCAAAGGCAATGGATAGAATTTCGCCGTGGGCACCTGGCTCCAGCATGTAGACCGACGGATACTTCATCGTCAGCTTGCTGCCCAAATTACCGTCCACCCACTCCATGGTCGCGTCGGCGTAGGCAACGGCTCGCTTCGTGACCAAGTTGTAAATGTTGTTGGCCCAGTTCTGAATCGTTGTATAACGGCAACGGCTACCGCGTTTGCAAATGATCTCTACGACCGCCGAGTGCAGCGACTCGGAAGTGTACATGGGGGCAGTGCAACCCTCGACATAGTGAACCGAAGCCCCTTCGTCGACAATGATGAGCGTTCGTTCAAATTGCCCCATGTTCTCCGCATTGATGCGGAAGTAGGCTTGCAGCGGAAACTCGATCTTGACCCCCTTGGGGACGTAGATAAACGAACCACCAGACCATACCGCCGAGTTCAAAGCGGCAAACTTGTTGTCGGTCGATGGGATGATCGTTCCGAAATACTCTTTGACGAGTTCCGGATAGTCGCGAACAGCCGAGTCGGTATCGGTAAAGATAACGCCTTGGTCTGCAAGATCTTGCTTGAGCGATCCGTAGACGACTTCGCTTTCGAACTGTGCCTTTACGCCGGACAAGAATTTCTTTTCGGCTTCGGGGATCCCGAGTCGATCGAAGGTGTCCTTGATTTCTTTGGGCACTTCGTCCCAAGTCTTGCCTTGCTTGTCGGTCGGCTTCAAGTAATAAAAAATATCTTGGAAGTTGATGTCGATGGCACCGCCCCACTTCGGCATCGGCTTGGATTGGAAAATCTCTAAGCCTTTGAGGCGATAGTCTCGCATCCAATCTGGTTCGTTCTTCATTTCCGAGATTTGGTTGACGATCTCGGCGTCGACACCCTTTCGGGCTTTGAAAACCGCCTTGCTTTCGGTGCGGAAATCGTACTTGTTGATTTCTCCGACCGATTCGTTTGTTGCAATATCTGTTGACATTATGGTTGTTCCTTTAGGTTGTGTGATGGATCGCTTGGGTCGATGGAGAGGTGGTTGACTAGACCGCCACGACTTCTTCTTTACCAAGCATTTCTTGATTGGCCGCTTCGGCATCCGGATAGGTTTTACGGATGCGTTCGTAGCCGTGATCATGCAGTTCACGAGCCAGTTCAGGCCCGCCGGTCTCCACGATGCGACCGCCAAGCATGACGTGTGTGAATTGAGGTTTGTTGTGTTCCAGGAGTTTGTCGTGGTGCGTGATGATCAGCAGCCCCATTTTGTCCCGCCCGATTTCAGCGATCGACGCGCTCGCCAGCTTCACCGCGTCGGCGTCCAAACCGCTATCGGTTTCGTCGAGGATGGAGAACTTCGGCAGTAGCATGGCCATGGTCAAAATCTCGGCACGCTTCATCTCACCACCCGAGAAACCATCGTTGACATAGCGGCGAGCGAACTCCGAATCCATCTTGAGTTGCTCCATTTTCGACTTCAATTCCTTGCGAAACTCTCGCATCGGGATCAAGTCTTCGCCTTCCTTGCGATCCGGACGCCGAACATTGGTGGTGGCATGCCGAAGGAAGTCCGCAGTCTTCACGCCAGGAATGGCGATCGGGCGTTGGAACGCCATGAAGATGCCAGCCCGGGCACGCTGATCGGCTTCCCATTCGGTGATGTTTTGATCGTCGAGATAGATTGCTCCCTCAGTAATTTCGTAGTTGGGATGGCCCGCGACGGCCAATCCGAGGGTGCTTTTGCCCGAACCATTTGGGCCCATCAGTGCGTGTGTTTCGCCGAACTTAATTTCTAAATTAACGCCGCGTAGAATCGCTTTTCCGTCGACAGCGACATGCAAATTTTCGATTCGGAGTTTGTGTGACATCTGTACTTTCGATCCAAGGTCAGTTGAAAAGTGGTTAAAAATTTGGTGAGGAATATCGATGTTGGGCGATCAGCTTGGAGCGCCCGTGCTAGGTGAGCCCGTGCTAGGTGAGTTAATGATAGGTGAGTTAGTGGTAGTAACCGTCGGTTTGAACTGGCAACAACTGTGTCCGTCCAAACGACATTGAGACAATTCCATTTCCTGCCCCAAGGCTGTGCTCAAGACTTTCGTCTCCAAGTTGCAAACACTGCGATCATGATTGCTGCCAACCAAATCGGGATAGGGACAGGCTTGCACCTCGAGGATCGGCAACCCAGAGTCGCTGGTCAAGCAGGTCGGAATTTTACGATTCGACAAAAGGCCCGCCATCATCTGCATCCGATCGTCCAGCGGACCGTCTGCCAAGAGTTCGCGAAAGGCCCCACCCATGCGATCCGAAACCCGTCCCATTAAAGCGGCTTTCACCTCTTGAGATTCGATCGAATTGACCTCATTCCACAAGGCGATCGCTAAGTCGCTGTAGGTTACACCGGCTTGCCGGGCACCCTTGCCTGTCAAGAAATAGTTGAACGATGGTCGGCCTCGACCGACTCCTTGCTTGCGCCGCTCGATCAACCCGGATTCCTCGAGCCGATCGAGCCGCTGCCGAATCGCGGTCGCGGTCACTTCCAATCGTTCCATCAAGTCGGTAACGGACAGCCCTTCTTGCCGCCTCAGCAAATCCAGTACAAGCTGGTCCACAGGCCGGGTAGGCGAGACGTCGGATTTGGTTTTGATTTCCATGGGAATCACGTGATTGCTAGCATAAATGCAGTAAATTGCCCCAAAGGAGTGGTGCGATTCTACCTGAAGTGTAGCCATTTACTCAATTTAGACAAGCTGCATTGCGAATAAACTACGTAGATGCGTAGCTCCGCGACGGATGTCCTCTTTGTTGGAACCCAATTGGACGCTTGACAAATGGAACTGTCCGGAAATCCAGAAATCGACCCCAAACCGGAATAGTATACAATAGCATGGCACAATGCCTCTCTTGTTCCTCGAACAACCGAACTGATGTTTGAGTCTGTTTCCCAACAATTGCGAATCGTCCTTTTCCAATCCGTCTTCGTCGTGTTGTTTGCGATCGGACTGACGCTGTGCGTCTTCGGGCCCAGTCTTTTGACGATTGACACAACAACTTCGAGGGCAATATCTCCGGGGCATCCCACAAATAACGACTTTGCCGATAACGCGATTCGGATAGTTACTACTCCTAATGAGTTAAAAGCCGCCACTTCGGTTGGTCGCTGCATACTGTTTGTCAATTGCGATTGGAATTCTGATATGGTGCAGTTTCGAAAGCCATTCTCCGATTTTGCGGCATGGTCCAGCAAAAGTACCGACTACAAAACAATTACGGTCAAGCTTGACGGTAATTCCCAAGATGAAATGTGGGATACGATTCAATTACTGTGGAAGAACAATTCAATCTTTCCAGGTAGCATGAAAACACACGGTGGTGCTGGCCGCGTCGTATGGTTTAAAGATGGTAGTGTCGTTGATCATGCGTGGTGCATAGAGGTAATGGAACTGGACGAACTGAAATCCAGATCAAAGGAAGCGCTACAATGAACTCGATTGTCCTTCTGTTGTCCGCCGTTCGAACAATGCACGTATCTTTTCGAAATGGCCCGTTTCTTGGAAATGAGCTCGAAAGAGATAAAAACTCGCTCCACTGGGAAGCTGAAATTGCAATGTCTCAGCGTCTCGACCGATGTACTTCATTGATGCCATCGGAATTCTGATGACGTGAAAGTTGGATCCATAGATTAGTTCCGTCTCGCTCAACCACCCCCAACACATGGCGGTTGAACGGTTTCGGTTACGAAGAAGTCGAACAATACCCTGTGCACTTGGCAGCACGGCAAGCAATAAAACGACCACAAGACCAAGACGGACCCAACTCCATTGAGCTTGAACCGACTGAAAGACCAAAAAGACGATGTAGATGCCCAGAATGAGTGGGCCAAGTAGCAGAGTAATCCAAACACTCCACGTTACGGGCTGCTGAATCCAGCCACTATAATAATTTGCAGATCCAACTTCGCTCTGGAAAGCGGCAACGCTGTCCACCGCTAATTGTTCGTAAGTCGTTTGAGCCGTTCTATTTCGAATCCTCATTTGCTCCATATCGCTCGGCTGATAGCCATCAAACAGCTCTACATGCAAAGCCAAGAACCGACGCGGATCCTCACCCAACGGAACACGCACTCCCGCCTCGGTAACGACCAAGTGTGATAACAGAACCCAAGGGAACCAATGGGTTTTTTCTTCGTCCTCAAGTAGCAGTCCCGTAGAACTAAAGGTGCCTTTCAATGGCCCCAACAGGTCTGGGAACTTTTTGAGATAAGCTCTGGCTCTATTACGAGATGACGACATTCGAATGCAAAAAACCAACGCAATACTTGTAAGGAGAGTCATTCCTACCGACCCAACAATCATTCCGGCATCACCGTCGACGAAGATTGCGAAAAACGACGCCGTAATCAACACTGGCAACGCAACCGCGATCAAGAGGAAAGCGAGCGTCAGAAAAAGAATTATTTCTTTTTTCGGAAGTAACTTCCGGTAGTTTTCTTCGCTGACGATCCCTTCGAACGAAATAGCATCGGGATGGACTCGAATCTCGGATGTCGGTGCGTATGGGTTTTGGGGTTCGGACATCGGGGACCATTTAGTGAAACGAACGACTATGTGGCTGAGCTCCAAGATCTCCTGCAAAGCGATCGAGATTTTCCAACGGGACGATAAGAGTTTCGTTCATTTTCTAGCTGCACCATCCATTGTGAGCCATTCCTCCAAACCAAGCTGGTAGCTTAGCGTCGATCTTAAGGCGGGCCGATTTAAATCGTAGCGGAAGCTGTCAAAGCTTTCGTGAATGCTGGACGCCAACGAAATGCTTGACGCATTCCGCTACTAGGGAACGCTAGCGAAAGTGTTTCGCGGCCCAGTTTAAGATCGACGCCGGTAGCTTATTATCTCTACAGGATAGCGTTAGGGAAAGGTAAACTTTGCGATACTGGCTCGTTTGAAAAACAACGGGAGCCGAGCTGACGCCGCAATGGTTCGGCAGGAGCCTCACCCTCCCAATTAATCAAATCACCGAACAGAGTTCCATTTCATGGCCAGCGTCACCCAAGACCTTTTTGCAAAAGGGCTCATAAAGCCGCCAAGATTCGTACCTGCGAACATGATCTACGAAACCATCATGGGGTCCCAAGCGTATGGAGTCTCAAGCGATTCGTCCGACCGAGATGTATATGGAGTATGCATTCCACCGAAAGCGGACATCTTTCCACATCTGGAGGGCAAGATACCGGGTTTTGGCAAACCGCACGAACCCTTTGAAAACTATCAGCAATCGCATGTCCTCGATGGTCATTTAAACGATTCGCATGCCGCAGAGTACGATCTATCGATCTACGGCATCGTTCGCTACTTTGCGCTTTGCATGGAGGGGAATCCGAACATGCTCGATTCCCTGTTCACGGCCCAGGATTGCGTTCTGCATATTACGGCAGTCGGCACGTTGATTCGAGAGAGCCGTCAGCATTTTCTCCACAAAGGCTGTTGGCCCAAATTCAAAGGCTACGCCTACGCAACCATGCACAAAATGCGAACCAAAAACCCGATTGGGAAACGCCGTGAACTGGTCGATCAATACGGATTCGACGTCAAGTATGCGTACCATATCGTAAGGCTATTGAATGAGTGCGAGCAGATTCTGACCCATCGCGATATTGATTTGCGACTCAATAGAGAACAGCTCAAAGCCATTCGGCGAGGCGAGATGACCGAAGAAGAAATCTTCGCATGGGCTAGTGAGAAAGAACGGCACCTGGAGACACTTTACCACGAGAGCAAACTACCCAATGGACCCGACCAAGGGTTTCTACGGACGTTATTGCTTCGATGCCTCGAGGAGCATTTTGGCAACTTGGGAAATTGCATTGTTTCACCGGACGCCGCGACAACGGCTCTCAAAGGGATACAATCCATCCTGGATCAATTTCACAAGTCGGTCATTTCGTAGTTGAATGCGATGTGTGCTCCCAAATGTTCACCCATTCAGCTACAGTAAATTTCCATATGCCGAACTGCCATTGAGAAACAGGTAAATCATGTTCAAGCTTTGGATTATAGCGCACCGCGAATACGTTGCCATGGTGGGCACCAAAGCCTTTCTGTTTACGCTGGTCATGATGCCGATTTTGATGTTTGGCAGTCTCCTGGCGATGCCGGTACTGAATCGAGTCAGCGGCGGCAAAACGCAAAAAATCGTCGTCTCCGATGGAACGGGGCGACTGTTTGCCATCATCGAAAAAGCTGCGATTGTGCGCAACGCGTCGATTCAAACCAAGCCGACCGAACCGGTTGAAACCAAGAAAAGCAAGGTCAGCTCGCGTCCGACGTTCATGGATCAGCAAGCGGACATCTGGGAGTTTGTTGCCGCACCCAATGCATTGTCAGACGATCAACGATTGGAATATAGCAATCAAATTCGAAATGGAGACATCTATGCGTTGGTCGAAATCCCGACGACTTTTCTAGATGCCATTGAGGCTGCACCGACGGAAGGAGGGCCTGAGGGAAAAACGGCACCGTCGACTGCGAGCGCCAAGTTTTACAGTCAGGATGCGTTGATGAGCGGCGCACGGTCTTGGCTCAGCACGCTCATCAGCCAGCGTCTGCGCGAGGTGCGAATGGAACATTTTGGCTTGGACCAGATCGATCCGAAGATATTTGCCCAGATAGACGCCAGGGTGGAGTTGTTACCTAGCATGCCAATAAAAAAAACCGACACGGGCAAGTCGGACGAACATTCGGTGATCGACTCGCTGGTGAGTATGTTCTTGCCGTTTGGGGTGATGATGTTGATGTTCATGGTCATCCTCATGGCCGCCCAGCCGATGCTTGAGAGTGCGATGGAAGAAAAGAGTCTTCGCATCTCCGAGGTTCTGCTGGGTTCGGTGACCCCCTCGCAACTCATGGGGGGTAAGCTGCTAGGCAATGTGGCTGGTTCGCTGGTTATCTTCGTGTTGTATGGGGCAGGCGGCTTGTTTTTTCTGAATTATCAGGGACTTTCGGATAAGATCCCTATTGGTTTGTTGCCTTGGTTTTTGTTGTTTCAATTGCTTGGGGTCTTGTTCTTCAGTTCGATTTTCCTGACGGTTGGAGCATCCGTCAACGAGCTCAAGGAAGCACAGACGCTCTTGCTCCCGGTCTGGATGGTTTTGATGGCACCGATGATGGTTTGGTTCATTGCCGTTCGAGAGCCCAACGGGATCGTTTCGACGACGTTGAGTTTCTTTCCCCCGTCCTGCCCTATGATGATGGTGTTGCGTCTGGCGTCGGGCACCACGGTTCCGTTCTGGCAGCCGCCACTAGCAGCATGTATTATGATTGCTTCCACCTATGGGATCGTCACCTTGGCCGGTCGAATCTACCGTGCAGGTCTATTGCGAAACGAAGGAGTGCGATCCATTGGTCAACTATTGAGACGAACATACTAGGCCATGAGTTTCCCCAAGAGCAAGTAGAGTAGGCTGACGCCATTCCAGGATCGGTACATTGGTTTCATGAAAATTTGGTTCATTTCGGACACCCACAACGCGCACGAGCAACTTTCAGTACCCGATGTCGATTTGGTCATTCATTGTGGTGATGAATCTGAGTCCGGCGAACCATGGACGAATGAGCCGGAGTCGCGAAGATTCTTTGAGTGGTATTCGGCGCTCGATATCCCGACGAAGATCTTTGTTCCTGGCAATCACTCGACGGCGATTGAAAAAGGCTTGATTCGTGCCGAAAATTATCCCAAAGTGACGTTTCTGATCCACGCGCAGACCGAGTGGAATGGACTTCAGATTTTCGGTACGCCCTACACGCCAAAATTCTTCGACTGGGCTTACATGAGGGAACGCTCGGATCTGGATATTGTGTGGCAATCGATTCCGGACGACATCGACATCTTGGTAACGCACGGCCCGCCCAAAGGAATCCTGGACGTGACGCGCGACATGGGTACCAGAGAGCCAGTTCACGTCGGCTCGAAATCACTTCGTCGGCATGTGCTGGACAGGATCAAGCCAAAG
>JANPNA010000509.1:0-17807 GCA_031427235.1 Pirellula sp.
GCGGACACGCCGTTATAAGTGGCTATGCTCTATTGCTTTGATTTTGTCTCTTGCTGGCATTTTTCATCCTTTTGACGGGGATTTCTGGAAAGTGCGCCGTCTGCAAAAAGACATCGAAGAAGTGGCCCCTCAGTGGGAGGCTTTCAAACGTACAAATCCTGGTTTTGATTCAATTGTATTTTTTGCCTCGCGAGACGAAGCCTACGGCGCAAAGCTTAAAGCGAGGGGAACGCTTTCATCGAGCAGGCAAGGACAGCTCTATGAGTTCGTGGCGAGCACGAAGCTATCATCGCACCTTTTCGACACTATGAATGTGACGTTTAGTTTAGAGTATGGGCCTAGCGCGGAAGAATTGGAAGGTCGAATCAAAGGAGGAAAACTTAATGGGTTACAAAATGGCTCCGAACCAGTCGGTGCAGCGAACGGGAGCCAGCCGATTCGCCCAGAGACGAATTCAACGTCATCGGCGGCTGTCTCCCGTCGCTGACCTTTACGTTCGGCGGCAGAACATTTTGCAGTTCAACATCACAAACAAAATGAAACACATGAAGATACTCACACTGGCGACGGTTACACTCATCGCATACTTGCCCGTTGTGATCAGGATTCGCTTCCTCGTCGTCATGCTGATGGGCGCGCTTGTTGTGATACCGATTGTATGAATGAGCCTACGTCTAATCAGACCCTTGATATTGAAGGGACGATCAACACTTACACGAGGGTCGCTTGGAAGCTCGGTTGGGCCGTTGCCTGCGTGGGCCTTGGAATTTTCCTGTGGTCCCAAAGTGAAATCGCATGGCCAGCCGTCAAGGCACGGACGGTTCAGGAAACAGACCGGTTTTTTAGTACTAGTGAAGAGGCGATACTCGGCATGACCTTCCGGGAAAACGCACAGCGACGCGAATACGAACAGCGACGCGAATACGATTTTTTGCTGTATCGTTTTTTGCCTCTCATTGCATTCATCATTGTTGCGATTCTTCCTTGCAACCGGCATACTTATCTACACTTTTCAAACCGCCATATAGTTACAATCAAGCACTATTGCGGGTTTGAAACATCCAAACGCTGCCGTCCTTTGACAGACTTTGGCACCATCGTGGTCCGGCATCTCTGTCACCCCGGTGGCGAAGAGCCGGACACATACACGGGCAGCGTCGGTCTTAAACCTGTGGATGGAAGAGCTGTGCTATGGGTGAAGAGCTTTCCCACAACCGAAGATGAAGTCCCTCGGACTGCTTATGAGTTTGCGAGGAAGTTGCAAGAGATGACGGGATTGCCGGGCGCACCCGGGGGCGAATTCAAAAACGGGACGCAGTAAATTGAGAGTATGACTTTGGACTGGCCTAATAAAATCGGTCGAGCGAACGGACACCACCATGCTACCAGAAAAGAAAACCAAAACGAACCTCGGCGTTGGTATCGGCATCATTCTTCAATTGGCAGGGTTTGCTCTTTGCGAGGTTGGGGAGACCGGTGCCGTTGTCGGTTTACTGCTTATTCTCATCATAGCTGATCCCTGGCGTTCGCAGAGAGGGAGGACGTGCAGATGAACGAAACCACAACCCTTGCGAGTCGGTGGAAACGACTGAGCGGTTTTTTGATTGACGGCTTGATCCTGTTCGTGGTTATCGGGCCAATCCAGTTTGCAACAGGGGTAGCTCAGCGCTATGAGGGCATGACGTTCGGTCAACAGACCATGGTGGTTGCCGCAGGCTGGGTTGTCTTCCTGGTGCTGAATGGATATCTGCTTTTCAATCGCGGCCAGGCGCTCGGTAAACTGGCTATGAAGACAAAAATAGTTGACGTGAATGGGCAACTTCCAGGTTTCGGCAAGATATTTATTATTCGATACCTTATCCCTGGGGTCTTCAGTTACATTCCGATTGTTGGATTTATTCCAGGTATGGCAGTCTTCTTGATTTTTGGAAAAGAACGCCGGTGTTTGCATGACTACCTGGCAGGCACGCGGGTTGTGGATGCCCTGGAAAAGTGCGAACCAGACGGTGCAGCGAACGGGAGCCAGCCGTTTCGCTCAGAGTGAATTACGAACGTCATCGGCGGCTGGCTCCCGTCGCTGACCTTTGCGTTCGGTCTGCAAACGCAAACTTCAATACAACTAATACGGGCACTACAATGCAATGGGAGTACATGACCCTCGTTTTCGCAGCAACAGGCTTCATTCTTGGCGGAAAGCTGGTGTCTAGCGTCGTACTCCTGCAGGATCGGCCTAGCCAGCAACCTAGCAGCTACCGCTTCCACAGGTTGGACTGAGCGTCTGCCGCTTCCACACAATACGACCGTCAGTGAAGTTTTATCGGAACAGTTTTTGAAAACCAAACCGATAAAACCCGAAACAAAAGTTGGCCAGCACATGACTGTAGACATTGGAATCCGACTGGCAAGCGACGAAGGGAGCATCCTATTTTTTGGCTAAACGATTCAGCGAATGCGGAGCTAGCAAACACACGGCAGCTAGTTTGCAAAACTATGAAAACAATTCAGTATTCAACTTACGGGAACGGATACTGTAACGCATGCATTCCAAGTGTTCCCCCCTACTCGACGATTGTTATCAATCCCAAAAAGCGGTTCGATCGTTTCAAAATCGGAGGGGCTCGGAAAATCATTGAAAATTCAATGATTTCCTTGATATGAGCTTGCCAAAAAACGAGATGCTCCCGTTGACAACCGCCGAGCCACCTGCCACGCTTACTAAACGTTAAAGAATTAAATCGTAGGTGTCTGCACACTATATGTCGGCTGCGGAATGCCACTGCCACGCATGTAGAACATGAAGGAGTTTCCTTGCGTGCTCATAGTCTCTAGCCGACTGGGGCCTTACGAGATTGTAGCGCCGCTCGGCGCGGGCGGCATGGGAGAGGTGTACCGCGCCCGCGACACGCGCTTGGGGCGTGAAGTCGCCGTTAAAGTCCTCCCGAAACCGTTCGCTAGTGACCCCGACCGGCTGTTGCGATTCGAGCGTGAAGCCCGAGCCGTGGCCGCTCTTTCCCATCCCAACATCCTCGCCATCCACGACTATGGCACGCACGAGGCCATCACTTATGCGGTCATGGAGCTATTGGAGGGCGAGACGCTCCGCAGCCGGATTGCACAGGGACCGCTGCCCTGGCGGGAGACGGTCGAGGTCGGCGCAGCGATCGCCGAGGGCCTCGCTGCCGCCCACGCCAAGGGCATCATCCACCGGGACCTCAAGCCGGAGAACTTGTTCCTGACTGCCGACGGACGCGTGAAGATTCTCGACTTCGGACTGGCCCGGGTTTCCTCGGTATCCAATACGCAGGGTGAAACGAGTCCGTACATCCCTGCGGAGACGGAAGCTGGCACAGTGATGGGCACGGTTGGCTACATGTCACCGGAACAGGTACGCGGGCAGCCGGCCGACGCACGCAGCGACCTCTTCTCCTTGGGCTGTGTGCTGTACGAGATGGTGACCGGCCGGCGGGCCTTCCAGCGCGACACCGCCGCTGAAACCATGACCGCAATCCTGCATGACGAACCGGCGGCCCCGACGGCTTCGGGAGTCCAGCTCTCATCGGAGCTGGGGCGCCTTATCCGTCAGTGCCTGGCCAAGAGCCCGAACGCGCGGCTCCAGTCAGCCCGCGATTTAGCACTAGGTTTACGGGCGGCGGCGACCGATCCAGACCTTTACCGGCCCGCGGTAACCCGCCGTTTGTCCCTGCGTCTCGTCGGCGTCCTTTCGGCTGTACTGCTGATCGGAACGATCGGCGCGTCGGTGTACTTGCTGACGCGAGACACTAATCACTCCGATCCTGGCAGTCCATCACCCGCAGCCAAGGCGATTGAAGCACTTGCGGTCCTGCCGTTCGAGAACGTCGGGGGCGACCCCAAGACGGAATACCTCAGCGACGGCCTCGCGGACCACCTCATCAACAGCCTCTCCCAGGTGCGCCGCCAGGACCTCAAAGTGCGGCCGTTCAGCTCCGTCTCCCGCTACAAGCGGCAAAAGATCGATGTCCCGACCATGGGACGGGACCTGAAGGTGCAAGTACTCGTAACGGGCACGCTGCACCAGCAGGGGGACGATCTCTCGATCAGCGTGGCCCTCGTGGACACCCGCGACGACAACCAGCTCTGGGGCCAGCGCTACCAGAACAAGCGCGACGCGATTCTCGATTTGCAGGACCAGATCGCCCGGGACGTCGCCGCCAACCTGCGGCTGCGCCTGACCGGCGAGGAGGACCAGCGCCTCACCAAGCGATCCACGGAAGACCCGGAAGCGTACCTCTTTTATCGCGAGGGGCTTTACCACTGGAACAAATTCACCGAAGAAGGATTGAAGACCGGGATCGAGTACTTCGAGCGTGCCCTCAAAAAAGACCCGAATTACGCCCTCGGCTATGTCTGGTTGGCCGAGAGCTACGTCCTCTTGGGCTCGCTTTACCGGGGGCCCCGGGAAACCTTCCCGGAAGCCAGAAAGTACCTGACCAAGGCCTTGGCGATCGATGATACCCTGTCGGACGCGCACACCGCGCTGGGATTGATTTACCAGACTCACGACTGGGACTGGCCAGCGGCCGAACGCGAGCTGAAACAGGCCTTCACGCTCGGTTCGAGTTCGGTAACAACCCTGAATATGTACGGCTTTTACTTGGCTGCGATGGGCAGGGCGAGTGAGGCCCTAGTCTATATGCAACGAAACATAGACTTGGATCCTCTCGCAGCGCGCACCAGAAACGAGCTCGCCATGTGCTACAACTGGATGCGCCGGTACGACCAGGCGATCGTTGAGTCCCAAAGGACGCTCGAGTTGGACCCTAACTTTCCCTTTGCTTACGCCGAGCTAGGAAGCGCTCTTGTTCAGAGGGGGATGCATGAGGAAGCAATTGCACGGTTGAGCAAGGCGCTCGACTCTGGACAGAGTCACCCCCGCGTCAAGGGAATGCTCGGATACGCCTACGCGGTGGCGGGAAAAGGGACTGAGGCCCGAAAGGTGCTGGAGGAGTTAGAACGGGCTTCTCAGGGCCGGTTCGGTTTCGCACTCTCGATCGCACGCATCCACGCGGCCCTGGGTGAGAAAGATCAGGCGTTCGAGTGGCTGCGCAAGGCCGGTGACGAGCGGGACCCCCATGTCATCTGGCTCAAGGTCGATTCCACGCTGGACAACCTGCGCACGGACCCGCGGTTCGCCCAGGTGCTGAGGGACATGCACTTGCCGCCGTAAGCTGGCTGGCCCGTCCGGCAATGGTCCCGCGATGCGAGCACCAATTTTCAGAGCTGTTTTCGGCAACGAAAATCAGATGCATTGGTTTGCTAAAGCCTCGTCCAGGCTTACACATAGCGATCCGATAACCAAATTTGGGCGCTATCGTTGTGGCGTTATGGACCTGAACTTTATTGCTCTTTCTTGACCGCTGCGCGAGACTACAGAATCATACGACTTCCATCCTATATCGAGGTCTTCCATTTGTTCTAGTTGTTGGCAGTGAGATTCTCGACTTGGTTGATAGGATTCGCGCCTAGCTCATCAACTGTGGAAAGCGTCGTACTCCTGCAGGATCGGCGTAGCCAGCGACCTAGCAGCTACTGTAGCAAATGCGAATCCCATCAACTGTGAAAACATCCGATTCCCTCCAAGTCGCCGCTTCGGTGACCTCATGTGCAAGTGGCGTGCGACTGTTGGATCGGATAGACTGAAGCGCTGCGGGGAAGGGTGTTGGATGGAGTATTTAGCCGATTGATCCGATTCGCTGCTGATGGGATCGTTCGCAATTTGTTGTTCTTCATCGGCGCATCACATGTTCATGAAACGACTTCATTTAATTGAGATCCACGATCAGCATTGGTGCCCACGCACGGTTCGCGACGGGGAAACCGCTTATCTGCAATTCGTAATCGCCACAACGAAGCTCTACTCGGTGATTGTTCCAAATCTTGCTGCCGCGCTCCAACGCACCGGCACACGGCAGGTTCTTGACTTGTGTTCCGGCGCTGCAGGGCCGTGGCTCTGGCTACAGCCTGTCTTTGCCGAGCGAGGTGTGAACGTGTCGGTTTGCCTAACGGACAAGTATCCAAACATGGAAGCATTTCGACAGTTGAACCGCCTGACACATCAGTCGATCAGCTACCAACCTCAGTCCGTGGACGCCACACGAGTTCCCGAGGAGCTGAAGGGATTCCGAACGATATTCTCCGCCTTCCACCATTTCCGCCCTGAGCAAGCATGCGTAGTGTTGGCTGATGCAGTTCACAAGCGCCAAGGCATCGCCATTTTTGAGGGCACACAGCGCAGCGTCCTGGCACTGCTGCTTATGCTGCTCGTGCCGCTCATGATGCTCGTAATGACCCCGTTCATTCGTCCGTTTCGCTGGTCACGATTGCTTTGGACCTACTTGATCCCGCTGATACCTCTTTTTGGGATGTTCGATGGACTTGTCTCGTGTTTGCGGACTTACAGCGTCGGAGAGTTGCGAGACCTGGTTTCAAGGCTGGATGCGAATGATTACCACTGGGACATTGGCACGGTGAATAGCACGGCAGGCCCGATTCCCATTACATATTTAATTGGAGTGCCGAATGAAAAGGCGGCCTAACAAACCGGATGCATATCCACAAAGATTGCCTATCTTCGAGTAGCCTCGAAGATTCGTTGTCAGTGAGATTCTCGATTTAGCTGGCTGGATTCACGGCTAACTCATCCATTGTGGAAAGCGTCGTACTCCTGCAGGATCGGCCTAGCCAGCAACCTAGCAGCTACCGCTTCCACAGGTTGGTCTTAGCGTCTGCCGCTTCCACACAAGGAGACCATCAGTGAAGTTTTATCGGAACAGTTCTTGAAAACCAAACCGATAAAACCCGTAATAGAAATCGGCCAGCACATTCCTGTGGACATTGGAATCCGGCTTGAATCGGGGTAAATAATAAGTTTCCAGCCGCTTTCGCCAAGGTGGACCGTTCGCCAAAGGCAAATTCGTGAGCGAGCGGTTACACTGGTGCGTAACAAGCTTCCCCTTTATAAATGTACGCTCTATGTCCGATGTTACCCGTATTCTATCGCAGATTGAATCCGGCGATCCGAAAGCGGCGGAGAAACTGTTGCCGCTGGTTTATACAGAACTACGTCGCTTGGCCAAAGATCGTATGGCCAACGAGCGGGCTGATCATACTTTACAAGGTACGGCGCTTGTACATGAAGCGTATATTCGTCTGGTCGACACCGAAAAAGTCAAGCATTGGGATAGTCGTGGGCACTTCTTTGGTGCGGCTGCCGAAGCCATGCGGCGAATCCTGATCGAATCGGCTCGTAGCAAGAAGTGCGTGAAACGTGGCGAGAATCTCGATCGGCAGTCGGTCGACAATCTAGATTTTGCCGCAGCCAACGATTGCGATCCTGACTTATTGCTGGATATCGATGCAGGTGTGTCCCGGTTGGCAGAGGAGGACGCCGAAGCGGCTGAGCTGGTCAAGCTGCGACTTTTCGGTGGACTTTCGGTAACCGAAGCCGGTGAAATGCTGGGCATGTCCCGTACCGTAGCCTATCGCACCTGGGATTTTGTTCGGTCCTGGTTTGCTGTAAACAGCGGTATTGGATCAGACTTGTAACCCAATACGGTCTAATTTTAAAAAAACTTCGGGACGAAACCCTGCTGTTTATCGCATTGAGGTCTAGTGCTATTTCACCATTGCGCGACGCTCAGAAGCACTGCCAACTGTATTTTCGAATAGGGTACTCCATGAGCCATGAATCCAGACCGAGAATCTTAAATCGCGAGATTTATCTTGAAGCCTTGGAAATATCGAATCTTGATCAACGAAAAGCCTACTTGGACGATGCCTGCGGTGGCGACGCGGTGCGGCGAGACCAGATCGAGCAATTATTGGCGGCGCAAGCAATCCAGCAGAAGAACCCGCTCGACATGGCCGTCCATCAAATGGGTCCTGTCGAAACATTGCCTTCTGGACCATCGACCGGCAAACGACCCGAGTTGTTCGCACCGCCCGTGATTGATCGCTACAAAATTCGAGAGCAAATCGGCGAAGGAGGTATGGGGATCGTCTATGTCGCGGAGCAGACGAGTCCTGTTCGACGCAAAGTAGCTTTGAAAATCATCAAGCCGGGAATGAGTAGCAAAGATGTTGTCGCACGCTTTGAAGCCGAACGGCAAGCGCTTGCGTTGATGGACCATCCCAATATTGCGAAAGTGTTGGACGGTGCAACGCTTGAGGATGGCCGACCCTACTTCGTGATGGAACTCGTCCATGGGGTTTCCATTACCCAGTTTTGCGACGCCAATAAACTACCCAATCGCGAGCGGCTCAGGCTTTTCATCGACGTTTGCTCCGCCGTACAGCACGCACATCAAAAGGGAATCATTCATCGCGACCTCAAGCCGTCGAACATTATGGTGACGATGAATGACGACAAGCCGATGCCCAAAGTCATTGACTTCGGCATTGCCAAGGCTCTCAGTCAACCATTGTCCGAACACACTATCTACACGGCATACGGCCAAATGATTGGGACGCCACTGTACATGAGTCCGGAGCAAACGCAGTTTAACGCGATCGACGTAGACACCCGCAGCGACGTTTATTCGTTAGGAGTGCTACTGTACGAGTTGCTGACCGGTTCGACCCCATTTGACAAAGAGACGTTGCACAAATCAGGCTTCGAAGAGATGCGTCGCATCATCCGCGAAGTCGACCCACCGCGACCCAGTCAACGCGTCAGTACGCTGCGTGCAGAAGTTCTTTCAACGGTATCCGATTCCCGTAAAGTCGAACGATCCACGCTGAGCCACCAATTGCAGGGGGAGCTCGACTGGATCGTGATGAAGGCGCTTGAGAAAGATCGAACTCGACGATACGAGTCAGCTAGTCATTTCGCCGCCGATGTTCTTCGCTATTTAAATGATGAGACCGTGCTCGCTTGCCCACCGAGTAATCGATATAAGATCCAAAAATTCATTCGAAAGAATAAGCTACCGATCGTGATAGGCGGCTTGCTTGTTTTCTCGCTCTTGATCGGTTCAATTGGCCTAAGTTGGGGTATGATGGTCGCAATCGATGGCCGCTGGCTAGCTGAACAACGAGAGAAGGAAGCCATAGAAGCGAAGCTTGCCGAAACCAAGGCTAAGCAAGAAGCAATTGCCTCGGCGAAGTCAGCCCGCGAATCCGAAGAAGACACCAAAGCTTTCAGCGATTTCCTGGTCAACGATATTCTGGCAACCGCTCGCCCGAAAGGAGACCGCGGAGGACTCGGAATTGGCACCACGGTTCGACAAGCATTGAACGAGGCCGCGAATCAAATCGAAACGGCATTTCTAGGTCACCCTCGGGCCGAAGCTATTGCACAGCACGATTTGGGCGTAACTTTTCGTTTAATGGGTGAACTGCAAAAAGCCGAGCGGCACTGCCGACGTGCGTGGAAACTACGCAAAGAAATGCTCGGCGACGATGATAAACATACCATGCAGAGCATGAATAGCTTAGCAGTAGTTCTGAACGCCCTAGGGAGAAATCTAGAAGCGATATCGCTTAGCGAGGAGTTACTTAAACTCCAAAAAGCAAAGTCTGGTGCAATCGATGACGAATTTACGTATTTATTTCAAAAGAATTTGGCTGATCACTATGCCAGTATCGACAATTTAAAGGCTGCGTTTCCGCTTTGGGAAGAGGCTCTACATAACTTAAATAGGTTGTTGCCCGCGGATGCCCCAGAGATAATCAATGCGATGAGCAGCCTTGGCGGAGGCTATTCTGCTGCTGGCAAGTTCGAACTTGCATTGCCGATGTTAAAGAAAGTCCTTGAGCTAAATCAAGCAGTGTACGGCCTCGAGCACTCAGAAACACTCCAAGCGTCGCACACTCTTTCACAGTGTTACGGAGCAATGGACCGAATCGATCTCGCTCTTCCGTTATGCTTTGACACGTTTGAAATCCGGAAATCGACGCTTGGACCTGAGCACTTAGATACACTCAAGTCGATGTACTATCTTGCTTCTGCGTATCAAGCGTCTGGCCTGTTCGAAAAGGCTCTGCCGCTCTTTCAGGAGAGTTTCCAATTACAAAAGGAATTGTTTGGAATTGATCATCGTAGTACGCTTGCGACAATGGAAGGACTAGGTGGATGCCTTTGGCGTTTGAATCGATTCCAAGATGCTGAGTTGGTATTTTTCGAATTGCTATCAGCATCGCGACGAGTTTATGGCGAGAATCACAGAGTAACGATGCATTCCTTGCACAATTTGGCGCATCAGTACGTCGGTCTTCGCCAATTCGACAAGGCCATCCTCTATTTTGAAGAGGCTCTGAAGCTGCAAACAGCACAACTCGGTCCTGACAACGCAAGCACGCTTGAGACCATGTTTGCGCTCAGCAACATCTACGACGCAGCCGGCATGCCTAAGAATGCTTTGCCGCTGCGTGAGAAGTGCGTTAAGTCACTACAGGAAACAGTCGGACCAGAGAATCCGAGAACGTTGGAATATATGAACCTATTAGGCGTATGTCTTTATAAACTCCAACGGTACCAAGAAGCAGAAGTGATTTTTGCAGAACTTGTACCAATTTCTCGTCGAGTTTTGGGAAATGACCATGAAATTACCCTTACCGCTATTTCCAATCTAGCGACACAGTATCGTGCACAAGCTAAACAAGAGCCGGCGATTGCACTATGGGAGGAAGCGTTACGAATAAGAAGTACTTTGTCTGGAGATCGAGGACCAAGTCCTAACTTGCTGTATGATTTATCCATAGCCTATTTGACGGTCGGGAAATATGAACTCGCTGTGCCCCTCCTCATCGAGTTATTGGCAAAACTAGAAGTCGATGCGGATACCAGTTTCACATACAGCAATGCGATGGATTCTCTTGCCATTACCCTCGGGAAACTCGAACGATTCGCAGAAGAAGAGGTTTGGAGGCGGCGATTGGTATTGATTATCGGCAAGCGACGCGGCGAGGAATCTTCCGCGTACGTTACTCAAGTGCGATCTCTAGGATTGTGTTTGTTCAATCAAAAGATGTTCGAAGAAGCCGAACGGACGTTGCGGAGGGTCGACGACTACTATCATGGCACGAATTCCACGCGTGACGTGATCTGGAAATCGCAATTTGGCGCCGTATTGCTTGCTCGAGGGATCCAACTGCACTTACCCGACGCTATCGATTCAGAACAAAAACTCACGGAAGCAGAGGAACTCTTGCTCGAGGCTTACGAAGAGCTGAAGACTTCACAAGGTGCCTCGCTAGAAAAACGTCGAATTCGACACTTGTCCAAGACGATCAATGGTCTCATTGAATTGTACGACTTTCTCAATCTGCCTGATAAAGCGACTAAGTTTCGGGCGATTATTCCAACTCCAGCAGCAAACGAACCGGTCGAACCCTAACGGCACCAACTTTGGAGTACACCGATTCATCGGGGCTTTGAGATTGCTGGAATTGCCGGGGTTCTCCTCGATATCTTAACGTTTGTTGCAACGCGTGAGTATTGGATGGGGGCCAATCGAATACTCCAAATCGTGGTGATTAACTAGAAATGTCAACATTTGGGACGGTTCGATTCGATTTCTCGCATTGATATATGTAAGCATGCTCGCGTGTTGAGCTTGAAGCCCTACCCCTTGATTTTGGAGTGACTGCCCCAATGTTTATTAAATCGATTCTTAACGCTTTTAGCCATTCTAAAAAAACTTCAAAACTTCAGAGGAAGCGAGCCAAAAATCGGTTATTGCGGATGGAATGCTTGGAAGGACGCCGAGTCTTCGACGCTTCCTTTGATTCGCTTATAACGGTTGGAAACGACACGACTTCGATATTGCCTTGGGATAATGCCGTTGACATCGCTGGCAACAATTATGTGACTGGTCTGCTCTACGGTGAGATGGACATGGATCCAAGTGTGGATCGTGCCGACCGCTCGGATGTCTTGGTTCCTAGAGGTTCCAGTGATCCTTTTCTGATCAAATACGGACCGAACAATGAGTTTCTTTGGGCAAGAAGAATGGGGAGCGACTATCTTCACAGCACCAACGCAAATGACCCTTACGAGCAAGGGTCGAACCTCGCCGTTGACGCCTCTGGCAATGTTTACCTGACCGGTGATTTTGCGGGGCAGGCCGATTTCGGATCGTTTCAGCTGACCGCGTTGGGTAGTACCGATGCTTTTGTTACCAAGCTGGATACGAATGGAAACTTCCTTTGGGCCAAGTCGTGGGGATCGACTTCGAGAGATTTCGGTTCGGGAATTGCTGTCGATAACAGTGGCAACGTACTTGCTGTTGGTTCAACCACCTATTTATATAGTAATGGCGCTTGGGTAAACAATGGTGCTGAGATTAGGCAGTACAGTCCATCAGGTTCACTCACGTGGTCCAAATCGATTGCGGGAGGGTTTGGAATGGGCGCCTACCGGGTTGCGACCGATAGTACTGCCAACGTGTATGTGGGTGGTGGATTCGCAGGGACGGTCGATTTCAACCCCGATCCTAAAAAATCCAACACGGCCACCGGCTCACCTGTGGTCTCAAGCGGTGGTGGTGTGAACGCTTACGTTCTAAAGCTCACTTCAACTGGAACCTACAGCGCGGTCGCACCACTTGTAGCTAAAACGCAAGAAGTCTCAACGGCGTACGTGAACATCACCGACCTTGCAATCGACACCAGCGGCTCAATCGTGATTGGTGGAAACTATCGTGGTCCGGCTGATTTCAATCCGAGTTCAAGGGTAGAGTATCGATTGCCCAGTGTCTCGACGACAGGCGATGGATACGTGGAGAAATTGAGTCCAAATCTCGCCTTTTCATGGGCATCGATGTTGGCCGGAGGAAGCGTCAGAGCCTTGGCGATTGATTCAACGGGCATCTTTACCATCGGGACATTCAGTTCGACCGTTTCCTTTGCTGGGTCTACATTTGCAACCAACGGATCCAACGACGTTGTTGTAGCCAAATGGAGTTCTGCGGGAACCCCGGAATGGGCTCTTACCTTTGGCGGTATTGGTTCGGAGCTGGGAAATGGAATCGCAGTAGATTCAGTGGGGACGCTTTCCCTGGTTGGTACTTATCGAGGGACCGTTGATTTCGATCCCGATCCCTTAACGTCCAACACGCGAACCAACGCGGCTTGGTCCGATATGTACCTCCTAAAGCTTCGTCGACGCTAAAGCGATCAACTGGCAGCTAGTACGGACGTCATCATGAGTACCGGCTGGGAATCGAATAGGCCAGGAACAGAAGTACGACAGCACCAACTTGTGGACGTTGGAATTCGTTGGTGGTCAGTGAATTTAGAGGTGTAAATCGGTCCAACTGTGGACTGTGAATCGGCTAGAGCCGACGGAATCAGCTAGAGCCATATCCACATTGGGGAACTATCGGTTTTCGGCTGTTAGTGGCGGGAAACGTCCAAATAATTGTTTCTTGAAGTGGTTGATTGGATTCGTCGCTAACTCAACAACTGTGAAAGCGTCGTACTCCAGCAGGTTCGGCCTTGCATCTACCTAGCATTTGCCACTTCCACAGGTTGGACTGAGGCTGGATTCCGGTTAGCCCTTGTGCCAACGTTCGCTTCCCTCCGACACGCTTCTGCGATTTCCACAAGGTTATGCGGTTAGCGAGATTACCAGATTCGGCTGGATGCATGCCTAGCTTATTAACTGTGGAAGTTTCGTACTCCTGCAGGATCGGCCTAGCAGCGTCTTCCCTAGGCCGCAATTTCCCTATCCACATGTGGACATAGCCGAAGCTAGAATGTCGTATCTTCCTTAAGTTAGGCCACTGTGGACATTGGCTCCCGCCGATTCGACGACGACTGCGGGATCGGCTAGACTGAAGCATAGAAGAGTGTGTAAATCGACCTAGGCTGAAACGATTTGGCACATCGTGTCTACAACGCGTTGATCAATCGGAAGAAGTTCCAGCTCAACTAGCGGGAATGAGTTTGAAAAACAATGAACATCGATGATAGTTCACTGAATTTCCAAAGTGCGAGGTTTACTTAAGAAGTAGTCGAAGTAAATGGCGAAGAAAAACTTGCGAGATATCTCTCGTTTTCAAGTAGGAACCGAAGGAATACGGACGAACTAGAAGGCGCACCAGGTAAGTAGAAAGTAGCAAAAGTGGTTCCCTTAGCGCCGCCGATTTCGGCTCCCTTTCCGACGACGGTCACATGGCGGTTCTGGTTTGGTCGGTGACTTGATCGTCGGCGTGATCGGCGCACTGCTTGGCGGTTTCTTGTTTGGTGTACCGGAACGGCTGAGGACATCCGTTCTACAAAGCGAGGCCGATGGGATCTAGGACTGCGGCCCAGTCCATCTTTGCCTGATGAAATAGGCGATGACCCCGCTACACATCACGAAAAGACTTAATTGAATGCTAAGCCAAGCGGAAGTCCCAAGTACGAACAGCCAACCGACGAGGGCGATTAAGCTTGGAATCGGATAAAACCACATTCGGAAGGGCATATTGATATCCGGCCGTGTGGTACGAAGCATATGCAAGGCAAAAATCTGTCCCACGAATTGAACCATGATGCGGACGCACACCGCCGCATCGATGACGCTTTGCAAACTCAAGAAGCAGAATCCCGCAGTAAAGACTCCTAGTGCAAGCAAGGACACAATCGGATAACGTCCCTTTGGGTGAAGGTACGCAAAGATAGAAAAAAAGTCGCCAGCTTTGGCAGCGGCGTACGGAATTCGCGAGTAAGCCAACGTGCCCGCAAACATCCCCGCCACACCCGTCCAAACGATCAACCATGTGAAGCCTACCGCCACGCGATGATCAAAAAGAAGCTCCATAAAATCCGCAGCAATGTTCTTGGAGTCCATAGCGATTTGCCAAGGCACCACCGCCATAATGGATATGTTCATGGTCAAGTAGAGGCAGGCGACGATAACGATGGATAGCATGATTGCTCGCGGTATGGTTTTGCCTGGCTGTTGAACTTCGTCCCCCAAGTGACAAACATTGAAATAGCCCAAGTAATCGTAGATAGCGATCGACATGGCTCCACCTAGCCCGATCGCAAACCTGCTATCCAATCGAAACGCATTGTCTGGGGTCGCAAGCAAGTCTGCATTGAAGTGCATCAACCCGCACACGATGACAGTAACGACCGTGATCAGAGTGCCGGCACAGAGGAACAATCCCATAATGCCTAGATGCGCGACTTTGCGACATAACGCCAACGTCACAAAAAGTACCGCGAGAACTGCGACCCAACGCGTACCGCCGGGCAAACCCCAAACCACATACTCGAACCCCTCGGCGGCCCCAAGTCACCCCCGGATCAACTGGCCGACTTTTCGGCTGCCAGACTGGCCTTTTTTTCGACTGCCATTTCCAGTGTTGACCAAGTCGTTCCACAAAGGCAACATCCTTGGCAAAGCGAATGCCGTTGGTATTGATCATGATATAGTCGATCGGCTGCGATAATGCGTATTCGATGATCTCCTCGAGTTGAGGATGGGTTGTCGGTTCTCCGCCCGAGATTTGCAAGACATCCGCTTTGCCTTCGGCTCGAACTAGAGCATCGATTGCGGCAAACGCTTGCGCCACAGATTTGTGTTTGAGTCCCGGTCGACTATCGGCATAGCACAAAGGGCAGGACAAATTGCAATTGTCTGTGATTTCGAGAACGGCGACGCAGGTATGTTGCTCGTGTTCGGTGCACAACCCGCAATCGAGCGGACAACCTTTTGAGGCCTCAACAAACGTTTTTTTAGGCAGCTTGGGAGGTAGGGCGTAATCGTAGCGATCATACCAGCGTCGATCGCTACAAACAAAATCCTCTCGCAGTCCATGCGTCGGACATCGCTTTCGGAAATAGACGCGTTTCCCTCGAGCGATAATCTTGGCAGGAACGACGCTCAAGCATTCCGGACACAGACTTTGAGTGGTACCGAGAAAAGTATAGTTTCTAGAATCGAGCATCGAAGACATCACTGTGGACGTGTCCAAAAAGGTCGCAAAAAAAACACGTATCGAATCAATGTATCAAAATTGCAGAACCAATGTCTTCAATGGAACTTAACTTCTATTGTCGAACGTGAATCATAGTAATCAGTGCCCGAACTTCGTCCATCGACTGCGGGCGTTGGCAACCGGATTTCTTCAGGCAGCCAACGATCAGCGGGTGAAGCCATTGGTGAGCGGCGTTCGGTAGTTCGATCGGTGCATCGGCGAGCAATGCGATGCAGCTGTCTGCGGTCATCGAGCGACAAAATGGCGGTTGACCAAAGGCGTACCAATATGCGATCGCGCCAAGGGCGAAAATGTCCGTCGCTGGTCCGATAGTTCCAAATGATGGCGATAGTTGTTCGGGTGCTAGGAATCCAAAAGTGCCGGCAATCGTAGACGCTTCTTTCCAAGACATGGAACGAGAGTCTCCTGCAGGCTCCACTACTTGGGGGTCCGCATCAAACGTACGAGAGAACCCAAAATCGGTCAAAAAGACGCGATTGGAACTGTCGACTAGAATGTTGTTGGGGGTGAGGTCGCCGTGAATCATGTTTTGAAAGTGGATGGCATGTAATGCGTCACAAATTTGCAACAGGCAAGCTCGGAAAGATTCTTCGCTACTATTCACACTCTGGCAGTCTATCCTACGTTGGCTTAGCGGTTTGCCATCGATGTACTGTTGCAGGATGAATGGGCCTCCGTGCGGAGATGTTCCCCAACCCAAATAGCGAACCACGTTTGGATGGATCACTCGTGACGCATGGTCGACTTCGCGAAGAAATAGAGATCGCGTTTTGATGTTCTCCCATAATTCGCGTTTCAGGAACTTGACGGCAATCTCGGTGCCATCCACTTGAGTGACGGCCTGATAGACTTTGCCAAACGTCCCTTGGCCGATCATTCGCCTCAGGACAAACTGTCCGTAGTTCCACCTCGGCAAGGTCTTTGGATCAGTGAGACCAGGTTTTTGTTGGGTGGATTCGTCGGTTGATTGACATTCAATGCCCGCCGCTTCGCTGAGTCGATGTCGAATATCTTCGAGCGCTCTCCGTATGGTTCGTTCGGATAAGCCTAACTCCTCGGCGATTTCTCGTTGGGATCTGCCTTCGAGCATTCCGCCGAGTATCGCGACGGTCCGTTCGTCTTTCGAATCGAGAATCTGAACGAGTAGTTCGTGCAACTGATCTGCAGCTTCGGTTTTCGGATCGGCAAGAACCAGTAAGTTGTCATCCAACGAGAGCCGATTGAGATGAGCGCCGCGTTTGACGGTGTTTTCGCGCTCGATGGCCCGCAGCATTTTCCGCTTGGCAATCGTGGCGAGCAGACTCCAAACCGAATGAATTCGGCTGGCTTGCATTCGACAGTCCGAGACCATTCCAAAGAAACTCCCCATCGCCGATTGAACTAAGTCTTCTGGTGAGATCGCGCGCCGATAGCGGTGGTTTAACCGGCTCGCGACCAACGCGACTAATCGAGCCGAGTAACGCTCCACCAGCAGATTCGCAGCTTGCGCATCTCCCTGTTTCCAGCGCACCAGCAGCTCTTGGCTGGCCAAGTTGGGAAGCTCTTTTTCGAAGGATTTAGGTAATTCTGTCAAAGTTGTGTCCGATTGAAGCCAGCAATCCGCACTACCACCACGACGACACTCGGCTAATGCGAGCAGAAATCGCTGTTCGCTCGTTTCGAGTTCGAGATGGTTTCATGATAACCCAAAGAGGAGATGTCGAAATGTCAATGGTAGTAACCGAACCGTGTGTGAATTGCAAAGATAAATCATGTACCAAAGTGTGTCCTGTGGAGTGCTTTCACGAGGGGCCAGATATGCTTGTGATCGATCCTGATGAATGCATCGATTGTGGA
>JANPNA010000510.1:0-3303 GCA_031427235.1 Pirellula sp.
GATGCATCAGGACAGTGGGGTAAGTGCACTCTCGAATCGTTCAAGCACGTTCGCTAACTCGGTTGTGGCCCTAGGCGAGATCGGTCCGTACGAGCTCATTCGCTCCATCGGCCAAGGCGGCATGGGCTACGTGATGCTCGCCCGACACAAGCACCTCGACAAAGAAGTTGCTGTGAAGATCTTGCCCAGCACCCCTTGGCGAGTTCCAACCGAGGAAGCTCGATTCCAGCGGGAGATTCGTGCGGTTGGCAAACTCGAACATCCGTCTATCGTGACGGCGCTCGATGCGGGAGAGTATCAAGGAACTCACTTCTTGGCCATGGAGTATGTTGATGGTCTCGACCTAAGTCGATTGGCCAAGGCCCTCGGTCCGCTATCCATCCCCGATGCGTGCGAACTGATTCGGCAGACTTCTTTAGGGTTGTCGTACGCTCATTCACAAGGAATCGTCCACCGTGACGTGAAGCCATCGAATTTGATGCTCGATCGAACGGGCAAAGTGAAAATCCTCGACTTTGGATTGGCGCAATTGCAGCCGTGGGATGATGGCTGCGCCGATCTGACAAGCGTTGGACAACTGATGGGAACGCTTGACTACATGGCGCCCGAACAGGCCGAGCATGGTGGGGCTGTCAGTTATCGGGCCGACCTCTATTCGCTAGGCGCAACACTCTTTCGGCTTTTGGTAGGCCGCGCTCCCTTGGCAATCACGCCAACACAAACTCCGATCGAGAAACTGCGACTCCTTTCGAATCATCCCATTCCTCATCTCAAGACGATGCTGCCAGATGCACCAGAAGAACTGTGTTTGATTGTCGACAGTCTGTTGGCTCGTGACCCAAGCCAACGACCGCCAAGCGCGGCTCATTTGGCCGAATTGCTGGAACCATGGGCTAAAGGTTCCGAACTGGTGGCCCTTGTGAAGCAAGCCCAGAATATCGCAACGCAAACCCCGGAATCGCCAAAATCGAATCCGAATATGCTGGCGTCGCAGCGCTGGGAAAACCCACCTACGGGCTCGAACGAGAAGGTCCCGTTGTTGGATGAAAGGGCCTCGATTCTTGCAAAACCACATTCATCCCGAGGCCGCAGCAACTGGAACTGGATTCTTTGGACAGCGGCTGGTTTATTAGCTCCCTTAGCCGCATTGGGAGGATTTCTGATTTACTTGGAAACGCAAAAGGGGCAAGTCGTCGTCGAATCAGAAGTAGCCGAAGTCCGAGTCCGCGTCGTGTCTGATGGCAAAGAAATTGACGACGTCCAGCTTTCACAAGGTATCAACTCCATTCGATTGCGAGCCGGTAAATACGAACTGATCATCGACTCGCCGACCGATTCGATCACCATGTCAAACCAAGCGTTTATTCTGAAAAAGGGCGAGACGATTGTAGCTAGGATTCGCCGAACGGAGCAACAAACGAGCTTTGGCACCCCTAGTTTGGCTGTCTCGCCATCCCCTCCCGATGTTCCACTGTACGACGGGAGGTCGCTAAGTGAATGGCTCGCAATACTCGATCGAGAGCGAGCCTTTTCGCCAGTCAAAGAGAGCCTTCAAGCGATCAAGGGACTCGCAACCAAAGAGGATCGTGAAAAAATCCGAAAACCGCTAGACGCGCAGATTCAGCGATTCAGCAACAATCAAACGATCCTTTCCGAAGCTTTGGAGATTGTAAAGAGAACTGAGACCGACGAGGAATTTGAAAGTCGATTGCGGGCGATACTGAAAACAACTAAACCGCCAGCATCGGAAGTACTTGTACAGGGCGGCTACCTCAGACGCGTGATACAAAACGATCGGATCTTCGCAGAATCGTTAATGTCGCTAGAGGTTAAAGAGTCAGAGAAGCAATTGAGGGATATGATTGCAGATGGTCTTGGAGACTTACTACTTAAGAATTCTGATTTCAATCCGGACGAATTAGGCCGTTATTGTGATCGGGTCTTCAGCTCGGAGTCGGCTCGAAAGAGGTTGGTTAATCCGACAGTATGGAAGCCAGTTGACGTTTTGCAAACAATGGATTCGCTGGTCCTCCGAGTATTGCAATCGCATGCGTCGACTCCCAGCGAACAGACGGACGCAATGAGCTATTTGATCAATCCAGAATCGCTTGCCAGAGTCCGAAAAGAAGCGGTCGTTGCGATCGAGCGTATTCTGGTGGCAATGTCGAAAGACGAACAAACTCGTTTTGCCGAGACTCCGTGGTATCTCAGCACCAATCAAATAACTCAGTCTATAAGCGAGAGGGGGAAGGAATACGACTCCATGTTTAGTGATGCGAGCCGCAAAATTCCGTATAGTATTGCCATGCTCCGCGTCATCTCGGCGACGAATTTAGCGACCGAACTAGCTCTGCCGCTTCGCGAGTTGGCGAAATCCTGTTTGAATTCGATTCAGCCAGTTGCCCCAGAATTGCTGAATATTCGTATGAGCACTATAAACGTGGATAGGTGGGAATCGAACGTCGACATTTATTCGCTGAAATCGAAACTACTCGCATGGAAAATGGACTTCTTCACTTTTCATGCCGCTCTGCGACTGCTGCAGTCAAACAAGCTGGCGGATATCAAAGACTTTGTCCCCGATGCACCGACAGCAGTTGACGCGCACACTTGGTCTCGCGTGGCCCAAATGATGTCTGAGGTTGATTCAGATCGCAGTGGGGATCTGGACAAAGATGAATTTGGGAATAATGGCGATTTTACTGTCGCCGATAAAGACAAAGATGGGTATCTCACGGATGTCGAGTGTTATCGCTACATTTTGGAGATGGACAAGCTGCGAGTGCTCCGCCATATAACGACGGAAGAGGTCGGTATGTTGGCAAGTGCGGTGAAGAAACATTTTATTAGTCATGGCGTCCTTCCATCAACTCTAAACTCGCTTTGGACGAAGCCCGATGATTTTCCCAATGGAGCGGAATGGGTTAAATGTTTGAATGAACCGCACGTCGACGATCCATGGGGAACGCCCTACAGGTATACGACCGATGGCCCCAGCTTCAAAATTCGATCGAATGGCCCTGATCGAAAAGAAAACACCGACGACGACATCGTAAACCGCGAATGACAAACCGGGATGAGCCAACCGGATTACATTACCAACCCACGCACCAACGACGCGAAATCGATGGACGCAACTTGGTCTCGCAATTCAGGACGAATAAAAATGCGAACGCGCTTGACAATGTCATCGAACTGTTTCGTTGCCAGCGCATGGACCACTGGCGATAATTCGCCCAACGTTCGATAGCTCCCGTCCTGTTGCCTAACATCCAATTGGAATTGCACTTCCAGTTTGATGGG
>JANPNA010000511.1:0-9112 GCA_031427235.1 Pirellula sp.
TGTTCCGATCTTTTTATACGGCAATTGAAAAACACGAGACCAGCGGCCAGATACCCTTTGCGGACTACCCTACTTTTGCGGATGGGCATCGAGAAATCTTGCTGTGCGAAGCCATACTCAGGAGTGCTCGCGAACAACGATGGATCGAATTGGGGACCCATGGCACTTAGCGATTCCACACTCATCGGTCTATTAACTCATGAATCGGTCGGTGTCCGCTCAGCATCCTTAGAGCTGCTCAGTGGTAGCTTTTCCACGGATGCTCGCTGGCTGCCGCAGATCTTCGCGGCGTGGGACCGATATGGCGCACAAGACGCATTTCCGGAATTCCCGCTTCTGACTCACTTTGCGATTCCGATAGAGCTGGTGAACGAGTGCATCGAACGAGCGCAACGCATGTCGTCAGGAAGAGCCCTTACCGATCGCGTATGCCGATGCGCCGGTAAACTCATCGAGGCGATATCGGTTGCACCACCAGTGACTTTTGTAAATCATGTGGCAGCAATACATGATCTCAAACTACAGTCCAAAATCTTCTTTCGAGTCAACGATCAGAAGATGCACGCTCGCTGCGGTTGGATCGATCGCGAGTTTACCGATCTGGCGGAGACGTTGGCTCACAATCCCGGTAGCGTCCTGAACCTCTATGAAGTGCTGGAGAGTCAGTTCTTGCAAGACCGAGCGGACGAAGTGCTCAAGTCGGCTTTCCAGTCGCTTCGATCGGATTTGCATGGTCAACATGATTTGCATGGCCAGCATGATTTGCACGAACGCACGTTGGAACAAGTGTCTCATGTCTGCCTGGAACTGGCTACGCGATATCGCATGGTGGGGTACGAATCCTGGTTTGTGGATCTCCTGGATCACAGCGAATCCTCAATCGCCGACGCGGCATCGGTTGGCTTGGCCCGATGCAGAACCGACACTTCCCTGTCGCTGATTGCGGATCGATTTGCCGATTATTCCAAATCGGGGCAATTGCGATCGATCGACGTGTTAAGACGAGGTAGAATCCCCAAGACATCGGAACTCCTTCGGTTCTTGCGAGCTCATGGACATGGTACACAGGTTCAAAATGCACTGCGTGCGGCTGAAGTTCTGCAGTTCGACTTTTCGTCTTTGGAAGATTGGCTGGAAGCCTTGGTCGTCGTCGATGAACCCAGTTTCGAGCGATTGAAAGGCGCGTTAGGTATCGTCGAGCCCCTGACGGATTCGTTGTCAGCGGCCGACAAGACGAGGACCATGCAGCTTTTGCGGAGCCGATTCAGAGATTAGCAAGATTGTCGCCTTTCGCTCCGCGAAAGTGCGTTTACGAGGCGCACTTTTGCGGAGCAAAAGGCGACATAGTCACCATCGAAGCGCCACATGACACGCTGCATATTAGCCATTGAATCGACCTGCGATGAAACTGCGGCTGCCGTCATCACCGAGGACGGTAGCATCCTTGGCGAGTGCATTGCGACCCAAACCGAGCTCCATGAGCAATTCCAAGGTGTCGTGCCCGAGATCGCCGCACGCGCGCACCTGGATCGTATTCTGCCAGTCATCGATACCGCCATGCGGCAATCGAATACGACCCATGGAGACTTGGTAGCCATAGCCGTCGCAACCTTTCCAGGATTGCCTGGTTCGCTTCTTGTGGGGCTGTCGGCTGCCAAGGGCTTGGCGCTAGCCTGGCGTAAGCCGCTCGTTGGTATCAATCACGTGCAGGCGCACATCTACGCATGTGGGATGGGCAAGCCGGAAAGTGTTTTCCCATGCGTAGGATTTGTGGTCAGTGGTGGCCACACCAGTTTGTACCATTGCATGTCGCCCATCGAATGGATTTACATTGCGGGCACGATCGATGATGCGGCTGGCGAAGCGTTTGATAAAGTAGCCGTCATGTTAGGTCTGCCATTTCCTGGCGGCCCAGCCCTTTCCAAATTGGCCGAGCAAGGAGATCCGAAGGCGATCCCGTTTCCACGGCCAATGCTCGATGACAAGTCGCGACTGGATTTTAGCTTTTCGGGGCTAAAGACCGCGGTCAGGTACCGAATTGCTGGAACTGGAAAACAGAGTTGGAGTGCATTGGCTTTGGCACCTCAATTGAGAGCGGACATCGCCGCATCCTTTCAACAAGCGATCATCGATTGCTTAGTGGGCAAGAGTATGCAAGCGGTTAAGAAATTGGGAGTCAAACGCCTTTGCGTGGGTGGTGGGGTTGCAGCCAACCGAGAATTTAGACGCCAATTGTCACTGGTATGCGATCGTTCGAAAATCGAGTTGCACATCGCTGCCCCGGAGCTTTGCACCGATAACGCAGTGATGGGTGCGTTGGCATGGGAGAAGATCAAGCTTGGGGAATTCGATACGCTGGAGCTTGATGCGAAACCGGGTCTGCTAAGACGATGCTGACCCGCTTCCATGCGAACATGTTCACATCGACTCTACTCGCCCATCCGCGTGTGCCACACTACGGCAATGGGCAGATATTCAAGCTGTCGAAGCGAACTTTGCAGTCGGCATCGTGGGCTTGCAACATAATCGTTCCCGCTTCTGTGCGGAGCCCCTTGCGTGGGTTTTCGTTTGGCTCGCGGGTGTCTTGGAAATCTACGACTTGAACACCGTTCACCCAAGTGCTCATCAAGGGACCATCCGCGACGACGGTCAGAAATGTCTTTTCGGCGGAATCGGAAAGGACAGCCCTTGCATTTTGTCTTCGAAAGATTGCACCCATACCGCCGTCAACCGGTCGACGGCGGTCCTCTTTGAATCCGTGATGAACTTGGCATTCGTAGCCGTTCATGTCTTCGCCAGGAATACAACGGAAGAAAAGCCCTGAGTTGACGTTTTCGGCCAGCGTCTGTATCGAAATCTGCAAGCAACAGTTGGCGTGCGGTTGTAGCAATTCGATGTGGCCCTTTCCGCCGATCAAGGTCAATGATCCTTCCTCGCTGAGTTCCGTTTTTACGCTACCGGCTGGCGTATTGAAATCCTTCAAGTCTTTGCTTGGTATGATCGCGTAGGTGATAGGTCGCACCTTGACATTGCGAAAACGGATAGTGCCTTCTCGGAATTGCAGACCAATGAAGCCCGCTGCTAAGCCTGTTGTATCCATGTAGTCTGCGGACAGTTGGCCATTGACCCAGGCTTGCACATGCTCCCGATCCACCATCGCATGCAAGGAATGCCATTCGCCTGACCCCGGCTCATCTACTTGATCGCTTACCTTGACTCGTCCTACCAGGGAACCTGTTGGAAATGGATTGTCCGGCGGAGCGATGTTCAATTCGAAGCAGTCTTTGGCCGGGTCGGTTGGAATTAAGGGAGATCGAAGAAAGACACCACTGTTCGTTTTATCAGTGCCTTTGTATTCCAGCATCAATTCGAAATCGGAAAACCGAACCGAGGTGCACAACAAGCCCGCGTCGCCTGAGTTCGCAACCAAAACGCCATCTTCGACTCTCCAATTTGCGTTGTTGGAATTGCGCCAGCCCATCAGCGATTGCCCATCGAAGAGCCGGATCCAACCCACGCTCAATTCGTCCGTCGGCAATCGAGCAGCCAACAATTTCTCGACATCCACAGATGGATCCAGAGGAAGATCAACAGGTTTGGCATCGGCCTGCGGAGCAATCGCTTTTGGTGGAGTCGTCTCTTTTGGTACTGAGCCCTGTCCGTCTGCAGGCCTGCCATTTTCATTGGCATCAGCCACCGATTGTTGCGTTACCTCGTTTGCAGGAATTGTCGCAATGGTACCGGATGAAGTTGAAGTCCAGCATCCTGTTTCGATTGCAAGCATGCTAACAATGCAAAGGAACGGGGCTAATGCTACGAGTCTAAAGGACTGTCGTCTAAAATTTCTAGCCATGCTGCGAAATGCTCAGGTAATTGAGGTTTTTCCAATGGTGCACTGCGCCAACGAAGTTCCACACGATTGAAGGATTCCATCATACCGGTGATGGGCACCGTCGCCAAACCCTTAATAATACTCAAAGGCTGCTGGATGTCGTTTATCGAAAAGTGAAAGTCCGTCGAAGCGGGTTCAAAACAAAAGCGAATAACCTGTTTAATCGATACGCCCGTCGGGCGGTGAAACGTGCGAACGGAGCTAATTTTCAACTGACTCGGGTCATTTGGGTCGAGTCGTCCGTCGACTTTCCATTGGGAATTTAGCGAAATTCGGTGTGGTCTATTCACATTCCTGCTCGCGAAGCTCATGACTTGGGTAAACACCAGGTCCGTCGACGCGGTACCAACGATCCAGCGCCGCAGACCATTCGACAAGGTTTTTCACGCGAGCAAAACTCTCTCGAACTTCGAGTGACCTTGGATGAAGTGCTGAGTATTTGATGCCAAACTTACGCATGGGCACTCCTGCTTTGTCTTGGCCGTACAGTTCTTCCGCCAATTGAAAATGTTCCAAAATGACATCGCGTTGACGAAAAAGCGTGGGGGGCGGTGGCAGAGGCTGTCCGTGAAAGATCGCTTGACACTGCTCAAAGATCCACGGATTACCAATGCATCCGCGAGCCACCGTTACGCCGTCGATGCCGGTTTCCTGCATCATTCTCAAGCAGTCATCTGCCGTGAACAGATCTCCGCTTCCCAGGATGATGCGGTTGGGGCCGACATGCTGTTTGACCTCTCGCAAGAACTCCCATCGGCTCGGTCCGATATAGCGTTGTACGACGGTGCGGCCATGAACCGTGATCGCGTCTATTCCATAGCCGAATGCCCCATCGAGTATTTCAAAAAAATGGTCGCGGCTCTCCTGGGTGTCATCAAGTCCACGGCGCATCTTGATGGTCACTGGGATATGTTGGGGTACGATATCGCGAGTTTGACGCACAATCTCCAATGCCACCTTGGGCTGGCTCAAGTGGAATCCACCCCGGCATCGGCCGAGTACCTTCTTGACCGGACAGCCAAAATTGATATCGATGACCGCAAAGCCAGCTTCGACTAACTTCAACGCACCCAGTGCAAACTGCTCAGGCTCGGCCCCCATGAGTTGACCGGCAACGGGCTGTTCCTCGGGAGTGTTATGCAGGAAGTGTTGCGTCCGTTTTCGGTCTTTCAATTCCACCAGAAACTTGTCGAGCATAACTTCGCACAGACTATACGAAGCACCATGACGTCTTGCAATGAGTCGCATCGGCCAGTCGCTATAGCCACTCAGTGCGGCTTGAACGACAGGAAAGCCAATGTCGACGGCACCGATCTTGAGCGGCCGATACAGCGTTGATGGACTAGATTGCAGGAATAGCGACATACTCTTCGATGTTTCAAGTTTTGTTGCGGCACATGACTCGCTCCGATCGTAGGGCATTCTGCCAGGATGATCAACCCGCAAGCAGCATATCTCGGCAAACGACCGGAATGGAGGCTTCATCGGGCAGGGCAAATACGGGGATATGATAAGCCACCAACCTAGCTGCCGAATCCTGCAGACCGTCTTGGTCGTGTTGGTTGACGATAACCGAAACGGCATAACCCCGACGTCGCAGCATCCCCAAGGTCAAGGCCATGGACTCGTCCACTTGCTGCACGAACACCAGAACGGAAAGTTGGCGAGAGAGACGATTTTCTGTTTCCATCAACAAATCCCCAAGACGCAAACCGTCGGTTCGTTCTAGTCTTGCTAGCGTTCGGTGTATTTCCGCAAACTGCTCGGGCCCACTTCTAGCACCCACGACAACGGGGCGCAGACGATCGCTTTTGGCGTGCATTTCGACGTCGGCACGAACCGAACTGCGATCAGAAAAATCACGCTCCAAACGCATTTGACGGACACGATCAGCCGCATCGCGTCCATTGCTGATCAATCCGACGGGCTGATTCATCAAGTAAAGGGTGTGGGCCAAAGAAGCAGCCATCGTGACCGCCAAATCGGTACGGACAGGTTCATTACGGTCTGGGTTCGTTTCGCTGTGCATGTCTAATACGAGCATGGCACCTTGGATGCAGGTCGGCTGAAAAACGCGGGTATGCAGTTTGCCCGTGCGTGCCGTCGCTCGCCAGTGGATTCGATTGAGAGAGTCGCCCGCTCGATATTCGCGGATGCCGACCATTTGTGTTGGGTCTTCCATGACCCGGTCATTAACCCGTAAATCTCCCATCGGTCGGCGGCTCGAGATATTCATGCCTTGTAGCGGCACTAGCTTCGGCAACACAAGGATGTATTGTGGTTCCGAAGCGACTCGATAGTTGCGATGCAGCCCAAGCAGGTCACCGGTTTCAAGGACAGTTGGGCCCAATTGAAAGTAGCCTCGGCGAATGGCTTTGATCTGATAGGTCATCAGGGCGATTTGCCGCGGTCGAAAGAAATAGAGTTTTGCAGGATACCCGGTGACTTCCAAAGCACGGTTGGGTTGCGAAGTAGCTCGTTTGGACAACAGGTCTTCCGCAAAGAGCCATGGGATGAAGTAGCCGGTGTTGTTTTTTAGTCTGAGACCCACGGCTAGACTTTCGCCGATTTGCAACTCGGCTTTCGTGACTTGCCTTTCGACCGTCAAACTTTCAGCCCAGCGATCCGCATAGAAGCGAGTCAGTTGGAACACAATCAAAAGCGAACAAGCGCCGAGAGCGAACAAATTGGCACCAGTCAACATGCCGATCAGCAATACCAACGCGATGATTGGTAAAATGGACATGCGCCCAAACCTTAAAACTATTAAAACTAGAAAGCAACGGTTTCAAAAACGAAACCACAGTATGACCACACGTGGTAGGAATAAAAGCCGCAAGGCAAAAGAATTGGACAAAGGCTACTCATGGACCGCATTAAACTGGCTGACGGTGGATTGATTCTCCTGGATGAAACTTTCCTACCTGCCGAACTAGCCGATCGTTATTTTGCGGAACTGCAAGACCAATGCGTCTGGGAGCATAAGCCAGGAATCTTTGGTCACATGCAGCCAAGACTGATTGCCTCCTATGGAGATAATGGCATCACCTATCGATACTCTGGCAAGGTCAACGTCTCTCTCCCATGGATCCCAGTCTTGCTGGAGATCAAGAACAAGATCGAAGCCGTTCAAGGTGAATACAATTACTGCTTACTAAATCGCTACCGCTCTGGGGCCGATAGCATGGGATGGCATGCTGACGATGAGCCCGAAATGGGAGACATGATTGGTTCCTTGTCGCTTGGGGCAACCAGGAAATTTCGGATTCGGCACAACACCACGAGGCAGACCAGGACATTCTTGGTAGGTAATGGAACGCTGATCCTAATGGCTGGGACCATGCAACAATACTGGCAGCACGAAGTCCCCAAGACCAAGCAGCCAGTTGGAGAACGCATCAATCTGACCTTTCGGAGGATTGAAAATGGGCCGGTCCAACAACTGGATATCCAGACCTGACGGCCTCGATGTGGCCGACTCCAACACTCCAACACTCCACCACTCCAACACTCCAACACTCCAACACTCCAACCTACTCCAACACTCCAACCTACTCCAACCTACTCCAACCTACTCCATTCCTCCACCCTCTAACCCTGTCCAACCCTCTCACCTGAGGACCGTGGCCGGCATGCCGCCTTGCATCGGGTCCCGGTAATTATTGCCGGGTGTCATTCCCCAGTATTGTTGAGGCGCGGCGAATGGACTTGTATTGGGGCGGAAGCTCATTCCGTTCTGGTTGTTATTCCCCCACACGTACGGCTGTGCGACCGGAGTGTTTGACGCGACATAATTTGTGTTGCGGTTGCTACTGAACAAACTGCTGTTGAATAAACTACCTGTGCCGGAGGCAAATGTCGGCCAGGTGAAGAAGGGGCGTGATGCAGTGTTCGCATAGGGATTGTAGCCTGCCACTGTGTTTGGCGTGTATGGCAAGTTCGGTCGCAATGGAACTGCCGGGATCACGAAATTAGTGTTGGACGTGTTGGGCAAAGGCTGCGCTGGGACATTGGCGGACGCAACCATTGGATTCGCAGCATTGTACTGAGCTGTGTTGTACGGGGGGGCTGTGTTGTACGGGGCTTGGTTGTAGTTCGGATTTGGATAGTACGGTGCTGGAGCTTGTGCGAGTAGATTTCGATTTGGGAAGCCTTGGTAGCCTGGATTGGTTGGATAGTCGATGGGTCGTGTTGGGAAACGTGAGAGACTTCGATTCCCTTGGGCGACCTGTGCGGCTTGCTGATAGAAGTTGGGGTTGTTTGTCGGAATTGAGTTGTTAGCGATGGTGTTGCCACCATTCGGCGACTGGCTGATTGGGCGATCCACGTATCGAGGTACCTGCTTGGACTGAGAACTCAGGACGGGTACCATCCTGGTGACTTCTTGTTCCTCGTATTTTTGGTACGTAACCGGTTGAGTTACTTGGACGTAGTTGGGTTGGTATTGCACGATTGGAACATAACGCCAAACTTGTTGCGGCTGAGCGAACGGGTTCCAGCTCGGCACATTTTGCAACTGAAGCTGCTGAGAGTGAATCGGGACATACTGGGTAACTGTGGTTGTCTTGTTCTCGGTTATTGTTTTCGGAACATACACCCGTTCCTTGACCTCTTGGTAGGAGTAAGCAACGATAGGGACTGTTTCGTGGATAATGTAACGACCATAAGGCTGGCCGCTGGATGGATCCACAAAAGTCAAGACGGGTGTACCAGTAGCAAACCCATCGCTATTATTGAGATTACTATGGATAGGAGCTGCCGTCTGAAATCCCAGGGCGATTGAGCTCAAACCGCACAAAGGCGAGAAAAGGCAAGTGGATAGGAATACAGCGAAGCTTTTGGAGAACATAGTCTTGCCGGATTGGATCCTTGAATATCTGCGTTGCCCGCAATCAAACGGAAAACTATTGCTAGCTTCTCAAGTTGTTTTAGATGCGCTTACGGAGCGTGCGCGCGTTGGCACTTTATTTACAGTATTGGGTCGTACTATTTCCCAGGTTCCATCGCAAGGTCTAGTTAGCGTCAACGGACGATGGTTTTATTCCATGAACGATGGCATTGCGTGTCTCATGGCAGATGAAGCAGTCGACTTGTTTAGGGCAAGTAGTGATTCCGACGTGGGCTTTTCTCGACATCGCGAGCGACTGTAGCCCAACGGGCTTTAACATTTTAGCCCAGCGCAGAGCGCAGCGCTGAGCTGAGCTGATGGAAATACAAGCC
>JANPNA010000512.1:0-2815 GCA_031427235.1 Pirellula sp.
AACGTGAAAACACGTTCGTCTTTGGGATCGACGTTGGTCCAGGCGCCTACCAAGGTAATGTTATGCTTGGCCATGAGTGGCATACCGCCGTCGGAAATCAACTTGAGTACATCGGATTGACGCCCCGACTCCGGGACATACGCACGCAACTCGTAAAGCTTGCTGGTTGCTGGCGATTGGGCCAGTGCTGCATTTCCGCCAATCAGAAAAACTGCGAGCGTGGAAAGAATGGATTTAATCAACATGGTGACAATAGTTCCTTCGAACTCAAGGGAATGGAAAGTTTGCGCATTGACCAAGTAGTATAGCAGGCGGGCTCAAGGCGTGTTTCGACAACTTCGGGCTGTGTCAAAAAGTCGAGGAACGCTACAATCGAAGAGCTAGTTGAGCAGCCGCCACGAATCCAGAGATCGCTAAAAAACTTAATGCCGAAACCACTCGAAGAGCACTTCAAGCAACTCCGCGTTTGGCTAGACATGGAATCCGATGCGGAACGAAAAAGGATGATCGAGCGTCGGAGAGATCGTTCTCAGAAAAACGCAGAAGCTCGCGGCGACACGTTGGTCGATCTCGTGATCTCCGACCATCGCATGGGGCTCGGAGGGCGCTTTCTCGTAACGTTTGCGAAGCGAAATAGAACCCTCGATCTACCTTGGAATCGATTTCGTGTCGGATCACCCGTGATCGCTTCCGAGGAAGCGACTGAGGGTGACTGTGGCTATGGCATTGTTTGCAGCAAAGAAAGCGGCTCGATTGAAGTTGCCTTTGACGAATGGCCCGAAGGGGATCGATTTCGTCTGGACCTTTCCATGGACGAGATCACTCGCAATCGCCAGTTGACGGCTTTAAATTCCGTTCAAAATGCCAGAGCCCGAGTAGCCCAACTGCGGGATGTCCTCCTTGATGCGAGAGAACCTCGCTTTGACGCCCCTTTGGTTCTTGAAATGCAGCCTCATTTTAACGAATCGCAACGGCAAGCCATTCAGTTCGCCATGTCCGCACGAGACGTTTCCATTATTCACGGACCGCCTGGCACTGGCAAAACAACCACAGTAGTGGAATTGATTCGCCAAGCGGTTCAGCGAGGGGCGAAAGTACTAGCATGCGCTCCCAGCAATACGGCGGTTGACAATTTGCTGGAAAAACTTGTTGCGAATCGAATTCGGGTTGTCAGAATCGGACATCCGGCACGAGTCCAAGAGGAATTGCAAGCCTACACACTCGATGCATTGGTAGAATCCGATCCCGCCATGAAAGTGGTCGGCGAAATGATGCGTGAGGCAGAAAAGATGGCAAGGAAGGCCAGCAAGTTTACTCGCGCCAAACCACTACCAGGGGAACGCAATGATCTACGCCAAGAGTCTCGGCGATTACGGGATGATGCGAGAGTCTACGAAAGGCAGATCATTGCCAATGTCCTGGATCGAGCAGATGTGATTTGTGCGACGACCAACTTCGACCCGGACATCTTGGGAGGCCGCAATTTTGATCTGGCGGTAATCGATGAAGCGTGCCAGAGCACTGAACCAGGGTGTTGGCCCGTCGTGCTGCGGGCCGACCGAATTGTTTTGGCGGGTGACCACTGCCAGCTTCCGCCAACCATCATTTCATCTGAAGCGGCTGCTCAAGGGTTCGCCATTAGCCTGATGGAACGCTTAGTGAGCACATACGGAGACAGCATCACCAAGCAATTGATCGTACAGTATCGCATGCATGAAGACATCATGCAGTACTCGTCGCAGTGCTTTTATGGCGGTAGTTTGCAAGCCAACGAAACGGTTCGGACTCACTTGCTGACCGACTTGGTTGCGCCCCCCCATTCGGAAATGTTGCAGTCGCCGGTTACCTTCGTCGACACGGCTGGAGCCGGCTGGGACGAAGAACAGGAAGTCGATGGCGAAAGCCGATTCAATGTCCAAGAAGCCATGTGGATTCTTCAACAAGTCCGCGAGCTGTGCGGTTCGGGAATTGATCCAAAGGACGTTGCCATCATCGCCCCTTACGCTGCTCAGGTTCGATGGCTCAGGCAAAACTGTCCATTCAAAGCAATCGAAATCGACACGGTGGACGGATTTCAAGGCAGAGAGAAAGAAGCGATCCTCATTACGCTAGTCCGCTCGAATGCCATCGCCGAAATAGGTTTTCTGGGAGACACGCGTCGCATGAATGTGGCATTGACGCGTGCGAGACGCAAGCTGATCGTGATCGGAGACACGGCGACACTGGCATCGAACGAGTTTTACGCGAACATGATTGGCTACTTTGAATCCATTGGTGCTTACCGAACGATTTGGGAGTGGGATCCAGCAATGGAGATTTAGGCGAGCGACAGATTGAAGTATCCCAACCCGAAAGTGTGAGCGAGGGACAATTTCGCGGGTCCCTCACTTACGTATCGGGTTATGATTGGTAGTTTTCACATCGCCGCTCGCCTTAGCGTCGAATGTGGCACGCCCCCAGCAACGTGCGTCATTAAATACGCTCCAAGGCGTATTCAATTTCTTCCTCAGTTTCGTTTCCAGGCCATCTTTTGTTACCCGAACCTCGACATTCTTAATTCCCGGCACTCAATCTCGCATCTTTTGCAACACAACGTTGAAGTCTTCGAAATGTTGCTCGAACATGTGTCGCGCAAAAGCAGCCAGATTTGAACCCGTGTCGGAGAGATGAACTGCAGGCGTCGATCTTAAGGCGGGCCGATTTAAATCGTAGCGGAAGCTGTCAAAGCTTTCGTGAATGCTGGACGCCAACGAAATGCTGGACGCATTCCGCTACTAGGGAACGCTAGCGAAAGTGTTTCGCGGCCCAGCTTAAG
>JANPNA010000513.1:0-20644 GCA_031427235.1 Pirellula sp.
TCGATCTTAAGCTGGGCCGCGAAACACTTTCGCTAGCGTTCCCTAGTAGCGGAATGCGTCAAGCATTTCGTTGACGTCCAGCATTCACGAAAGCTTTGACAGCTTCCGCTACGATTTAAATCGGCCCGCCTTAAGATCGACCCGAAATAGAAATAGAAATAGAATCTCCGAGCCGAGAATCACGGCACGGAGTGCCGTGCTACACTAAATCTTCTTCTGGATCAATTGCGCGACCAGTTCGGGATTCTTGGCTTCTTTCAAGTGCTTGATTTGATCCGCCGGAACGCCAATCCTCTCCAAATGCATGAACAAGCTATCCCAGACTTTTTCTCGCTTCTTGCCTTCCGCAAGATAGAGATCCGTCAACAACTCCTGAGCCCGTTGCAACGAAACGTTGTCCTTGTTGTTGTAATAATTGCGGATTACCGATTGTTGGTACCGCGAGTAGTTCTCCGCAGCCATAATTCGCGACTTTCTAAAAAATGTTTCTATGAAGTTTAACGTAGGACACCAAAACGGTGTCCGGTCGGGGCAAGCCCGAACCGGACAATCCGAAGCTATCGGATACAATAGAGCGATTCAAAGGACCTGATATAAATGCTGTTATTGACGAATATGGGTGTGGCGACGATGTTGCCATCGAGTCGGTTCTCGCTGACCACTTTGGGCTCAACTCCATCTGCCAATACAAACGTCACGCCGTCTTCGTCTCGGCTCCAAACTTAATCGGCAATCGGTCGAAGTACAATACATCGAATGTCCATAACTGCGGCTCCAGTCTTGCTCTGCGGTCGAACAGCCAAGCGAACCTTGCCAGCTTTTAATTTCATCGCTCCGATGTTTTCGAGGATCATGTTCTGGAAATGTCCAGTATCTCGGACCGTCCACTGAAGGGATTCGTTGCCGATTTCCAAGCGAACAACTGAACCGCCGTTATTCGCCCCACAGCCACACTGCACTTCGATTTCATAAGTTCCATCGCTTGGAACCGTCAGTTCCCAGTCCGCCCAATCCTCGACTTCGGTCCAATATCCGAGGACATTTTTATGGGGCTCCGGCTCATAACGCAATTTTTTGCCATGAGGCGTACCGGCCGATGCAGACAATAGGATTTCTTTGCTCGCATCTTTGAGCAAAGGCTTGTTACCGGAAACGACCCGATTCATCTCTTTCCGCCAAGCTTTCCATTGTGCGCCTACAGCCTCCGCTCCCTGACTCGAGTCCAGTCGGGTCGGGTCGGAATCGATGTAAAGTCGTTTATGCACCTCATGGTTCGCCGATGGATTGGATACTCCAAATTGCACGCCCGTCCGTTTCTGCCATTGATGCAGCGATTCTGCGAGTGCACTCGATTTGTCAGGGAAGTCTTTGGCGACGTTGTTTTTTTCGCCGACGTCCTTATCGAGGTCATACAACTCAATGGATCCATCCTCCAGGTACTCGATCAGTTTCCAATTGCCTTGTCGAATTGCAGCCGCTGGTCGGCTGCCTTGATTGGTGTAGTGAGGGAAGTGCCAATAGAACGTACGATCTTTCGTCGAAGCGATCGCATCCTTTTGAAGCCAATTCTTTTTTAAACTAATACCATCCAATGGTCCTACTGTCTTGGACGGATCCAGTCCCACGATTTCCAAAAGAGTCGGCATCAAGTCCATTAGCGAAACGGGTGTGTCTTCCACCTGTGATGCCTTGATCTTATCGGGCCAGCGAACGATGAGCGGAATGCGTAGACCACCTTCGTACAGGTATCCTTTGCCAGCTCGAAAAGGACCATTATGCGTGACAGGTAACTCATGTACCTCGGGCACATGGAGCCCTCCGTTATCGCTGCTGAAGATCACAATCGTAGGTCGCTTTAACGTGTCCACAGTTGTAAGCAATTTGCCGATCGCCTTGTCGAGCGACTCCACGGTGGCAGCATACAATGGATTGAAGGCCGAAGCGTTCTTTTCAATCAGCTCCTTGGGAGCTGCCAAAGCAACGTGGGGTGAGTGTTGAGGGACATAGCAAAACGCTGGCTTATCATCTTGCGTTTTCAAGAATTCGATAGCAGCGTCGACGATAGCGTATTCGTTCTTTCCACCTTCTTTCTCGTCCACAGCACCGTTTCCTTTCGGCTCGACTGCGATCTCAAACCCTTGCTCTTTGGGGCCGTTTTTGCCGCCACCAAGATGCCACTTACCAAAAAGTCCGGTTCGATAGCCGGTGCTTTGAAGCATTTCTGCAATCGTCTTTTCTGCAAGCAGAAGATGGGACTGGATGCGAGGTTGCAAAAGCAACTGCGCTTCCGCGTCTGGCCGGCCTGGCAAAAAAGTCGTTAGGTGCAAACGTGCACACGACTTGCCGGTCAGGAGCGAAGCCCGTGAAGCAGAGCAAATCGATAAGCCGCAAGAGGCGCTCGTGTACCGAATCCCTTGACTAGCCAGCTTATCCAAGTTGGGCGTGTTGTGATCGCGCCGACCATAGCAACCCAGGTCGTAAATACCAAGGTCGTCGGCCACAATCAAGACAATGTTGGGCTGGTCGCTCGCTTGGAACGCGATGGCGAATGAGGTAGGACAAAGCAAAAGAGTAGCCGCGAAAAACACGGCTGCACAGCATCGCGAAAGGTGGGGACGGCTTGATTGCATGACAGGGCTCTGGGTTGGAGGACGACTGGATGGCTATAAGCACATGGGCACAAGTCTTTGAGTGAAAGCAACAATTAGCCGTACGGCGTTAGCCGCGGTTTTCGACGATTGTCAAGCAATTAGGCAACCGGGGCTAGCGCCCAAACGGCTAATTACCAGGAAATACTTGTGGAAATGTACTTGTAGTCTAGCCGAAAAGTTCTTTCTTTATCAAATGCCAAGTTATTTTTGCCGTCGCCAAGCATGACGGATTTGTCCCGCGATAAAATGGCGTTCGATAATCCATTAAGGTGAGCGGCAGATTGGAGTATCCCAACCCGAAGCGTGAGCGAGGGACACTTTCGCAGGTCCCACACTTACGTTTCGGGTTAGGATTGGTAGTTTTCACATTGCAGCTCGCCTAAAGATCCGACCCGTTGGATTCACTTACCAGACATACCAGACAAAAGAGAAATCCTATGCCACGACTCTTTGTAGTCCTCTTGATGATGTCGTTCTATAGCCATGCGAACAGCCAGGAGTTTAACAACTTGCCCGTCGCCACCCAAAAACCTCCGCTGCATGGGAGGCACTGGATGGCGGTGACGGGCAAACCGCTCGCCGCGACGGCTGGTGCCATGGTTTTTAACAAAGGGGGTAATGCCGTGGATGCCTCGTGCGCGATGCTCGCGGCCACCTGCACCATGTGGGACGTCCTTAGCTGGGGCGGTGAAACTCAAGCTCTGATCTACAACCCGCATACCAAACAGGTCATCGCCATCAACGCCCTCGGCGTCGCCCCGACCGGTGCCACCGCCGAATTTTACAAAGACAAGGGAATGACGTACCCACCAGAGTACGGTCCATTGGCCGCGGTCACCCCTGGAACGCCCGGCGGACTGATGACCATGTTAGCGGAGTACGGAACTATGAGTTTGGCCGACGTATTGGCCCCAGCCATGCAAATGGCCGAAGGCTATCCGATGGAGGCTCAAACGGCCAACTCAATAGAGCGGGGTAAGGCACAAATCAAAAAATGGCCCTATTCAAAAAAGGTTTTCCTGCCACACCTGGATGAACAACGTGAAGCTCCCAACGCTGGCGAAATCTTTGTTCAAAAAGACTTGCTCGCGACGCTCAAAAAACTGGTCGAGTCGGAACAAGAGTCGCTTAAGAAGGGCTTGTCGCGTAAAGATGCCATCTATGCCGCCAACGATCGCTTTTACAAAGGGGATATCGCCAAGGAGATCGCGCGCGGTTGCCAGGAACAAGGAGGATTGATCACAGAACAAGACCTGGCTAACTGGCAGGTCAAGATAGAAGAGCCGCTAACGACCAATTACAAAGGCATTGAGGTCTACAAATTGCAGCAGTGGACCCAAGGTCCAGTCCTGTTGCAAATGCTCAACATTCTTGAAAACTTCGATTTGAAGGGGATGGGCTACAATTCGACGAATTACATCCACACGCTGTACCAAGCCATGAACCTCGCCTTTGCGGATCGCGATTTTTACTATGGCGACCCAGCCTTTAAGCCCGAGGAGCCGATGACGGGACTCCTTTCTAAGGAATACGCAAAAGTGCGCAGCAAGCTGATCGATCCGGAAAAAAACAATCCGAAGATTGGCCCTGGCGATCCATATCCCTTTGAGGGAAAGGTAAATCCATACGTCGAGACCCTCAACAAATGGAGTATCTCCGACTCGGGCAACCATAGGTTTGGCGACGCAAATGCGGACGAGAGATTCATGGAAAATTTTCAGGCCGGTACGACGTCGGTCGAAGCCGCCGACGCCGAGGGATGGGTCGTAAGCATGACCCCGAGCGGCGGTTGGGTTCCAGCTTGCATTGCAGGCAACACTGGCATTGGACTCAGCCAACGCATGCAGTCCTTTGTCTTGGATTCAAATGAAAATCCGTTCAACGTTGTTGAGCCAGGGAAACGGCCACGCGTTACGCTTACCCCGACCCTTGCCATGAAGGACGGCAAGCCATTCTTGTCGTTCGCAAAACAAGCGGGCGATGAACAAGATCAACTGCTTCTGCAGTTCTTTTTGAATATGGTCGAATTCAACATGACGGTGCAAGAAGCTTGCGAAGCACCGAGCTTCAAGACATTGCAAATGCATTCTAGTTTCGGCGCTCACGAAAAGAGCCCGGGCGGTCTAACGCTGAACGAGCAGACGCCGTCTTGGGTTCGGAAAGATCTCACGAGAATGGGTTACAGATCGACATTTCAGGAGCGAACGTCGGGTCCGATCAATGCCATTTGGTTTGATTGGAAACACGGCACGTTCTGGGGTGGTTCCAGCAACCATGGTGAAGACTACGGCATAGGTTGGTGAATTTGGCGGAACGCCGTAAACCGGTACGCTCCGCGACCGGCGGTCAGCGTAGCCCGAACAGCACAATCCATATCCTTCCACACAACAGCGGACCCGTTTGCTCCCGCTGTGAAGCGTAAAGTCGTCGTTTTTCCCCGGATTATGGCTTTAGTGGGCTGACTTCTGTTGCAAACGCAGCTAAATGAGAGATAGAATTCGGAAGAGGTGTTTGGTTTTTCGCATTGAATCTATTTTATTTGGGAGTGAATCTATGCGTCTTTATAAGCGATCGAGCGGTTTTACACTGGTAGAACTCTTAGTGGTTATTGCAATCATTGGTATTTTGGTTGGTCTTCTGTTGCCTGCTGTGCAAGCTGCTCGCGAGGCGGCTAGAAGAATGCAGTGTCAAAACAATCTCAAGCAGCAGGCGCTATCTACTCACAATGCGCATGACACACATCGAAGGTACCCGCCACAAGCGGGCAATTATGGCGGGGCTTGGTACGCACCCTTGAATTTCCATCTGCTCCCATTTATGGAACAGTCCAACGTGTGGCAAGCGGCCAACAATTGCGACTTAGCCGCTGCGGTAGGTCAAGCCAGTCCGGGCGCAACCATTACAAGCTTAGGATACGTCTGGCCGACTTGGGGATCGGTGAATACCGGAAACAGAACTTGGCTACGTCAAACCCGGATGTCAACATTTCAGTGTCCCAGCGATAGCACGCTTGGCAACGGACTGGATTGGACCCCAGGTGATGCGTCGTATGCCAGCAATTTTTTAGTTTTTGGCGGTGAGATCAATCGCACAGTTACCTGTGGAAGCGCTGGCAATCCATGGGAGACTTGCTGGGATGGTAAGGCTAAATTCAGTACAATTACCGATGGAACTTCGAATACGATTATGTTTGCTGAAAAGCTGAGTCGATGCGATGGGACGGGCAGTCCTGGTGGTACCTGGTGGATGCGAGGTGTCTTTCGCATTGGAAGCGGCAGCAGCGGACCAAGCTCAGGCGTTCCTGCAGACAGTTATCCTGGAGACCGTCTGTCTGCTGTCTTCGGTGGCGGTCGCGGTCGTGACGGAGTCGTATTTACCTACGGTACCAATTCCAAATTTCAAGTGAGTCCAAGGCTTCCACTGGCCAATTCAGCCAATGGCGGACGTTGCGACCGCCGCTTGGCGTCGACACAACACGTCAGCATGCAGATTGGTTTGGCCGATGGTAGTATTCGGGGAATCTCGGGTAGTATGGCCAACGACATTTGGTTCGCCTTGCTAACTCCAGCTGGTGGCGAAGTGAATGGCGACATCGATTGAGCTAGTGTCGTTCGACCGCAAACATCGAATGGTCTGAAGAGTTCCTTTGCCTCATGGTGGTATGTATGATCCGATTTGTTTCCGCAGCATGCTTGTTGTTATTTATTACCGGTTGCGGTCCCTGGACCGGCGAGGTTTCCGGCGAAGTTATCTTTAAGGGCAAACCAGTTCCCGGTGGTATCTTGACCTTTCGCCCGGCCGACGAGTCCCAGAATTCCGTTTCGTATGAACTAGAACGAGACGGAAAATTCAAGGTAGTCCTACCTGTGGGTGACGCTTCGATCAGCATCGACAATCGCGAGTTTGAGCCTCGACCAGCCACGCTCCCGGCCATTCCTCCAGGCATGAATTTGCCTCCCGACGTCATCAAGGGAATGCAGGCTAGCAGCAAAGAATCGAGCAAGGTATCGGACCGATGGGTGAAGCTGCCCGAACGCTACTATCAGGTGGAGACCTCCAATATGAAGATCGCGGTAAAGGGAGGGAAGCAATCGGAGACGATTGATTTTCAAGAATAGGGATTTGCACAGGCCGGATGCTTCCGGGGCCTCGATCTTTAGTCGGGCCGACATCTGAATGCTACCGAATCGCTCGTTGGCAAATTCTGAAAATTCGTTTGTCGAAACGCCCACCCTAAAGCTCCAATGGAGTGAGACTAAAAATTCATTCAAAAGGAGCATTTAGCATGGACAGCACTCGGTCTACCACTAGCGATACTTGTTCGAAATAGGCTCGATGGGATCGCGATGCTATTTCCCGATTTACTCAACCAATGGGATTGGACAAAGCGAGCGGAAAATCTCTAAATCGATCGGCTATCGTTAAATTGTACGCGCTTGTGCGGGTTGCGTACAAGCGAGCTCCGCGGGAGTAGCGTAAGGCCATGACGCTAATGCGAGTGCTAATGCTAATGCGAGTGCGCTAAGCTGATTACGTTTTCAGCGGCTTGATGGTCCCGCTGGTCCATTCTTGTTTGGGAAAGTGATCGAGCAAGCGGGAGGACGATGCTTAGCTGCGTCAAAGTGTTTAGATAAGCATACCAAGCTTTCTCAATCCGTACACTTTGCCATCAAACGGAAGGATTGTCTTCTTAAACCTAAAAAAACCGTTTTGAACTGTCCAAATTGGGGTCTGTCCGATTACCATCTGGGCGCGTTCCGTACATAGCACTCGTTTTCTGTGCTGTGGGAGCTAGTCGCGTAAGGAATATGCGTTGTTGTTTTGTAAAAAAGGTGAAAAGTGACTGGATATCTGTTGTTAACGGGTTCGACTGGATTGCTCGGTCGCTACTTAATGCGAGACCTTTTAGAAAGCGGCCAACGGCTTGCTCTCTTGGTCCGTGGTTCAAAAAAAGACTCTGCATCGGATCGAGTGGAAGGCATCCTCCAATATTGGGAACGCCAAAGCGGTAAGACTCTGCCTCGGCCTGTTTTGCTTGAAGGTGACATACGTCGTCCCTGCCTCGGACTCAGCGGCAACGACAAGCGTTGGGTGGCTAGACACTGCGAATCCATGATGCACAGCGCCGCCTCCTTGACCTTCCATTCAGATGGTACCGGCGAGCCATGGCACACCAATTTCGACGGCACACAGCACCTGCTGGAGCTTTGTCATGCGACGGGTCTGCGAAAGTTGCACTACGTATCCACCGCTTATGTTTGTGGTTTACGTCAAGGTAACATCCTTGAGACTGAAGTCGACTGCGGCCAGACTTTCCGAAATGACTACGAACAAAGCAAGCTGCGAGCCGAGGTGTTGGTTCGAGAGGCGGACTATATTGATGAACTTACCGTCTATCGCCCGGCAGTCATCTCTGGTGACTCACAAACAGGATACACGAATACCTACCATGGAATCTATCTCTACCTTCGCCTGATGGCGCTTTTGACGCCGCGTCAACCTGTAGGTCCCGACGGAGTGCGAGTGACAAGGTTGCGAATGCCTCTACAAGGTGATGAACGTCGAAACGTCATACCCGTGGATTGGGTCTCCAAGGTCATGACGCATCTGTTTTTAAATCCGGAAGCCCATGGCCACACCTTCAATTTAGCTCCGGACATCTGTCTGACAGCCCGACAGTTAATCGAAGCGGGCTACAGCTTCTTTAACTCAACAGGAGTGGAGTGGGTAGGGTACGAACCGATTGACCCCGCGACGTACAACGAATTAGAGGCCGCCTCGCTACCGGGATTGGCCATGTACAACAATTACGAAAGCACCGATCCAACCTTTGACTGCACCAACCTGAAGCGATTTGCGGGTGACATGCCTTGCCCAGCCCTCGATGAGACGATGCTGCACACTTACATTCGGTACGGTGAACAGGATCGTTGGGGCAAACGACGCATTGAGGCACCTGTCGTTCATTGGCAAGCTGCGGATTACTTTCGCGAGTTTCAAGTAGCGGATGACATCAGCTACGGTACGATCAAGAGTCGGTTGGCTATCGACTTAGTCGGCCCAGGCGGAGGACAATGGATGCTTGGACTTATGCCGGATAATACTTTGGTTTGCACGGCTGGAATGCATGAGGATGCTGATTCGGTATTACGACTCGACGTGACAGAGTTCAAGAAACTGATCTCGAAGCCAATCGGCTCGAAACACGATCATGCTATCGAACAGCTATTTCCCATGTCGAGCGCATTTTCATTGGATACCCAGGAACAAGACATTCGAGTTCGGGCTTTCTAGATTCCTCGGCAGTACCATCAAGACATAACGAACCATGAGCACGATGCACGTCGCACTTTTCGTTATCTTGGTCGCGTCGACACTAATTCAATTCTTCTTAGTCGCCGGATTTGTTGATTGCTTGCGAAAGTGGCGGCGACCGTTGCTAGAGGATGCGTCATGTCCACCAGCCGCGATCGTCTTGTGTTTGCGAGGTGGCGATCCGTTTTTGTCGCGATGCCTGGATGGATTACTGGCTCAGGACTACCCAAATTATGACGTTTGCTTCATAGTCGATCATGCGGATGATCCAGCAATGCCAATTCTCCGCAAGTCGCTTGCTGAGAGTTCCTTCGAACGTTTTCGACTCGAAATCCTAACGCAGCCACTGACGACATGCACCCTTAAGTGCTCCAGCCTTATCCAAGCCGTGGAAGGCCTAACTGAGACGACAGAGTTCATTGCCCTATTGGATGCAGACACGATACCGCACCGAACTTGGCTGCGCGAGTTGGCCACGGCCCTGGTCCCAACGCATGTTGGGGCAGCAACCGGAAACCGCTGGTACATGCCCGCCCACTGCAGTCAAGGCTCGTTGGCAAGGTATCTATGGAACGCAGCCGCAATTGTTCAAATGTACTGGTATAAAATCGCTTGGGGCGGAACACTAGCTATCAAACTGGATTCAATACGTCGATCAGGAATTCTAGAACGGTGGCGGCATGCCTATGGAGACGATACCTTGGTGCGAACGCAACTAGCGACGATTGGCCAGAAGGTCGTCTTCGTCCCAACGCTCATGATGATCAACCGCGAGAATTGCACACTTGCTTCCTTCCAAAGTTGGGTGAAACGGCAATTGCTTTCGGCTAGGCTTTACCATCCGTTTTGGTTGCTGATTGTCGGACACGGGATCAGTTCCGCCGTGGTAATTCTGTGGGGCCTGCTAAGCGGTCTCGCACTATTGTTACAAGGGAATCCGATCGGCGCAGGCCTCGTGTTTATGGCGATTTTTGCTTTTCATGTTGGCCAAATTTGCCTTCTCCCTTGGATGGAAAACGCCGTGTGCGCAATCGCTTCAGCTCGTGGTGAAGATGTTTCCTGGCCGAATAAATCGAACTGGTTTTACATCCTGTGGATAGGCTGGCTAACCCAGTGGATCTATACCTGGGCGCTATTAAAATGCCTATTCCTCAACCGATTTACTTGGCGAGGGATCGACTACAAAATCGACGGTCCTTGGAAAATCAAGATGCTTGGATACCGCCCGTATCGAAATGAACAAGAGAGTCGCGAACCGTCCCGACATTCGATATAAGAGCTTTGGTGGCACGCTTGCTTCAAGAAGCGATGTACATTGTCGCCTTTCGCTCCGCGAAAGTGCGCATCGCAAACGCACTTTCGCGGAGCGAAAGGCGACAACGCTTCGCCATTTCGCTGGAATTTTCGCCGATTTGAGCGAAAATTAGTAACCTACGTTTAACGAATCCTCAAGTATTCTTAACGACGTCGCACCTTTTCGGCGTCATTTTCGATTCGAGGATTGTCGAGCTTCCAAAGATGACCGGGCGATACGACGCTGATTTGATTGGCTTGGCAGCCGCGATTCGAGGAGAGAGCGCGGTTGCGTATTCCTTGGAACATGATTTGACGGTTCAGGAATGCGTGTTGCAAGCTGTCACCTAGAACCTTTTTTAGCCAAAACTATCGGGACCGAAGACGCCCGAATGTCAGAACCATCCTTGGGCTCTGGGAACGAAACAATCGAGCTGAGTGTGATTACGGCACTTTTGGCAAATATTTTCCAATGGATCGACGTTTCTCCTGCATTTGCGGATCGTGCTCCGCGAAAAAGCAAGTGTTTCCCCTTTTCCACAAGAGGACCTCGCAATCCCCGATATGAGCGACGCCGACGCTTGGACTGAGTTCATCAACGTTAGAAAAGCCACGAGGCTGTCGATTGGCTAAACTGGACGACCTCCCTGCGAAAGCGGCTGATTCTTAATTGCGATTAATGTTTAAGGTCCGTACGGAAATGGTAGTTGTCGTGGAATGCGACTCGCCGGGCGAAAGTTCGATGCGGCTCCCACCGACGTTTGCAGTCTCGATGCACACCATCTTTGACCACTCCTCATCTCCAAAATCGACCATCCGCTTGCTCTTATCGACCCAAGGGTTCCAAACCACAGTCGAAGACGACCCCAGTTTCGCAACGCGAATCACGCGTCTCATGCCCTCATCAATCAGTATGCAATCTGCCTGAGTTCCTGCGTAAACACGATCCGTCTCGCCCGTGAATCGAATAGGTCTCCCGGATGACGCTTTTAGAATCGCCTGGTCGACCTTGTCTACGTAGGCCGTTCCCTCCAAGCCTTCGATCGAAATCGTTCGAACATCGCTAACCGCAAAGTACGTGTGCAAAGCATCTTCGTACGACTGACGCGATTTGGCGTCCGCCGACAATTGTGTTGTCAAAGTGATTTTCAACTCGCGGCCAAACTCGACCTGAAAGCGAAGTGCAAAAAGATCGATCGAGGTTTCCAAACGAAGCTCGATCGATCCATCCGTGTTCGCGTGCGCTCCAATCATTTCCCATTCGATTAGCCGTGCAAATCCATGCGCCGGCAATGTTCCATCCTCGGCATTTGGGCCAAACCAAGGAAAGCAAATTGGAACGCCGCCTCGAATGGGTTTCCCTTTTTCAAAATGCGACTTTTGACTTAGCCATAGCACTGGCTGATGTCCTGCCGGTTTCCAGTTCGTAACGTGCGCCCCCTGCAACACCAATTCGCCCTGGCTGGCAGGTGTGTTGACAACCGCTCTCAAAAGTCCTCCACTTCCTTGCTCGAAAGTAAGGCCTGGAACTGCAAAACGCTTTGATAACTCCTGTAACATTCGTTTGCGATGCGCCTCGATCAACTTTGGGAGAAGTACTCTTCGGAAAAAGCAGAGCATACTAAGCCCTGACAATGCTAGAGGGATGGTAAATATCCCCCGAGTAAAACTCGGGGGCATTTCACCGCCTGTTGGCCGCCTGTTGGCCGTAGTGGATCTTGTTAAAGATCCGAATCCTGCCAGATCTTTAACAAGATCCACTACCCTAAAATTACGCTACCACAAAGCACGTGCTAGGCTTTCTCGTCGGGCTCGTGACTTAACTTCAGGGTATTGGCTGGTACCATTTTCTCGTTAACTGAATTCACCATGGATAGCACGCTCTGGCTGGCGTTTTGATGAGGAAATTGGTTTAGAAAAATTAATCCACTGTTACAATTGTCGAGGAACTTACTTGGCTTTACCGAGTAGTTGCTTCAAAAAGACATCCATAGAGCCGATTGTCTTGGCAGTGGCTTGTTCAAAAGTCATTCCACTAGCAAGTGACCGGACGATCGTTTCGTACTTGGTTTTCATCTTCGCATCGTACATGGTCCGAATGACGCCGAAGCCAATGATGGCCGAAGCTTCGTCGTTCATCGATCCATCCAAAAGGGACTTTAAGTTCTTCATTTGCTCCATCGACTCTGGCATACGCATGAGCCATGGCTGAACACGCGCATCCTTGGCTCCTACCGTAATCGCTAATGCTTGGCGGCCAGCTCCGTCGGCAAACCAGCGCGGCACCCCTTCGTGGGAACTCATCCAAAGACTGGTTATCTGCTGCAAAAGCGAGGTTTCGTTAATCTTGCTTTCGGCTTTGTCGAAAACGATGGCGACATAGCTGTCGAGGACTTCACTGCGCCAATGGCTAGACCACTCGGAGGGCAACGCCCGACTCTCGATCATCTTTCCAAATTCGCTGTAGTCGTAGCGATGCTTCAAGGCAAAGATGGTAATCCCGCCTCGGATCAACGGTTCTTTGCCAGTCACCTTAAACATTTTCCGAATTTGATTGGCAGCCGTGTTGGCTTGTGCCAAAAGAGCCTTGGCACTTTCCTCGCCAATATTGCCGATGACATGAAATTGCTGGTCGATCGCTTCATCCGCTTCTCCCTTAGGAGCTGCTATTTTCCATTTTTCGCGGGTTCGCTGCATGCGTTTTGCCATAAGCTCCCTGTGGGTTGCGCTGGCAGCAAAGGCCTTGCCAACCACCTGATCCAGCTTAGCATCCTTGTTTTGTCCATCAAAGGTAGCACCCTCTTTGATCCAAGTGGCGACGAGTTGAATCTGAGCGTCTGGCAATTCAGGCCTACCCATCGGCATTCTTGCCCCTTCCATGCCCCGCAACTTGCGAATGATAAGGCTCTCATCGGGTTTGCCAGGCACAATAATATTTCCGTTATCGCCCCCTTTGAGGATTTGAGAAAACATATTGAACTGCAATCCTCCAACAACTCGAGTGGCATTGTAATGGCAGCCATTGCAGTTGGCGATCAAGATCGGTGCCACGTCGCTTGCGAAGCTCACGGTTTCTTTTGCCGTAGGGGCACTGATCTTGGGTGGTTCCATTTTCGTAGGGGTGTTACCAACTGCTGGCTTTCCCGTAATCAACGAAGCAATAGGAACATCGGGCGAGGGGCCACTGATGCCAGCGGGATTCGTGGATAAAGGTGCCGTTTTTTTCTCCTCTTCCTTTTTTGGGCGGTTCGTCTTCTTGGCTTTGAGCAATGCGTCCCAAGTTGGCAACTCGGATAGTTCCGCCCCCTGTACTGTTAATAACTGGTGCGACTTTGCCAGTTCCATGTGAATTTTTTTGATTTCCGCGAGCTCTTTGACCGAAGCATTTTCGACAAGCTCCTGAATCTGCTTGGTTGACAGTTCGATGACGTCAACGCATTCGACCACTTTTCCATCATTGAGAAGTTGGCTTGCTTTTTTGATGGAAACCTTCATTCGCTCAAGGTCGACGGGGCCAGGAAGTGCGACCTGGTTCTGTGCCAGGGCCGGTCTTTCGTTGAATTGCGCTAATACAAAAGCAAGGCAACAGAGACGAAAGGCAATTTGAAGCATGTTATTCCATCGTGTCATGAAAAAATCTGCGTTCGTGGAGACCGAATTCGCCACTGAGACTATCGATTTGCGAACACAACAAACAAAATTACCGAGAACAAAACGAGAGTAACAACACCAACTCCAACTAGGAGGAAAACGTTGTTCTTTGGTTTTGTTTTGGCCTGAGGCGACAAGCTAGGTTTCCCAGGCTTTCCCGGTTGCTTGGCTGCGGTTGGTTTTTCAATGGTTTTGAGCAAAGGAGACGAACCGCCAGCGTTGCTCTTGGGCGGTGAAGAAATCGGAGAGGTTGCTTTGGCGATCGCTTGGCTTTTGGATTTCTTGGTGTTGGGTGCATTGGTATCATGTATGAGATCAATCTTACTATCGATCGTCGAGGCCTCGCTTTTGGCGATCGCCCTCAATACGCCACTATCGGATGCCGACAAACTGACCACGGAGCTGCCAACGACAACTTTGGTGCTGTTGCCCCGATTGGTTACCGTATCGACATCGTGTTTTGATTTTCTTTTTCCTTCGTCGAGTAAGTCCGCCACGGACAGATTGTTGTTTCTCGCTTTGGACGGATCGTTTTCTGTTTCTTTACGATACTTAACCAACCAATCTTCTAATATTTCGGCAACTTGCAAGCAATTTGCATAGCGGAATCGCGGATCCTTTTGCATCATTTTCACGCAGACTCCGTCCAATTCACCAGGGCAGTCCGGTCTGTCCTTTCGGATATCGGGAGGCATGGAGTTCTGATGGCGAATGATTCGACTTGGAATACTCCCCTCAGGGAACGGGGCATGCCCGGTCAACAAGAAGTAAAGAGTGCATCCGAGTCCGTACATGTCGGCCCGGGCGTCGATCTTGTGACTGTTGATCGCCTGCTCGGGTGGCAAGTAGTCGGCGGTACCCAGAACTTTATCGTTGTACTCCATGGTCAACGAAGGGTCGGTCTCTTCGGAGAACAGCGCTAAGCCGAGGTCTAGAACCTTTACCACCCCTTTTTTGTTGATCAGGATATTGGCGGGCTTAACGTCGCGATGAATCAGTCCAGCCTCATGGGCATGGTGCAGTCCACGAGCGGATTGGGCGATGTAGTCTGCGGCAACTGCAAATGGTAGCGGCCCATGTTTGCGAACCAATGTCTGCATGTCCGCACCATCGACATACTCCATAACTAAGTAGTGAGTGTCCTTTTCGTTGTCGATGTCGAAAGCCCGAACAATGTTAGGGTGGTTCAAGGAGGCAATGGCTTGCGCTTCTCGTTTGAATCTTTCAAGATAGCTGTTGTTTCCAAGTTTCGATTTGGGAAGCACTTTGATTGCTCGCTTGTGCTTCATCACCAGGTGTTCAGCCAAGTAGACGCTGCTCATGCCGCCTGACCCCAAGTGTCCCAAAAGCTTGTGGTTACCTAAGAAGAAGCCTTTGTACTTACCTTGAAGGATTTTTTCGCATTGCCAGCGAGTCACAAGCCCAGCGTCTTCGAGTTCTTTGCAAACGACGACTGGATCATCTGGCAAAACTCCTTCGTGTCGCTCTCGAATCAATTCGAATTGAGCATGAAGAGCAGCCGACTCGACAAGACGACTCTTTTCGATTAGCTCGAATATTCGGTCTGATGTGATCTGCGTCATGCCAAATTGTTCCTCGAAGGCTCCGCTTGTGCCACAACTCTAGGGAGTTCCCGATTCAACGAACTTGAAAAAGCGAGCAACATGCATCAATGCATCCGATGTTACCTCGCTTATCACCACTCTGTCCTAGTGTACTGAAATTTCTCTCAAAGCATATCGGCGGCCCATTAAGAAACCCTGTTTTCCCATTTTTCCGCGCTTAATCGGCGATTATCGACGTACTGGTCTGCTATTTTGCTCCCAAATCGCCCCTCCCGATTTGGGCACGGTATTGCTAAACTAGCAACGTTTTCGAGACCTAGTAACCATCTTCATTCGTTCACCTCTTTCCCAAGGCAACTCTCCGCATGAGCTATTTCTCCGATATCAGCAAGATCCAATACGAAGGACCAAAAAGCCGCAATCCTCTGGCTTTTCGTTGGTATAACCCGTCTGAGTTGATCGAGGGAAAGACGATGAAGGATCATTTGCGATTCAGTATTGTCTATTGGCATACGATGCGGGGGACTGGAGCCGACCCATTCGGGCCAGGAACGGCAATTCGACCGTGGGACGATGGTTCCGACTCAGTCGACAACGCTCTGAAGCGGGTAGAAGTTGCCTTCGAAATATTCGAAAAATTGGATGCCCCGTTCTACGCGTTCCATGACCGCGATGTGTCCCCAGAAGGTGGCTCATTGCGTCAGACCAATGCCAATTTCGACCGAATTGCCAAGTCGCTCAAAGAGCATCAAGAAAAGACCGGAATCAAGTTGCTTTGGGGAACGGCCAACATGTTTAGCCACCCGCGATTTATGCACGGAGCAGCCACTACCTGCAACGCAGACGTTTTCGCTTTCGCGGCCGCACAAGTGAAAAAGTGTTTGGAAGTAACCAAAGAACTGGGAGGAGAAAACTACGTCTTCTGGGGCGGACGAGAAGGCTATCAGTGCCTCTACAACACCGACATGAAACGCGAATTGGACAACCTCGCTCGATTCTTCCACTTGGCGGTCGACTATGCCAAGAAAATCGGCTTCCAAGGTCCGTTTCTAATCGAACCCAAGCCAAAAGAACCAACCAAACACCAGTACGATACCGATGCTGCCGCTTGCCTCAATTTCTTGCGAAACTACGATTTGCTACCCTATTTCAAGCTGAACATTGAGACCAACCACGCAACCTTGGCCGGTCACACCATGATGCACGAGCTTGACTACGCGGGCATGCAAGGGGCATTGGGATCGATCGATGCAAACACCGGCGATTTGCTTCTCGGGTGGGACACGGATCAATTCCCAACGGACTACTATTTGACGGCGCAATGCATGTTGGCCATCCTAAAGCACGGCGGGTTAACAACCGGTGGCGTCAATTTCGATGCCAAAGTGCGACGCGAAAGCTTTGAACCGATCGACCTGTTCCACGCTCACGTTGGCGGAATGGACGCGTTTGCTCGCGGACTCCGCATCGCCGCCGACATTCGCAAGGACGGTGTCATCCATCAATTCGTATCGAACCGCTACCGAAGCTGGGATAGTGGCATTGGTGCCGAAATCGAAGCGAACAAGACCTCCTTTGAAAGCCTCGAAAAGTACATGCTCGAAAAGGGAGAAGCGGCTCCGAACGAAAGCGGACGTCAAGAAATGTTGGAAAATATTTTCAATCGCTATCTTTGAATCCTAGACTCATCCTGGTAACTCATCATCGGGCCCGATCACCATCGGGTGGTGAAATGCCCCCGAGTTTTACTCGGGGGATATTTACCATCCCTCTAGTTGGATGGTCAAAACCCCTGGCGTGAAGCCAGGGGCATGCCAATTGGCTTACTTCGCTAAACGAGCACCGAGAGGGACAAGTTCATTAAAGCGATCGACCGGTTCCTTGGCGGTCCAAGAAATCCCGCGAAGCAAGAGAACGCGGAATATCGGATCATCAAACGTCCAACTGTAATGTCCTGGAATGCTGACAAAGACTCGACCGGCACCTTTCTCATAGGCCCAAACTTGCGGAGTCGCAGCGCCATCTTCGGTGCTGGTGCCGAACAGCGTCACGTTTTTCACCTCGCCAGTTAGCAACCAGTAGCTCTCGTCATACAGCTTCAATTGGTCGATGTTGCGCATAATAGGGTGGTCCGTATTGTGCATATCAAGCGTCAACGGCCCGTGCCGATATCGTATGCTACCACCTTTGGACGCAAGCCCGATGCGTGTCGAAAACTCAGCCACTCGATCATCGCCGTTCACTGCCCAATGTAGATATACCGCTCCACCGCCGCGAGCCTGGTAGGCATCGAGCTTCTTGGCCCGGTCGTCGTTCCACGCTCCCTTTTGGAAAAAGATCAGTACATCGGAGGAAGCCAGTTGTTCTTCGCTAGGAAATTCCCAGGCGGCGCTAACGTTGACGTTCGGAGCCGCAGCCAGCAACTGGCCCCACTGAACTTGCCAGGCTGGATAATCGTGTTCGCCGGGGCCATGATCTTTCTTGCCCGCGACCAAGACAATGTTGAGTGTCCGCAATTCCTTAGGCAACGGCGTCGAACCTGCTAGAACAGCAGCCAGCTCGGTTCGCGAACGTATCGGTGGCGCTTGCAGCGGCGCGTCCATCGGCATATGCGGCGGGGGTGTTAGCATGTAAGTCATCAGGTCGCGCAGTTGTTCTCTGGTCAATTTCTCGTGCAAGCCTGCGGGCATCACCGAAACTTGTGACGGTTTCATTTGATCGATCTCCGACCGCACGATCTTGGTCGAACTCCCTTTGTCGTCCCCCAATATCAACTGCCCCTCTTCGTCTCGAAGTACACCGGTTACGATCTGGCCATCCTTCAGAGCAATGATGTGGCCGATGTAGTCGGGGTTGATCGCAAAACTTGGATTGACTATGTCGCGCATCACCGAGGCGTAGTCGCGATGAATCAAATTGGACAAGTCCGGCCCGATTTTCGCGCCGACGCCACCGGTCGCATGACACTTGAAACAACCGGCCGCTTCGCTGTGAAACACCCGGCGGCCCAATCCCCAATTGCCCCCTTCAATCTCCGCGATCCGCATCGGTTTGTCATCGCTGAGTTCGGTGGCGTCTTTTGATTTGACCCACGGCATGTAAAAACGATTCAGCGGCAACGGCCTGGCACGCGGATCTTCAGCGGTCTGAACCGATACGTTCAACTGTAACGCAGCCTCAGTGGCCTTGACCAGCTTGATCTCGAGAGGAATCAACTCCGTCGCATCGCCCGAGCATGTCAACCGAACCTCGTAATTGCCGTCGTTTGCATGCGATTGTATCTTTCCTAACGACGAAACAACCGAGATCGGCTGCGGTGATTGCAGAACGAGCGTCACCGACTCCGCGGGCCATTCGTAATCGATCTTAGCGCCCGGTTGGACGACTGGTCGCAAGATGTGATGTAAATCGAGATTCGTCCGCAGTAACAATTCGCCTCGCGAATCCATTGCCGTCCAAAGCGCATCGTGCTGGGCGCTGCCAGAAGTGAATTCGCGTGCAGCTTGCAGATTCAAATGCGGCAACCAACCTGTCCTGTTCAAGGACGCGGCACTCGTAGTATCCTGCGGAGTATCCTGCGGAGTCCATACAGCTTGAACGCCAGCCAGCGACACGTCAAGGTCGATCTGCGAATGCTGCGATGGAACTGCTACTTTGGTTGCGTCCTCTTCGCGCGGTAGCGTGATTGAGTAGTGCGAGTTGGCTTTCATCGTTGCGGTGCTAACGATCATCGTTCGCAGGTCGCTGGTCAACGACACTCCGGCCACTGGCAAATGGTATCGCGGTGTTGCCAATTGACGTTGCACCACTGCGTACGGAGGCACAAGTGTTTCAAAGCGATCTCCGGCCCGCAAGAATTCGCCATACTCCACTTTGACTTGCTCGCCCAATTTACGGAGCTTGACTGGGTCTAGCGGGCGGTCGAATGCAATCCGTATTTCGTTTGGTGATTCGGACCAGGCTGCCACCGGTTGAGCTGCGGATGGGTTTGTGTATTGAATACGGAACAGTTTGCCTTTGCCAGTTGGGCCAGTCCCCCAGTCTGGCGGGCCGCTGTGACAAGCCACAACGAAATCGCCATTTGGTGCCACGCATCCATCGATTGTGAGCATTTGAAGCGCTGCGAACAACTGTGTCGATGCGACGTAGCCTGCGTCCGTCTTGAACAACTTGGTGCGCCAAAGCTTGCCTCGCGACTCGCCACAAACCAGCGCCTGCTTGGCCCAAGCGGATGGACCAAAGACCGGGCCGCCGTTAACGGATGTGTTAAAAACCATACCGCAAGTTGACTGATGCTGCGGACCGTAATCGAACGTGGACGGTTCGTCGATCACGTCCGGATTGTGGCGTGGATGACGCGGCGGGAAACCATAGTGGCGACCGGTTTGAATATGCAGGAGTTCGTCGAGTGGATTGCCGTTTGGCAGCCACGTTGCACCTTCCTGTTCCGTACAAAACAGATCGCCAGCTTCATTAAATGCGAAAGCGATCGGAAAGCGGATTCCCGTACAAACCGTTTCTCGCTTACTGAAATCCGGTGCAACGCGTTGCACCGTGCCTCGCTCGCTCTTGAGGTCATAAGCGGCCTTGCCGGAATCATCTACCATGTAAGCGTTCGCGAAATTTGCAGTCCCCAAGCCAAAATACAACGCGCCCGCGTTATCCATCGCGATGCCAACGGCGTCGACGTTTTGAGGAATCTCTTTCCAACCTGTTGCGACCACCATTTCTTGGTCCGCTTGGTCGTCCCCGTTGGTGTCGACGATCAGCGACACTTTGCCTTTGCTGGGCACAAACGCCCCGCGCCCTTTCGCATAGCCGGTCGGAGTTAGCAGCAACCCGAGCGGACCGCGCAGGCTCCCGGCGTTCTTCCAAAATAGCTCCGATTTGTCTTCCAAGCCATCGCCATTGGTATCGGATAACAGATGCAAGTCGCCATCATAACCGAGCGTCATCAAGCGACCATCGTCCCGAAAACGAACATTGTTTACGTTGGTCAACTCGACGGGCAATTCGCGGACTGTGAAGCCTGGCACAAGCATTTGAATCGGTGGCGGATTAATCGCTTTTAGCGATACGCCCGGCACTCGTTTCAATTCCTGCGCGATCGCAGGTGTCTGCAGAAGCGTCATGGCAACGGAGACGAGCCAAACGCAGCCTGCGGCAGGC
>JANPNA010000514.1:0-16987 GCA_031427235.1 Pirellula sp.
GCCTGTCGAAGCAAATTGTGGGAGCGAATCTGGGATCGCTATTTGAGCTCGTTTGACCAGCTACCCGAGATAAATCAAGCCTATCCGTCCAAAACGCTAGCCGCAGCCTGAAAAATCATTGGTGGAGGACCGACTGCACCCTAGCGAAATGAATGGATTGCATCGCTTACGGCGAATTAAACAAAGCGATCTACCTCCCGTCAAGAAAATGACATTCAATCAATGAAAATGCTTGCTAATCAATGACTTTTGTCGGATCTGGCGTGTTTCCTTTGACGTTTACCAATGTTTTTTTAACGGAATGGCCTAGATCGACTTAGTATACGTCGGAATCACGTACGGGCCCTCGGGAATTATTGCGACCGCTTTATCGCCGGTTTGCGAAATACTCGATGCGATCGCATCCTCGATGGACTCAACCATTTGAACACCCGTAAGTTCACGATCCTCACCTTTGATCCCCTCACTGTACAGAGACACGTTGCCTACCGCCAATGTCCGGAGCAACATGTGTGTCTGCCAACCATCTACGTCCGCCAGTGGCATCCATCGGATTCGATCCAAAAACCCTTGCCTGCCTAACCTTAATAAGTGCGATTGCGACTCGCGATACTCATGTGAACCGAGCCCCTCCTCGCAAGCGCTTGCAATGATCATTCGACCTTCATCCGCCAGTATTTGAATCGGCGCTACCATTCCCTTTACGGTTTGGTAGTACGTCTTATCCAATGGATAGCCAGCAGCACTCGTAACGACTGTATTGAATTGACGCCCAAGCGGCACTTCAGCATATTGCTTCACAAATGCGACACTCTCAAGGTGACTCTTTTCGCAATCGCCGAAATTCACGAAACTCATTCGCCTAGCCTCGTCGATCACTGTGTTGATGGCATAGGCTTTGCCCAGCAATTTTAAAATCTCCAGTTGCCCTCGGTGCAATGGGTTGCCCACTAAATTACCGTTGCACGCAAGTGGATCCGCCATGAATCGATGATTGTGGAATGTTCGAATGGTCTCTTCACCCGCCACCCCAGGTGCAATCACTTTCCGACCACCCGAGTAACCGGCCATGAAGTGAGGCTCCACCAAGCCTATCGCGACACGAAGGTCTGCATCGACAAGATGCCGATTCAAAACCACTGGGATTCCATCGGTTGGTGTATGCCCCAAATCGACCATCCAATTTCGGTCGCGTGCAAAGTGATTTTCGACTCGCACATTGTCGAAAACCCAATCGTCTCCGATGACCTCTCGCATTTCGCGACCTAGGTTCGGTCGATGCAAGCCAGTTGCGATCAGGATGGTGATGCGATCGAGCGCAACACCATGATCACGAAGCTGCTCAATAAGGCCCTTGAGAATCGGACCATTGGGAACTGGCCTAGTAATATCGCAAATGACAATGCATGCTCGTTGCACTCCAACTGTTAATTCCGAAATCGACGGCGCCCCAACGGGTGACAACAGTGCGTCGCGAATGGCGGCTTGAGCATCCTCCAAAAAAGGCATATCCGGTTTGCGAATGATGGTTGGCTCGCAGCCCTTAGGCAACCGAATATGGAGTTCGCCCTTGCCGTACCTAATCGAAACTGAATCACTCATTACAATGCTCCGTGACGTCGCTGTACACTCTAAAGTTGAACTCCATCCCGAATGGATTTGACATAGGCTGTAGCCAAATGCTTAATACCATCAGTACTCACCTCGGGAATATGTTCCGGCAACCGAATCATCAACTCGACTAAAAGATCACCGACGATGCCGTCAGAGCTCTTCAATCCTTGCCCCTTAATGCGGAGTTTTTTTCCACTACTGCTCATTGGAGGAATCGTTAGGGTGACAGCCCCCCCAGGAGTAGGAACATCGATGCGAGCTCCTTGAATTGCTTCTGGTATGGAAATGGGAAGCCGAAGCTCGAGGTTGTTGCCAGCAATTTTAAAGAATGGATGCGGTTCCAAGTTTACCTTGAGTATTAAATCTCCCGGCTTCCCAACTTCACTTGGCTGGCCCTGCCCTCGCAACCGTATTTTCTTGCCAGGTTCTATTCCTGACGGAATCTTGACCGTGATCGCATCCCGTTTGCCATCGCGATCCAACTGAATGCGGGTCTCACCACCATGAATAATCGTTCTCAAGGGTACGGAAATCTCCGCGGCAATGTCAGCACCGCGTGGTTGTGGAGCGCGTCGCCCACGACTCGGACCGGTGCCGCCGAATTGACTGAAAATGTCTCCAAGATCAACGCCACCAGCCCCTCCCCGCCCGAATATGTCGCCAAAATCAAAACCTGCTCCACCTGCAGAACCACCGCGTGAATGGCCACCCGCAAATGGATTCTTGTCTCCGAATTTCTCGTAATCGGGACCAAACTGGTCGTACATTTTGCGTTTTTCCGAATCGTTCAAGCAGTCGTATGCTTGCTGAACCTCCTGAAAACGCTTCTTGGCGTTTTTGTCGTCAGGATTATGGTCTGGGTGGAATTTACGTGCAAGTTTTCTGTATGCCTTAGAAATCTCTTGGGTAGAGGCTGTCCTTTCGACATCCAAAACCTTGTAATAATCGTTAGCCATTTTGGTTTCCATGCGTTGTACACTCTTGTAAGCCAAAGCCACTCGCGTAATGGTGTCGATAGCCGCTAAGTCATTTTAGCTTCATTTCAAAGGATCCCCCAGGGCAAACCCAACCCGAGTTTACCTATGCGAAAAACGAAGAATCTGCTAAGGGGAATCGTTCTTGTCTCGCCATTTTGCTTGATGCAAGCGTTCGCCCCGATTCATTGCTTCAGCCAAGGGAATATAGAACTGGAGGTCTTCGACAAGGAAAGCGGGGAACCTGTCTCAGCAAGAATCGTCTTTTCCAAATCCGCAAAAAAGCTTACTCGCCCCAAAAACGTTCTTTTTGCGGGTAACCAATGGTTGGCAGAAGCAAAATTCAAACTAGCACCTTCGAACGGTGATTACGAATTTTTAGTCCAAAGAGGACCCGAATTCAACGAAGTCCGCGGAGGGTTTACCATCGAACGTGGGGCCAAGGATTCTGTTCCCGTAGAAATCCCTCGTTCCGTCGATATGCATTCGGAATGCTGGTATAGCGGAGATCATTTTTCAAGCCTCCCGTCGCATGAACTAAATCGATGGCAACTGGCCGATGCGGTCGATTTCGCTGTTTCAACCGACTCCGAAACGAACTTAAAAATACTATCGCTTAAGAAAACGCGAGAAAAGGATAAGCTAACCGAACCCACTGGCCAAGAAAGGACAAATCACTCAAACGCGGACCGAGTGGGGCTTGGCCTAAACGCCTTCAGTCAATACCTGGAATGGGAAAATGGTGCTCTTCTACTGCACGGCGCGACTTCAGAAGCCTCAAAACGAAAAGAATCCGACGCTTTCAACATGCTCGATGACGCCAAAGGAAATGAGAAAGTTTTTGCGGAACTGTTACGTCCCTGGTCGCGCGATGTACCACTCTTGTTGGCAAGCGAAGCAATTCGAACTGTCCAGCTACTATCATCCTACAATCGGCCCGATGGAGACGATCGCCTAATTCTTTCCAGAGAACAAGTTAAGGGCACAATTGGGAAAGTCCAACTGACCCGCGGAAAAGACAAAATACCAAGCGAAGTGTTTGCCCCAATAGATGCAGATGACGTTGTCCGATTCAAAGACCCTCGCGGAGTCGGAAAACTCAGCGAGACCATCTACTGGCAAATGCTCGAAGCAGGACTTCAAATCACACCCACTGCTGGCAGCGGTTTCAATGGAAACGATACCGAAGTCGGCTACAATCGCGTGTATATCTATTCCGCAACACAGCCAGACCAAGTATCTTGGTGGCGGGCCATCGCGCAAAGTCACACATTCGTAACGAATGGTCCCTTGCTCAGAGCCAACATCAACGGCCTACCACCGGGCAGCATTCAAACCAGCTACCGGGGGCAAAGCATCGCACTTGACATCCGTGTGTCGCTCTCTGTTCGCGAGCCAGTTGATTACCTAGATGTTGTATTCAATGGCGACACCATCTACAGCGCCAAACTCGAAGATCACTATAAACGCGGGGATTTTCCTCCGATCGAGATCGATAAATCGGGATGGTTGGTCATTCGAATCGTAACCGATCACACCAAGGGGTATCGATTTGCTACTACCGCTCCCTTTTATTTCGTTTTCGACGGCAAACCCCGCGTTTCACGCAAAGCCGTAACTTATTTCCAACAATGGCAAAAAGCAGCAACGGATCATTTAGCCGCATCGCCAAACCAAAGGAAACTTTACCAACCATGGATCGAGCGTTCGACTCGATTCTGGGAGTCTCGGATGATTCGGAGCAATGCCGAATAACCTCCTCGGTGCCAAGTGGCCACACGGGAATTGGTCCTATTCGTCCGCCGCCTTTCGATACGGCATTTAAAAGCCCACACTCAAGCCCACGGCTAACTTGCACCGCAGCCGCACTACCAAGCTCTGCGGCTTGCAAATCCTTGATCCGCCCACTCGCTTGCACGTGCTCCACGCGAACCTTGATCGAAGTGTGATCACTTTCCTCCGGCGACGTCCGGATCGATGCGTAGCAGTAAATGCAGATGGTTATCCATCAAACCAAAACCACCGACGGAAACGGCAAAGGACTGATCAAGTTCCTCGAGCCGATTCTCGATCCAATCCTTACGTCCAGGAGCAGCCTCCGCTCCCATCAAGTGAGCCCGACGATGCCATTGACGCTTCATTAGCAGACAATGTCTTGCTGTAGCGCACAGTCACGGGTAAGCTGATATTGTTATCCAGATTGCTCGGAAGGAAAAAACCATGTTGTCCAAACTGGAAATCGAATACCCGGAGAACTTGCCTGACATCCTGCAGATGTCTCGCGCACGATTCGAGCAGGATGGCGATGGCCGTGAAGCTGTTTGAAATGCGCCGTCTCTCGTCTGGCATGGCTGCGGCGTTGGTGGGCATGGATCGGGTCTTGTTCCTGCTGCGATTAAGCGACTTCGGCGTCCCCATGATCGACCTCGACGTCGACGAACTGGCGGAAGACGTCGCCAATGCCTGAGCGCATTATTGTGATCAACACAGGACCGATCATCGCTTTGATCGCCGCGACCGGCGATTTGTCGCTGCTTACGAAGCTCTATTCGCGAGTCATCGTGCCTAGCGAAGTCTGCGACGAAGTGCTGGCTAACGGCGGAACGATGTTTGGAGCCACTGAGTTCGCTTCCACGGACGGAATTACGCGGCGAACGGAACCCGTCGAGCTCGGAACATTATTGAGCCAACTCCTCGATCGCGGTGAAGCCTCCGTGGTCCAACTCGCGATCAACGACGGCATCGCGATAGTTTGCATCGACGAACACTCGGGAACCAGTTTTGCGTGGAGCATGATAATGCAATCCACGACTTGCCACGCGGCGTTTGAAGAGAATCGCCGTCGCCAATCGACCGCCTAGGTCGCTAGTGCAATGCCCCCGAGTTTAGCTCGGGGGATCGTTTACCATCCTCTCTAGAAACGGTGGTCAGCACCCCTGGCATGAAGCCAGGGGCATGCACGGCAAAGCCGCTTCGCGGATAATGAACTCGCTGCCCACGACTCGCCCGTCGACGCTCTAAGCAAATCGCGGTCGCCAATCCACCGCTTGCGTTTCTATCGACCAAGAATCCATTGCGTAAGTGTTTGAATCGCACTCTCAAGCGGAACAATAGATTCTCCTCACCTGAGTTGAGGGGGAAACCCCATTCTTACGCCGGTGAGCTGAGGTAGAAAAGAGAAAAACCACGGCTGAGCCGTGCTAAATACCGCGACAAAAAACCCGCACGTATTTAATTTGATAACTACTCCCTAGGTTCGGAAAATTCAACTGGACGAATTGCCTTAGAGACTTGAATTACTATGGCTAATCTGAGAAGTGGAGTAAAACATGAATCTAGAACTCTTTCGGGCGCGATTGAACAAATCTCGATTTCACCCAAATGACATCCAATGGATTCCCGGTTGGTTCGGACCGTTTGCGAAAAACAGACCTGTCATCGATGGCCTAGTTTGGTTTGGTACGGTAGGCGTAGTAGGCGTACTCAAGTTTCTCCCGAAGCTTAGAAAACGAGGTGCGTGGTGACACCCACTTTTTAGATACGGCGACTTTGCTCGCTTTTGGCCATTCTCTACCGGTGTCGATCAGATTCGAGCTCGTTGATTAGATGCCTAAGAATTGGATGCTAGCCGCTAGTTGCGGACGATTGGAGTGGGCCTTTGAGATAAAACCGCCGTTTGGAGATCAGGCTTCGCATTTCAATTACTGAAATAACTTACCTATTGGGTTCTTCGCAAAGATCCATTCTTCGATTGGTTCGCCACGTACAATCTGGCGTTCGATGAACTCTGGGATTCTATCAGCCGTCATGCCGCCATACCAGTTGCCTTCCGGATATACCACCAAGATAGGACCGCCCGTACAGACTCGGAGGCAACCAGCTTTCGTTCGATAACAAGCGTTTGGGCCTGTGGAAAGCGAAAGGTCACGTTCCTTGAGCTGATCCTTGAGAGCTTTCCATGCGAGCTCACCCTGCTCCTTGGAACAACAAGATTCACCGATGCACAAGAAGACATGGCGGGAATAGTGGCCAATCTTGAGTTGCGAGGCGGTCTCGCGAAGCTTTTCTAAATCCATGGAATGCCGTCTCTTTGTGTATTGTCTTAACGACTGTGCTGGAATTGTAGAGACTACCGCATCGTGATTGCAATGGCCATCTTGGTTTTCAACGCGTGCACTCACCTTAACTTGGAAAGCAACCCGTGCGTTTCCAGGATTGTCGCAACGCTTAGGATTCGTTCAAACGGCATAGATGCGCGTTCGGCAATATCCAAAAGTGCATGTCCGCCATCGGACAAATTGAGAACCCAAAGCATAGCCATGGTCTCGCCGTTATTGCTCAGCTCTTTGTACAGTTCACGATTACCCAATTGCGGTTCGCATTTCGGATTTGTGTTGAGGTAAAGTTTGTTGCCTTCCAAAACAGTCACGACCTTGAGGAGTATTTGAAGTGATTCTGCCAGCGATTCGGGCTTTACAAAACTGGGATTGTCTTCCGAAGTGTGGTATTGCGGGTAAGTGCCATAGGGCGTTCGCGAAAAACGTCCCACCGGCAAGTTGAAGCCAGGCGAGCAGAATTGACGTTCATCGTAGCCATAGGGCGAGAAATCCTGAATCGTGTGCGGCACTCCGTTGCTTGCCAGCACAAATGCCACCACCCGATCGATAGCGGCTGCAGCCTGCCGACTACGTTTATACGTGATCGCGCCGGCATCTCCTATTCCACTCAGCACCAGCCCATGTTTGATGCGCTCTGTTCCAGCTTCATTGAGCGCTAGCCAAGTGATCGCACCAATCGTGGCTGGAAGGAACAAGAAACGATAACTGTACCGACGCTGCGTCCTAGCTGCCAACTCTGCTGCCAGCGCTGCTGCTACGACGATTCCGGATAAGTTATCGTTTGCCAAAGAGGGGTGACACACGTGTGCGGAGATCAAAACCTCGTCGCTCAATTCCCCCGGTAAAAAGAATTCGCCATAAGTTAGATTTCCCGGCGCCAACGTAGAGTCGATGCAAACCTCATAGTCGCCATCCTTCAACGCCGACAACGCGTTATGGCTGAGACAAAACCCCCAGTCCTGCTTGTAATACGAAGTTCGATTGGGGATCGCATTCGGTTGGTCTGGCAAGCTGTGTAGATGCGCCCGGAGCTCACTCAGTGGCATCGTGGCATGAATAGGAGTGCTATAACTCACCACATGCAAGTTCGATTCTTTAAAATCCACTACGCGCTGGCCAGCCGCATTTTGAATCCACGCGTCGCGGATGTTCCATTCGTTTGGAACGGTCCAATCGAATACTTGTGTTCCGCTAGGCACCTCATGGATTTCGAGTGGAATCGTCGTCTTCAACTCCGCAAGCGTTTGCCGTACACCATCGCCGGTAATACTGCGGCAAATCGGATACAACGAGGTCAGTCTGGCATGCATTGCGAGGCCGATAGCTTCTTGGTCGATTTCATTCATACTTCGAAATCCGGATACTCGCGATCGCGATCATTTAGAATGGGATTCGATAACGGCCAAGAAATCCCGAACGCAGGATCGTTCCAGCGAGCGCCGCGATCGTATTGCGGGTCGTAAAACTCGCTCATGTGATAGAAAACCTCGGTTTGGTCCTCAAGCGTTTGAAGGCCATGCGCAAACATCTCGGGTATGTAGAGGGCCCGGTGGTTGTCCGCACTTAACTCGACCGCTACATGCTGCAGATAAGTACTGGAATTTGGTCGTAGATCCACGATCACGTCGATGAGCGCCCCGCGTAGTACCCGGACAAGCTTGGCCTCGGGAGATGGCTGTGCACGCCAATGCATCCCGCGAAGTGTTCCAGCCAGAAGATTGTAGGCGATATTGCACTGGGCAGTCGTTTGCACCAATCCATAGGCTTCAAACTCCCGTTGGCAATACGTCCGGCAAAAAAAACCGCGAACATCCGGGTGCGGCTCGATATCGATGATAAAGGCACCCGCCAAAGCTGTCTCCGTGAAGATCATGCGATCACCTCGACTTCTGGAATAGGCACCACGAAAGAGCCTCCCCAACTGCGGATGTGCGCCATCTGCTCCATAATCTCTTCTTTGATATTCCAGGGCAAGATGAGCACATAATCGGGCTTCATTTGGTCAATCTTAACCGGTGCATAAATGGGGATTCGTGAGCCGGGTAGATACTTGCCATGTTTGTACGGGTTGCGATCGACCACGAAATCGATGAAATCGGTGCGGATACCGCAATAATTGAGAAGCGTATTCCCCTTACCAGGTGCACCGTAGCCAGCCACACTTTTGCCAGCCCGAGTGACCTCAATGAGAAAGGTAAGTAGCTTGCGTTTGGTCTCTCGTACTTTCTCGCCAAAGTTGGCGTACGTCTCGACACGGTCCAAACCGCCAGCCCGTTCCAATGCAAGCAACGCGTTGACCGCAGGCGTCACACCTCGCGGATCATTGTCGTGGCACACTAGCATGCGAATCGAACCCCCGTGAGTCGCAAGCTCCTCGACATCAAACAGCCGCAAGCCAAAGGCCTCGAAAATGCGAGTATCTGCTAGGAGCGTGTGGTAGCAGTAGTGCTCATGGTAGATCGTATCGAACTGATTCTGCTCCATCAAACGCATCCAATGCGGTATCTCGATGGAAACCGTGCCGCCGCTTTTCAAGAGCAACTTTATTCCCGATACAAAATCGTTAATATCGGGCACATGCCCAAACACGTTGTTGGCCACGATCAAATCAGCCATGCGTCCCTGGGCCACAAGCGAACGGGCGGTCGCAACCCCGAAAAAGGCGACCACCGTAGGAATGCCTTTCTCAATGGCAACCTTGGCGATGTTGACCGCAGGTTCGACGCCATACGCCGGAATGCCCTTCGCGACAAAGTTTTTGAGCAGATAGCCGTCATTGCTTGCCAGCTCCACGACCTGGCTATTTGGGCCAAGTCCCAATTGGGCCGTGATCCTCTCCGCATACCTGCGTGAATGTTCCAACCAACTATTTGAGAACGATGAGAAATAAGCGTATTCCGTATAGATGGACTCGGGGGCTACGTCCGTCTCAAGCTGAACGAGCAGACAGTTCGCGCACACCATCGCATGCAGCGGATAAAAAAGCTCAGGATCATTGAAATGCTCGACGGAAACATAGCCTTCGCATGGTGGCTGCACGCCCAGGTCAACCACGCTATGCACGAGCGATGCGCCACAGTGACGGCATGTAGTTCGCTTTCCGCGGGATGCATTCAAGACGTCGGATTGAATCATAGTGATGATGTGTCGGTTAGACGCTGTCGCTTCGGAAATTGTATCGACGATAAACCGGCTTTGACGGCTTTCCGATCAAGTAATTCTCCACCCCATTCTCAAGCGCTTCGCGATAAACTTTCAACGCATGATCCATCGCATCCAACGTTCGATCGATGTCTTCGTCGGAGTGGCTAAAACTGACCACCAAAGATGTCATCAAGATGCCTCGCTTGATCGTTTCTTGTAGAAAGAGGGACCGCATTGCCTGAGACGGTTTGCCATCCTGGTCTAAAGTGCTAACCACGAGGCAGCAAGGCTTGCCCTGTATCTGAATTTGTTTACTGAGGCCATGACTTTCTATCAGTTGCGTCCCCTCGGTTAACAATCGCTGCCCTCGCTGATAGATCGTTTCAATGACCGGTTCACGTTGGTAGACGCCAATCGTTGCAATCGCCGCTGCGAGCCCATGAGTCTCCCCACCATGTGTGGTGGAAAGAAGAAAGACCCTTTCCGAGTCGTGTCTAAGACCACCAAGTTCCATGAACTTGCGTTTTCCGGTAAGGGCAGATACCGAAAACCCATTGCCGAGCGCCTTACCCCAACACGACAGATCCGGATCGACACCATAATAGGCTTGGCCACCGCCGTTATGCCATCGAAAGCCAGTGATCATTTCGTCCATGATAAACAGGGCACCATGAAGGCGGCATAGATCGCAGACGGCATTGAGGAAACCCGGTTCCGGGTCTGTGTATTTGGCGGGCTCCATGATCAAGCCAGCGATACGATCGGGGTGTTTGAGGAACAACTGCTTGACGCTTTCGAGGTCGTTAAAACCAAACGTCAGAGTCATGGTCTTTACACAGTTCGGAATCCCTGCGTCCAATGGTGTTGTTCCGATGAACCAATCATTCGTTGCAAAGAACGGTTGGTCACGGCAGCAAGCGATCAGATTGCGTCCGGTATAGGCCCTCGCTAATTTCAAAGCGGCCGTGGTTGCATCGGATCCATCCTTACAGAATTTCACCATGTCGCTGTTTGGAACAATACTCAACAATGCGTCCGCGGCTTCGAGCTCGATAGTTGCAGGACGAGTAAAATTAGACCCGTTCACTAATTGTCGCCGAACCGCTTCGATTACTTCCGGAAAGGCATGCCCCAACGAAACGCTACGGTTGCCTTGGCCGTACTCGATGAATTCATTTCCATCGACGTCCCAAACGTGACACCCTTTACCGCGCACGATAAAACCGGGGGATTGCTCCGGATACTGATCGTCACCTTTGGCGTAGGTATGACAACCACCCGGAATCAAATCGTGAGCTTTTCTTCTTAATTCGTTGGATCGCTGAAAAATCATGCAAAAACGCTTTATCTCGGCAGGGTGATCGGTTGAGGAGTTGACGATGGCTCGTTGTCTGGTAGGAAAGCCTCATACTCCTCGATTTGGCTTAGACTGAATTCTCGCATCGAGCCGCCGTTTATTTGCCAATGCCGATACCACTTCGCGGTTTGTCGAATCGACTCGCGAACATCCCAACCGGGTCTCCAATTCAAGTCCCAAAGGGCTTTGTCGACACAAAGCCGAAGAATACCTGCTTCCCGAGGCGCAGTTGAATCGCTAGCATCGATCCAACTCCCTTGGCCCCATTCTTCCAGAAGTAGTTCGACAACTTCGCGAACGGGAATCTCATTGCCCGGAAGTGGTCCGATGTTCCAACTGCTGCAATAGGATGGATCGTTTGAAGTCATTAGTTTTGCCGCCAAGGTCAGGTAGCCACTAAGTGCTTGCAGCACATGCTGCCAAGGTCGAAATGCGTTGGGACTCCTGACCTGGACCGGAACACCTAGCGAAAGCGCTTTTACCACGTCCACAATCAGGGCATCCGGGGTCCAGTCCCCTCCGCCAATGACGTTTCCAGCTCTGGCACTGGCAACTTTGATTCCATGCTGGCCGAGCTTGCCTGCGGGAAAAAAGGAATCGCGGTAGGATCGAACGACCAACTCCGCCGCCCCTTTGCTTCCGCCATAGGGATCGTGATCACCCAAGGCGTCCGTTTCGCGGTATCCCCACACTTGCTCACGATTCTCGTAACATTTATCGCTGGTTACAACCACGACGCTGCAGGGACGATTTTGAACTCGAATGGCTTCTAGGACACTGGCTGTCCCCATCACGTTGGTTGAAAACGTTTCAAGCGGTTCGCGATATCCTCGTCGGACAATCGATTGAGCGGCTAAGTGGAGGATCAAATCCGGTTGTGCTTTTCGAATTGCCTCGCCCACCGCCTTGTCGTCTCGCACATCCGCAATCCAATGCGAATTCAAAAAAGGACGGATATCGCTTTCCGAGAAATGATTAGGGTCTGTTGGCGGGGCTAGCGCAAGTCCAGTAATCCTGGCCCCCAAACGATGCAGCCAGAGACATAGCCAAGAGCCTTTGAAGCCAGTATGGCCTGTTACCACGACCGATTTTCCGGCGAACACTTTTCCAAACATTCTTCGTCTTTCATCGATTCGTGAGCGGTTTCGATCGATTCTCTCGTAGGTTTTCCCTATCCTAATTGGCATTGCCGTCATGCTGACTAAAGTCGATGGGAATCACGCGAAGCCTTTTCGGGATGTTGACGTTCAAACCCTACAATCGTAATCATCCACAAATTGGCATTTTCGACAGAGCAAAGTGGACAATCCCTGGTCAAATACCAATGCTTGAAATTCGCTGTTAGTCCAAGCAATTAAATTGAAAGGGTCACTTTATCTGCAAATCTAATTGTTACTTGCAATTACGAAACTTGGAAGAGACGCAACTGCCTTGACCATCATCAAATGAAACACAGGGTAATGGATGATTCAAACGGACGGTGGTTCAAGATCCTCATGTCCCTTGCCGATCAAGCCACTATTAGCGGCGTACGGTTCCTCACGTCGGTCCTGATCGCTCGTTGTGCGGGCAACGAAGTGCTTGGTGTCTATTCCATTTCATTTGGATTCCTCCTCATCGCGACCTGCATGCAGGATACGTTGATCAGTGCGCCCTTTACGCTCTTCCATTCGCGTCAAGAAGGGGACAATCGCCGATCCTACCACGGTAGCATTCTCATTCAAGTAGTAACGCTGGGGATTGTGTCCGCTTTGTCTTTCGGACTGGTCTGGGCACTTGGGGGGTGGCTTGGGAATTCTCCGGGGCTCAATGAGGCGCTCGGAATGTTAGCCTTTGCGACCCCTTTCATCTTGTTGCGCGAGTTTGCGCGACGGGTCGAATTGGCCCGACTCCGAATCACAACGGCATTTTGCATAGACGCATCCTCTGGTCTCCTTCAATTGCTGTTTCTTGGTCTTTTGATCCGATTCAATCTACTTCACATCGTGGGAGTCTACTTGGCAACAGGAGCCAGTTGTGCTATCCCAGCATTCGTTTGGCTGTTCATCGCCTATCGGGGAAATAGGTACCAACGAGGCAGCATCTCGGCTGAGATGACCCGTCACTGGCGCGTGGGGCGGTGGCCGTTTATCGCACAAGTCGTTGGAATTCTACATTTTCAAGGAGTGGTTTGGATTGTCGGATGGCAACTCGGCACCGCCACAGCGGGATTGTTCGCGGCATGCAACTATGTAATCTTTTTTATCAATCCGCTAGCTCTGGGCGTCTGTAATTCCTTGAGTCCAATGGCTGTATTAACCTATCGCGAGGCAGGCGTTTATCGGGTGCGTACTCTGATCGCCCTTGCAATGGCGGGTATGGGAACCATCGCGGCTGTACTTTCCTTTTTGATTTATTGGTATGCGGATACTGTTTTAACAACCATTTACAAAGATCCAGTCTATCAAGGGCATGCTTTTCTCATGCTTCTTCTGGGAATCAATATGACTCTCGGTGTCGCTCATATGATGAACGACCAAGGAGTCTGGGCCATTGAAAATCCGAAATGGCTCCTGCGTTCTACGCTGCTAACGGTTTGCGTCACCCTGGTTCTTGCATTTCCGTTCATAAACGAGTGGGGCTTGGACGGCGCGGCATGGAGCATGATCCTAGGTCGATTTGTGGGTCTAACGTATCAGTCGTTAAATTTCTTTTTGTTCTCAACCCCACTTACGCAACCTGCTCAAACCACGAAAATTTCTGTGGTCACCCCTACGTTGAATGCCGCCCGCTACTTTTCTACGTGCCTGGATTCAGTGCAAAGACAAAGTAGCCCCACCGTGGAAGTGCAACATTTGGTTCTAGATGGTGGGAGTACCGATGGCACTCTCAATCTCACTGCTGGCTACCCAATTACACTGGTCCCTCGCCCAAAAGACATGAATCTTGTCGATGCCATATGTCTTGGGTTCGAAAAGGCGGAAGGTGACCTTGTGGTGTTCCTTGGAGCCGATGATGTCTTCCTGCCCGGAGCACTCGGCGTGGTGGCGGAAACGTTTCAACGTGAACGGCGGAATGTTCTATTCTGTCGCACGCGTTGGGTCGATGCCCACCTTCACTCGCTAGGAGGGCTTGCCCCAGCTCCGCGTTGGCTGGCAGCTAGTGCGCATGCTTGTTTAGGCTGGTGCTACATGTCGGCGAGTTCCACTTTTATGACGACTAAGTTCTATCGTGAGCAAGGAGGATTCGACCGAAGTTATTTAAAATCGTCGGACTACGAATTCTTTACAAGGGTTCTCTGGTTGAAGATCCCCTTTAGCCGAGTCCCAAAGACGATAAGCATGTATCGACGTCATGACGATAACGAGTCCTGTCGGCAAGATGACGACTATTGGAGGGATTACCACATGGTGCGACAAAAATTCGCTCCAAAGAATTACTTCCTTCAAATCCTCCTGGGGCTGGCGTTGAAAACTTGGATCTATGCAAGAAATCCGTTTTGGGCGTTCCATCAATTGAAACGCAAATTGCGGTCAGGCCATCTCCGCGGGTAAGACAACCCGACGAAACGTCAAAGCCGAATCAATCACTCCATTTTGTTGCTAGTGCCTTGTGACAGCGTAATTTTAGGGTAGTGGATCTTCTTAAAGATCCGGTAGGATTCGGATCTTTAACAAGATCCACTACGGCCAACCCTAATTCTTGGTTGCAATAAAGCACTAGCAATTCGAAATCGAGTGGCTGTTTTTTTCAATCGAGTCAAGCTTGATTATACTGGAACAATACGGATGGCTCCTTGGAGAAAAGACTCATGAAAGTAGTGCTGTTTTGTGGTGGATTCGGAATGCGGTTGCGGGAGTTCTCGGACGCCATTCCCAAGCCACTGGTGAATGTTGGTAACAAGCCAATCCTTTGGCACATCATGAAATACTACGCCTATTACGGCCATTCCGATTTCATTCTTTGCTTGGGTTGGAAGGCAGAAGCCATCAAAGAGTACTTTTTGAACTACAACGAATGCCTGTCCAATGACTTCGTCATGAGCGGTCGAAACAGTTCGGTAAAACTGCTGGCCAGCGACATCAATAACTGGAACATCACTTTCGTAGACACTGGACTGATGTCCAACGTCGGTCAAAGACTTAAGGCGGTCGAACCTCATTTGAAAGGAGAATCGACTTTTCTGGCGAACTACACAGATGGCCTCAGCAATGTCCATCTTCCGGATTTGATCGACTGTCATCGCAGGAACAAAGCGGTGGCGACATTCATGACCGTTCGACCGACTCAAACATTTCACTGCGTGAATGCGAATCGCGATGGCTCTGTCTACGGGATTACGGCCGTCGGAGAAGCGGAATTGAGTGTTAACGCAGGATTCTTTGTTTTCGAACAATCCATCTTCCAGGAAATTCATCCCGGTGAAGAGATCATTCCCAAACCATTCAGTCGGTTGATTGCTAAAAATCAACTCTTCTGCATGCATCACGATGGTTTTTTCGGTTGCATGGACACGTTCAAAGAAAAGCAGATGTTCGACGATTTCCATGCTCGTGGAGAAACACCTTGGGAAGTTTGGCGCAATCCTATTCATGACGCCGTCACCGTAGACGAAGCGTCTGTGTTGCCTCGATCCATACCTGCAAAACGTGTGGTATGATCGAATAAAATTTCGACTCGCGGGGACGCATTTTTGGTTTTCAATCTATCAACAGTTCGATCGGTGCTGTGCATCGGTGCTCATCCAGACGATATCGAAATTGGCTGCGGTGGAACCATTCTTGGACTTTTAGCAAACAACCCCAGCCTCCGTCTCGATTGGGTCGTGATGGGATGCAATCCCGAGCGCAAACCGGAAGCACTCGATTCGTTTCAGGCTTGGTGCCAAGGGCATGAAAACTGCTTCGTCCACATTTTTGAGTTTGCAGATACTTTTTTCCCTGCGCATATCGTCGAAATCAAACGCACCATGCACGCCTTGGCGGAAACGATACAACCTGACATGATCTTCACGCATCGCCGAGAGGACTTACACCAGGACCATAGGACATTGTCGGAAGTAACTTGGAACACGTTTCGCAAGCATTTGATTCTTGAGTACGAGATTCCTAAGTACGAGGGGGACTTAGGTAATCCCAATGTTTTTGTTCCGTTGACTACCGAACGTGCACAGCAAAAGATGGACCTGCTGATGCAACACTTTCCGTCGCAACAACAGAAGCCTTGGTTCGAACGCGAAACGTTTGAGGCCATCCTGAGGATCCGAGGCATCGAATCGAAGTCTACCAGCGGATTGGCGGAAGCTTTTCACGGTCGTAAGATTTGGCTTGCGACGTAACATTGTTCGGAAAATGAGTGGCATGGGCTTCCAAACTTGGTGCCGAGGGTTCCGACCATCGGTTTCTAGAGAGAGGGTAAAGATCCCCCGAGATAAACTCGGGGGCATTCAATCATTCCCTCGGCCCTAGAGTATTTCCTCAAGTCCACCGGTTGAGTCGCCGAAGGACTGCTCGGGCGACTGTCAAAAAACTGGCTCGGAGTATCGCATACTCCTTTTGAAACCCCATGGCTGCAATCGGATCGATGGAAGCGTTTTCGACGTCGTGTGCGCGAAGCCATTGACCGGCAAAGTTTTCGACGAGCTCATCTGAGTGTTTGTACTGAACCATACGCTGCACCTGCGCCGGCAAGTTTTTTCGCAACTCACCTTTATTTGCAAGTGAAAAAAGCTCTTCATCCGGCATGGTTGACCACAATAAATACGAAAGCCGTGTGGCAAGTGCATATTCATCCACGTTTGG
>JANPNA010000515.1:0-3273 GCA_031427235.1 Pirellula sp.
GGAAACGTGCTGGCAAAAAGAGCTTGGGAATGTAAGCCCAAAGCAAAACGCAATTGAAACCACCAACCAAGACTGAATAAAAAAAAGATGAAGCAAACCAAATCTAAAAAGTTGTTCCAGCAACGCTGGACCGGTCGGCCCTGCGCTGCGAAAATCGAGCTCCCGCGATCAAGCGTTCGCTTGTTTAAGGACTAACTGGCATGATGGACTTCAAGCAACAGACGGTTCCCAACAGTTTTTACGACCAGCACGCACTCTATCTTTGGCTAATTGCTTGCGAGTGGCTCTTGGGGATCGCGATGCCGATTTGGATCGTACCGACCTCTCCGGAAATTGAAATGCAGTCCTGTGATCGACTCTATGGTCGATTCGCTAAAGAGGAGGAATCGTCCCAAGATGCAATGACCGCCACAAAAACCGCACCATGACAACGCAACAACCTTCACCGGGAACCAAGTCACCATCGAGTTCGAAGTCATTGCCGCAAAATGTGCGACTGTTGGGTTGGGCCAGTCTGCTCAATGACATCGCAAGCGAAGCCATCTACCCTTTCCTTCCGCAGTTCTTGTTGGGACTTGGCGGAAGCCGAACATTGCTGGGACTTCTAGAAGGTTTGGCCGATACAGTTTCTAGCTTGCTTAAACTTTGGACAGGAGCGTGGTCGGACCGCCTTGGTCAACGCAAGATTTTCGTTGTCATGGGTTATGCATTTGCTGGACTGTCACGTCCCTGCCTTGGCTTCGCAACTCAAATTTCCCATGTCTTTGGCATCCGATTACTGGATCGAATTGGCAAAGGTATACGAACCGCACCTCGCGATGCACTTATCACCGAGTCGACAGTTGAATCTCAACGCGGTTTGGGTTCGCTTCGCAAGTTTGGCATGTGTGGGTGTTATTCCTCGCATACGCGGCGTTCTACGCACTCACAGAACCGGCAAAGAAAAAGCTTGTGGCGCGGTTCGCTGCCCAAGGGGAAGCAGGGGCAGCGTTCGGTTGGTTTCACACAGTACTCGGCATCGCGAACTTGCCCTCAAGCTTGATATTCGGCTGGCTATATCAATCATTTGGTCCAATGATCGCATTTGGCTGGGGAGCAATTGCGGCACTCCTCGCAGCCGGACTTCTGGCTTTCCTTCGCGAGCCATAAAACGATTACCAAGTGTTTGCTGAATTTGAAGGCTAGCTGCTGCCCAGGAGGCGGCCTCTACCATCGATATTGCATCGCAAAGCCAGCATTGTTGGAAGGTGAGTGAGACAATAAAGTCCATCCTCGCTTGCCCGTGTCTGTTTGCTGAACGGCTGTCGCTGAGAGGAAAGCCATTGCCCATCCGAGACCGACTTGCGACGGATAGTGAGCATTGTCATTCACTCGTGACAAAGGGCCGATCGTTGAACTTAAATACCAGAATGATTTTTGCCAGGGGTTGTCGGTCATCTTTGCGGCAGTAATAAATGGAAGGGATGATATGAAGGCATGGCCACTGACTCCGTTGTTGTCGCGGAACGGATGCCATTCCGATCCAGCTTCGCTTTCATAGGGTCGAGATCCGCCTGTTAATCGTTGCGTGACAACCAGCGGCGGAGCGCCCAATATGAACCCTCGAACTGAGCGTTCACCCCATAATCCAATCCCCTCAAAAGTAGGTGGTCCATCAACATACTCATTTGCAAGCCAAGCGACTCCCATAACTGGCAATGTATAAATGCCATTTCCAAGTTCTTTGTTGGCGTGGAAGAAATCAAACCACTCACGACTTGTTGCACCGCGAACGGAAGCCTGAAAGTGCCTTTGCAATTGAGCGTCCGTATCCGTGTTAGCGAAAGCGGCCCCAGTTGCGAATACGAACCCCAAACTAAGCATGGACTCGCGCGAGTAAAAATTTAATTGATCTGACGACAGTCGCTTCCACAAAGATGGATGAGGTTTTTTTGTATCCACGTCGATGGCATGGAGGGGAAGCGTTGACGACGAATCCAATAGCGAGCCGAAAACTAGACTTTGGTCTTCGGCCATCCCGCCAAACAACTCGCGATCGGACGTATCGACCTCTTCCGGTATCTCATAAGCCACCAAGCAAACCTTTCCAGGCTTGCACCGCACTACGGGGAGTTCAAGCTCTCGCTTTACAGTCGACCATGTCAATCCAGGTTGTTCGATTCGAGGCAAACGGGGAAGTCGGGTACACCCCACGAGGAGAATCAACGTAAGTAGAACAATTCCAAACTTCGAGGCGACTCGATACTCCATTGCTTCTCCATTCCATGATCGCGTGACAATACTGAGATACACAAACTGCGTCAATTGAGATCAGCGTATTTATAGGTATCTAGAGCGAGGACCGGCAGTTCTCCCCGACAAGTCGAGCATTTTGCGTCACTGGCCCCCTTACAGACGACGGTCACAGTCTTCGGTAGTGAGATAAAGCGGCCCGCTCCGGGAAATACAGGCACATTGAACGGAGCGGTTTTTGAAGTTCACGAGATCAATGCAAATCTCGGATGGCGGAGCTTCGGTAAATTTACTTAGGTACGGGGAGTTCGCCTAAACCGACCGTCGCTCACTCAAAATATCGATCGAGTATAATTCACTACGCATTCGCACCTGTTTGAAATACCAGTAACTGCATGGCATTCCGCGAATTTTGGACTATCCAACTGCTTCTTCATCCAGCTCTCGGATAGTCGTCCAGCTATTCGATTTTGTTCCATTGCAATTCGGCACAATTGCTCCAGTTTTTTGATGTCGGCAGAAACGTCCACATGAAGCATATTTGCTCCGTCACAACTGGTAGCCCCTTTGGTACCAGCAACAACAACTCCCGTAGAATTGAACTCGGATTCGGAAAACGAAACAAAGTCAATCTGTTCCTTCATCGATCCCATTGAGCGAGTTGAATTTAGCCCAAACGCTATTCGAGCCAAATCCTCAACAGTTTTTGCTAGGAAAAAACTGAAGACACTATTTTCCTCCTTGAATAAATGCCCAACCGTTTTGGAAACCCTTTGGTCAATCGAGTCAACATTAGTGCCCCAGTGACTGCGTCGAGGGATCTTACGAAAATACACTGGCCCGGAAAGTCCAGTTAGTGTTTCAAAGGTTTCAAGAGAGTCTGACGCCGCCAAAATTGGTCAGGCACAGCAGACTGCGTGTCCGTTCGTTCGTTTATGCGATGCAAGCATGTCTTCTTCGAAAGTCCATCGACAAACGATCAGACATTCCCGCGAAATACACATTCGCAGCTAAAAACGGCAAACCAAATCAAGAACTAAC
>JANPNA010000516.1:0-25280 GCA_031427235.1 Pirellula sp.
GTGGCTATGCGCTCAAACGGGCAAGGCGCTCCTTAAGCTCGATGCGGACGATTTTCGCGCGCACGATCTCCATCAACTCTTGCGACACCATGGTCCTGCTGAGTCGATCGCGCAAAAAGTCTTTCGGTGGATGCTCGACACCATCAACTACCATCCGGCTGGCACCGAACCCAAGCGAATCGTTTGCTTCAGTCCACACCCGGACGACGACGTCATCAGTATGGGGGGCACCTTGATTCGCCTCAACGATGACAAACACGAAGTTCACGTTGCCTACATGACCAGCGGAAACATCGCGGTCTTTGACCACGACGCGCTTCGTGTTGCAGAGCTTGTTGCCGACTACAATCAGTTGTTCGAGATCGAACACGATCAGTCCAGCCGACTAGCCGATCAAGTGCGAGAAGCCATCGATCAGAAGAAACCGGGGCAGCCGGACGTGGAATCGATACTGCGCATCAAGGGTCTTATACGCCGAAGCGAAGCCCGCGCGGCTGCCATCGCCATCGGCTGCAAGTCCTCGAACTTGCATTACCTCGATCTCCCTTTCTATCGGACGGGTACGATCGCCAAAAAGCCCGTCGGCGAGGAGGATATCCAGATCATCGAGACGTTGCTTAAAACCCTAGCGCCGGATCAAATCTACGTGGCCGGAGATCTCGCGGACCCGCATGGAACGCATCGGGTGTGTGCCGAAGCGATTTTTGCGGCTCTTATGCGAATGACCCAGCGCGGGGAAAAACTGCCCGATGTACTGCTTTATCGCGGCGCTTGGCAAGAGTATCCAATGCATGAAATCGAGATTGCCGTCCCGCTAAGCCCAGGTGATTTGTCGGTCAAGCGTCAGTCGATCTTTATGCATGAAAGCCAGAAAGACAAGGCCCTTTTTCCAGGGAGCGACCCTCGCGAATTTTGGCAACGGGCCGAAGATCGTAACCGAGGCACTGCAGATTCCTACAATCGAATCGGACTGCCCGAGTTCTTTGCTCTCGAGGCTTTTGCGCGTTGGAAGGGCAAACCTATTTAAGCGATCCGCTGGCGAAAGTTTTCCAAACGCGTTCGTCCGCATCTCCAATGCGGACATCTGTGCATTCCCAAATTCTCGTGAATTCGTCTGCGACACCGAATTGTTTTGGGCTTCAATCCAGCAAATTGCTGATTAGAATGGTCCGTTCACCTTATATTCTTCTTGATTTATTTGCACTGCTTGAAATGGTTTCGGCGGTAGGGGCGACCATCTCATGTCTTCGGATTCAAGCCTGCTGTCGTCTGAAGCGATTTTCCGTGGCAAGCGTTTGTTTCCGCTTTATTTCAGCCCGATTGAATCGTTGTTCATCGCGGATGATCGCCCGGATTACCCGATGGCGTTTATCGTTCAGATGACCTTTTCGGGCAACGTGAATCGTGCCGCATTTGACGAGGCGTTGCCGATTGCATTGGAAAGGCATCCGCTACTGAAGTCGCACCGTCAATTGGCTAAGAAAGGTTTGCCATGTTGGGTGCCCGCCTCCGAGACCATGCCCGTCGTCGATTGGGGTAACGCAGGGGATCCCGTCGATTTGCCGCGCGGCGAATCGATCAATCTGGAAAAAGAGGTCGGACTTCGGATTTGGATTCGCGAGGGCTCTGGCACCACAGTCATGACGATGCAGTTTCATCATTCGTGTTGCGACGGAATTGGCGGTTATCGGTTCATTGGTGACTTGTTGGCCCTTTACGGCCAACGATCAAGCTTGGATCCATCTAGCTACGAACTAGCTGCGCTCGATCCAGAGTTGCTTCGCAATCGAAAGATGCGAATGACGGAGTATGCGTTTCGCGGCAAAACATGGCCGTTGCATTGGCGCTGCTGGAAAGAGTGCGCCAAACTTTTTCGAAAAAAGATATCTCCCCTTGCCCCACCAGCTAACACGTCCGCAGAATCAAGTCGTTCAGGTTTTCCATATCCGCAGATTGTTGTTTCCTCGCTTGACCGCGAAACCCACGCTCGGCTAACGAATGCGGCTAACGAATTGCAAATTGGACTCAACGACTGGCTGATCGCCGCGCTGTTCAAGACCCTCCATGACTGGAACGCCCAGCACAAGTCGCGTGCGAACACCCGTTGGATGAGAATCATGATGCCTACCGACATGCGCGATGCGGAAGACTATGGTATGCCTGCCGCGAATATTGTCAGTTATACTTTCCTGGTTCGAAGCGTGCGTGAAAGTCAAAGCGCGAAAGCTTTGTGCCCCGGTATCAGCCGCGAAACAGCCTTGATCAAAAGAGAACGACGTGGGCTTCTTTTCGGGGACACCTTGGGCGGCGCGATGCAGTTTCGTTGGCTCCTGCCTTTGATGGCCTCTGGGAAACGCTGTTTGGCAACGGCGGTATTGTCGAATGCAGGCGATCCGTCAAAACGATTCACTGCCAAATTGCCACGATCCAAAGGGCGAATTGTGGCTGGAAATCTTGTTCTGGAAAACATCACCGGGGTCCCGCCGCTCAGAATCAATACGCACGTCACGATATCCATTATTACCTACATGCGTAAACTCGAAATCTGTTTGCGATGCTGTCCTCGAAAGTTTAGTGCGGTTGATGCGCGACGCCTGAGTGAAATGTATACCCAGTCGATCCGCGAATTGCTGGAGTGATTCCAACAGACTCACCCCGCCCGAGTAACTTAGCCGATAATTCCCAAGACTCTTAGCAGCCTGACGCAGGCGAAGGCTACGAAGGCGGATACGGGGATGGTGAACAGCCAAGCCCAGGCCATGCGTTCGACGATCGTCCATCTTAACGCATTGAAGCTTTTGGCGGCACCGACCCCCATGATGGCTGCCGAAATGTTATGAGTCGTTGAAACAGGGATCCCGAAATGCGTAGCTAGGCCGATAATCGTGGCCGAGGTTGTTTCGGCTGCGAAGCCATTGACCGCGTGCAACTTCACCATTTTGTGCCCAAGTGTTTTGATGATTCTCCATCCGCCCGCGGCCGTTCCGGACGCCATGACGAGCGCGCAGGTGACTTTAATCCAAGTCGGAATCTCGAGCGATTTTCCGTCTATCATTTCGAGCCTTAAGAACGACATCCAATCGGGCAAACTTCCAAGTCGACCGTCGGCCGTCCCCGAGGCCAAGGCCAATGCAATGATCCCCATCGTTTTCTGAGCATCATTGGTTCCGTGCATAAATCCCATCCCGGCTGCACTGACAATTTGCATTTTGCCAAACAACGCATTCACCCATCGAGGCTTCCACCGTCGAAGGGCGAGGTAAAGCGTCGTCATGATGAGCATCCCGAGAACAAAACCGGCCAGCGGTGACGCGATCATCGGTACTACGACCTTCCAGAGAAGTCCCTTGCCCTCCCACCAATGTTGCTTGTTCGGTAACGACCAAATCACGACATTCCACCGATCCGCAGCTCCGACCGCTGCACCGACCAAACCGCCCACCAACGCGTGACTGGAACTGCTTGGTAACCCCCAATACCACGTTACCAAGTTCCAAAAAATCGCGCCGATCAAAGCGCATAAAATAACCTCTTGCGTCACCACGCTGGTATCGACCAAACCCGATGCGATGGTTTTTGCAACTGCCGTGCCCCACAACGCGCCAAGCAAATTTGTAAACGCCGCTAGCATCACTGCTTGACGAGGATTGAGCACCTTCGTCGAAACGACAGTCGCGATCGAATTGGCGGTGTCGTGAAAACCGTTGATGTACTCAAAGATGAGTGCCACCAGAATTACAAAGAGAATGAGAGTCATGGTTGCTGCTGGCTAAGAATTCTTCATGACGATGTGCGTGACTGCGTTGGCGGCATCGCGACATCGATCGATGACTTTTTCGAGCAAGTCGTGAAGGTCGCGAACCATCATGGCTTGAATCGGTTCGTATTGACCTCCGTAGACGCCTCCTAATAAGTTCAAAATCACGTCATCCGCTTCGGACTCGATCGCTTGCATCTTGTCATTCAAAGCCTTCATCTTCTCAAGCGATGGCATCTTACGAAGCTGACGGATCATGTCCGCCAGCGTTTCAGTCGCCCGCTCAATCAAAACGGTCTGCTTCGAAAAATCGACCCCTTCCATTCTCTGCGGAGCTAGATTGAATCGCTCTGCGAATTTTTCGATCGTCTTACACGTCTTGTAAAGTGCATACGAAAGCATCTCGATGTCTTCACGTTCGAGTCCCGTGACAAACGTATTGACCAGCTCTCGACTGATCTCATCGGTGATGAGTTTGTCGTTCCCTCGGGCTTTGGCAAAATCATCGAGAGGTTGCGAGTGCTTGCGATTCTTGAGTAATTCAACGAGCAAATGCGTCAGGGCAAGCGTTTCCGCAGCGCTGGCTTCAAGCAAATCAAAGAACTTATTGTCGCGACTAAAAAAGCTCTGAATCGAGAACATGACGCTCATCAATTAGGTTGTTGAAAGGCAATCAGGGAGAATGATAGCTATTTTACTGCATCCCAAGAATTATGCGACTACCCACGACTCTGAAGTCCTGGCGAGACAAAGCGATGTTCAATTAGGGAAAAACCATACTGAACCAGCAGCGCCAAGAGCGCGGCGGGCACCGCGCCTTGGAGAATCAATGGGATACTCGACAGTCGAATCCCGGTCAGAATGGGAGAACCATATCCACCTGCTCCAATAAATGCACCGATGGTTGCCGTACCTACGTTAATAACCGCCGCCGTTTTTATCCCGGAGAGAATGGACGGGAGTGCCAAAGGCAATTCCACCAGTCGCAATCGAGCCCTCCTCCCTAACCCCAGCACATCGGCGGATTCAATCGTCGCTCGCGGGATTTGCGTTAAGCCAGCGTAGGTGTTTCGGACGATTGGCAACAGGCTATAAAGGAATAACGCTGCAATCGCAGGATAGGCCCCCAATCCAAAAACAGGAATCATGAAGACCAGAATGGCCATGGATGGCAAAGTCTGGATGACGCCGACCACCCCAAGAATTGTTTGACCAAACGCTTCGTTTCTCGCCGACAAGATGCCCAACGGAATGGCCGTTGCAATGGCCAGCGAAAGGGAAATGGCCACAAGAAAGAGATGTTCCAGCGTGGTCTTGGTTAACCGGCCAACCAACCGCTTCCATTCCGCCATCCGGCCGATTCCTTGGTAAGGTATCGTTAGGTGCATCTTTTCGTTCAGAAATGCAGCCGCAACGTTCGATTCTAACTGTCGGTCCAGCCTCACTTTGGCTGTCAGACTCGTCATGGCCTTGGAATCAATCGCATTTTCAAGCTGCAATAGGGCAGTCGCTACTTGCGGTGCCCGATCCCTCAAATCCTTCCGCATCAGGATAACGGAATAATAGGTTGGGAAAAATCCCTTGTCGTCCTCGAGCACTCGTAACCGGTAGAACTCGATCTCAGCGTCGGTGGTATACAGGTCGGTCACTTGAATGGAGTTATGCTCAATTCCACGATAAGCCAGATTGTGGTCCATCGTCCGCACATCCTTGTGTGGCAAACGGTACTTGGCTGGCAATTGCCGCCAGCAATCGTTTCGCTCCATGAACTCATCGCTGATCCCAAACTTGAGATCTGGATGTTCGCGAAGATCGCTAATCTTGGTGATGCCGAGTTTCTCTGCGGTGGCTTCTCGCATCCCCAACGCATACGTGTTGTTGAAACCGATACGGTCGGACATGACTATATTCAGCTTCTCCATGGCTGCTCGCATGTCGGCTTCGGAACGGAGCTCAACACCGGGTTCCACGACGTTTGTCAGCAACTCCTGGATCGTACCGGTGTAGTCGACGTAGGCATCGATATCCCCCTTGATCAACGCTTTCCAAAGAACTTGTGTCCCCCCCAATTCCGAGAGGTGCTCCACGTCTGCGCCGGCTTGAGATGCCAGATGCGACAGCAAATCGCCTAGGATCACCGATTCGGTGAAGCTTTTCGAGCCGACTCGGATTTTCGGTTTCCCCTGCGCCGTCGCAACGGAGCACATCGAGCCAGCACAAACGAGACCGACAAACAGTACGAGTTGTTTCATGATTGAGGGATGCGTTGTGCGTTGATGAAACGGGCCACGTATTCATTGGCAGGATTCTGAATCAATTCCTCAAGTCGACCCTCTTGGACGATTTCTCCCTCGCCCAACATCATGACTCGGTCGCCAAAGAAGGCCGCTTCGCCCATGTCGTGGGTCACCATGATCGAGGTCTTACCGAGGGTTTTGAAGATCTTTCGTAAGTCCTCCTGAAGATCGAATCGGACCAGCGGGTCCAATGCCCCCATCGGTTCATCAAGGAGCATGACCGCAGGATCCAGCATTAAGGATCGCATGATTCCAACACGTTGGCGTTGCCCTCCGGAAATCTGAGTGGGATAGCGATCGAGCGCCACCCGCGGCAATCGAGTTAGATCGGCAAGTTCTTCCACCCTTGCCTGTACTTTGGCTTGACTCCAGCCGAGATGCGTGGCCAGCAAGGCGACGTTTTGCCTCGACGTCAGATGTGGAAACAAGCCACCATCCTGGATGACGTATCCCATGCGTTGACGTTGTTGCTGGATATTCTTGGAAGTGATGGATATCCCATCGAATTGAATGGTTCCGGTATCCGGGGTAATCAATCCAACTAGGATTCGGAGCAACGTACTTTTGCCACAGCCGCTTGGTCCGATCAGAACGGTCGACTCGCCCGTTCGAAAGTCGACGGTGGTTGGTTTAAGCACCTGCAGCGAACCAAACGATTTGGAAACTTTGCTTAATGAAAACATAGATACTTAACTCGATTTCTCGCGTTGGGCATTCATCTCGTCGAGCATCGACTGAACACGTCGTTCCAATTGATCGGTGAGCTCGGTTGGGGCCATGCGTTTTTCTTTGCCGATTGGTAGTTCGATGGGTTGGTCGAATCGAACCAACACTTCGCGGTCTCCGTGAACGGTAGGGAAGGACGCGTCCAATGCATCCTCCTCTAGTTTATCCAATGTCTCTGCCATCCGCTCGAGGGTTGGGTTTTCTTCCAGATAGTTACCTGGATAGCTATACAACTGAGTGACGAAAAACATATTGTCCATGTCGGCGGCCCATTGAATTTCTTGCTCCTTCGATGCGGTTCCTGCAGCTTTCTCGCGGGCTTCGATAATGGCCCGACGTACTTCCTTGACTCGCTCCGGGATCAGCGATTGCATTTTGCTTCGGACGTAGCGACTCTCGCTTGCGGACAACAAGGTGAACGCAAGATGTTGAATGCGATCGCTTAGGGTACCGGATTGAGTCGTACGCAGATGCTCCATTTCCTTCAGCGATAGCAGCCCGCGAGCAACGTGAAGCACCCGTTCCCTTAAGGGTTGATCTAATTGCGGTCTCCAGAACAACCGTTTTTCCAATTTCTCAATCGTCTGAAGCAAACTCGGGGTAGGGTCTTGGGTATACCAACGCTTGATGGCGACAGGGATGATCGAGATGGGGCGAGTTGATTTCCTGGCGGCCAAGAGTGCGATCGCAGCCGCTCCATCTCGAAACGCCGTGACTCGATCGTTCATGTGATATACGTCACCCTCTGGAAAGATCAGAAGCGGATAGTTTTTGTTCTGCAAAATATCGACTGCCGTCTTCAACGCTTGAACGTCGGCCCCTTCCCGGTCCACGCTAAAGCAGCCGCATCGCTGCATCGAATGGCGTTCAAACCAACTGCTCATGGCGAAGACTTGCCAAGCTGTCATGATGTAGAATGGCATGCGTAATTCTTCGGCGGCGGTTATCAGGCAGTAGGAGTCCCAGTGAAAGGAATGATTGGGAGCTAGCATTACCCCATGATGGCTCGCAAGAGTTTGTTTCAAGTGTTCCAAACCTTGCACTTGGACACGAATGATCTTTTGTTTCCGAAGGGCCTTTCGCCGAAGAGGACCGGTCAATAAAAACCACCACGGGGTCAATCGCGGGCGCCATTGGCCTGCAGGTGTTCCGTAAGGTTGGATATTCAAGGCAAACGAACCATCAGAAGAATCGATGTGTGGAGCGATTGAAAGTATAGTAGATCGCCACGTTGAGAACATCTAATGTGTTAAAAAATTGACACGAAGCCTTCCGTTCAACTGTGTTTGATGGGACGGATGGATTTTTAAGATGGGACGGGGCGTTGGGTCTGTGAGTACTCTGACCGCGAGTCGCGGAGCGACGTCGCCTACGCATTGCAAAGCATAAGCGATTCCAACCAGTCTCGCCACCGTTTCGTCGATACGATATCCATCAAGGGTTCTGTCAGCGGCGGGATCGACAACTGTTTATTGCCAGCTAGCCAAGTCAAAGTTCCACTCCAAATACCGCTGTTGTCGATATCGATTCTCAACTGCAAAGGGTCCGATCCCAGCCGACCTGGGAAACAGGTTTTTAAGTCGATCAAGCCCAGTCGGCTCCATGTGCTCGCACCCAATCTCGAACCTTCGACGAATTGCATCTGCGGTTGATTTTTTCCCTCGTGCGTGAAACGCAAGGTGCGGCTGCTAAAGGCAGGAGTCGCAGTATCCTTGCCAATCAACACTTTGGGTTGACTAATCCTGATAGCATCTTCTTGAATAATGACGCCAAGATCGTAGCTGGTTGCGGCGTGCGCCCTCGGCGCTTTTGGATCCATGGGTGGCATGATGTTTCTAGCTTGTATCGCGGCGCCTCGCGCTAAGTCGTTGGACTTAAGCATCGTCAGTTTCGCCTTTGGGCCAACCAAACGAACCAATTGCTGCTGAATGACAGGCATCCATCGAACGTCTCCCACGAGAAGAATAGAATCGATCGAGGCAGGATCGACTTTTGCCCGTTCAAGGGCTTCTCTCGCAAAAGTCTCGCAATCGTTTTCTAAATCGCCAACAAACTCGTGCAATCGTTCCCGCTCCAGTTGCCCCTCAATCTTGCCTCCATGCGTTTCGAAAACGAACGGAACAGTTGTGCTATTTCGCAACCGGTCGAATGCTTTTTCCATCGTTCGTTGCAAACGCGATGCGATGTTCAAGTCGTCACGTGCACTATTGCCAAGTTTCTTTTCGACCTCCGTCGCTAACCGCTTGGTCGCCCGATCGTGCCAACGTGTCGTGCCGCGTTTCCAGTCCCCAACGGAACTTAGCATGCGCACAACGAGTCCATCGACGGAAACGACCGACACTTCACAGGCCGTTCCGTTGAGCATCGCGACCAAAAATGTTTTGCGATAGGAATTGTCGGTGCCTGACGCTTGTGCCAACTGAGTTTCAATCTCCACGTGAGCTAAGGTGGCGGCCAACGGCTTGTCGAGCAATTGCAGCACCTCCACCCCCGCAATCGAGCAGGACATCTTGGTGCTTAATCGGTGCATTTGATCGTAACAAGCGGGTACGGTTACAACCGCATGCGATGCGTTGGGAAGTTTGTGCCGAGCGGCAACCGCCAGTTGTCGGATAACGCAGGCCACCAATACTTCTGGTGGTACTTGTCGGCCACCAAAAGGACGTTCCAGTAATGGCAAGCCATACCAGCGTTGCATGCCGTAGAAGATATGGTTGGGTTTTGAGGCGCGTTGGTCAACAGCCCCAGCCCCTATCGCGATTTTCTCGCCATCGCTGAATAACATGTTTCGAAGTTCCGCGGATTCGCCATCCACCAACACCTCTTCCACTTTGTGTTCCGAATCGATATAGCTTACACGAGAATGAATCATGCCCAGCTCAATCCCGACTGCCGCGAATTGGCGTTGTGACGTCGATTTGCCCAGCCCAACGCTGGTCGGATGTTCGAATCCGATCTTCGGCAAGCGGCTATCAGCTCCTCGCACCCGCGACTGCACTAAGGGCCGTTCGATTAAGTTCAATGCAATCAATTTTTCGAGAAGATCGCTGGCAGACTGGCATCGTGCTGCCGGGTTCTTGGCAACGAGCGATTGAAAAACGGAATCAAGCCGAATGTCGACATCGCTTCGCACTTCGTAAAGGGCTTGCGGCTTGGTATTGATTTGCGCCATTGCCGTCTGAACCATTTCGCCATGAAACATCGGGCGACCGGTAAGCAAGTAAAAAACGGTAGCTCCCAACGAATACAAGTCGCTACGGTGATCGACCGTATCTGGCGCATTGATCTGTTCCGGAGACATGAATTCGACCGTACCAACCAAGTGCGTCTCCTTGGTAGCCTTTTTGTCAAGATGCCCACGCAGGACGGCGAGTCCGAAATCCAAGATTTTCAATACCCCAGCAGGCGTGATCATCATGTTGCTCGGTTTGATGTCTCGGTGCACAATACCTTGGGTGTGTGCATATTCCAATGCGAAAGCAGCTTGTTTGAGGATTTCGATAACCTCCGGTGCGTTCATCGGACCCGAGTGAGTGATCCGTTGTGAAAGTAGCTCACCTTGAATCAGTTCCATCACCAAGTAATGGACGGGCTTTTCGCCAGTCCGATGGCAACCCGCATCGAATGCCGTGACAATGTTTGGGTGCATGAGTCGAGCAGTGGCTCGTACCTCGGTGTAAAATCGCTCGACCGCCATATCGTCGTCAGAAAGCGAGCGAGGCAGGATTTTGATTGCTACTTGACGGTCCATCGTACGATGTTTTGCGCGAAAAACCTGCCCCATTCCGCCAGCTCCGATCAGCTCTTCGATCTGGTATTCGCCGAGAATCGGCAGCGGCGAACGCGTGTCAACTTTGAACCCTTCGCCCATGAAATCGAAGTCGTCTTCGGCGTGATGACGGGTTGAGCCAGTCGCAATGTTCGGATCATTCAACGAAAAAGCACGCGTCGCGATGGAGCGTGGTTTGCATTGATCATTTGGATTGGTAGCCATTGCGAAACACTTGTTAGGCGGGCGGTATTCCTCGCCCTAGCACGGATTCTATTTGGAAGAAGGATTTTGTGGCGGCGACGCAGCAGCGTTTTGTTGTTTCAATGCATCCACCTCGGCCTGCAAAGGCCCCAAATCCAGAATAGGTTCCACATTGGGGTCCGATCCTTGTGGCCTTGAAGGTCGCTGCTTGCAGGTGAAAAAATGAGAAACATATCTTAGCGGAGCGGTTTCCTCTGGGACCTTGAATCTATCCCCTTTCTGAAGGATCGGACGATAATCATGCATTTGACCGAATTGGCGGTCGCCCGCGACTTGGCACGGGAACCAATGTCCTTCTCCCTGTGGGTCCTCAAGGTAGAACTCCGGGTAGCAGTGCTCGGGAATCCAAACGCAACGGGCCGGGATATTGCTGGCTCTGCAAAGTGCAACAAAGAGGCCGGTCATTTCTTCACAGTCCCCCTTCTTGTCCTTGAGCGTGTCTTTCATATGCCGAATGGGACCATTGCGGTACTCGACATTCTCACGTACCCAATCGTAAATACGCTCGACATGAGTCCAAGCATTCTCGGGATTGTCGGATGCAATCTGTTTGGCAACCCGTTTGACTTCCCCCAATTCATGATCGATATAGGGACTCCCTCTGCCGACAAAGAATCTTAATTCAGTACCGGTTTTTTTGGGGATAACAAAGACGCTCGTGTCGGCGGGTGCATTGATAAATGACTTCTCAATTTCGACGTTGACCAGCAGATCGAGTTGATTGTTCGGTCCAAGCCCTGCAATGTCCATGACAAGCTGTCTGGCCAAAGCATTCTGCTTTGCACCCACGGGTAAATCGCGGAAAGCCCAAACCACCCCCTGTGGAATCTGAGAGCTCGTCACCGTTACTTTTTGCTCTGGCCAGTTGAGTGGAAATGGAATCGTAGCATGCATGTTCGTGCAGTAGTTATCGTTAGAAAAAAAACGCATACCGAACTGCATTTCCATTTTTCGGGGTGCAAACATCTCGATCCCCTGCGTCGTTGCCGCTTCCTCTGGCTGCTGGCCGTTATCCTCTTTTGACGATTTGGATTTGCCTGAAGTTGATTTGCCGCCCGAAGTCGATTTCGTGGAAGCTTTGGTTGATGTTGGCTTACTGGGTGTGGCTGTTTCCTGTTCCTTTTGACGTGCCGTCGCAACCGCGCCACTCAAAAGCAAAATGATGCTAAATCGAAAAGCATGCATCGAAACCGTTGGAAGCATATTTGCACCTGAAAAAATGGAGTCTTGCAATCAATCGCAATGTCGGACAAACCAACTTTCACTATTGTGATCGCCGAACGACCAATCGACTGCGAAAAAATCGACAAATCCTAGCTTGAAAAAGACACTTGTGCGTCTTCACCCCTTAATTCTTAGATAGTGGATCTTGCCAAAGATCCTGCAGCATCGGGATCTTTAGCAAGATCCACTACGCCCACCCCACTTTTAAGTGTTGAAGACGCGCTAGGAATTCGATTGGCAGGACGTGAAGGACGATTTTGCAGCTTGTAACGGTTGTTTTCAATGTTCGATGCGTCGTGGCCGACGCTGCGAGCGTCGGATCGGATGCTGGCAGCATCCGCCACGATGAGCTCAATGCCGATGAGCTCAATGCAGTATCTTGACTTTCGACAGCTTGGCTTGAAGTTCTTCCACCGCTCTCTTGCTGACACCCGTATTGGTCAATATCAAGTCCTTGAGGTTGACGAGTCCATCCAATCCTTTCACTCCAACATCCGTGACAGAGGTTTTTCCTAAGTGTAAAAACTCTAATGACTGAAGTTTAGCAAGATGCGGAACCACGCCATCACCAATGGCTTGGATGTCGTCCAGGTTAAGCCGTTTTAACTTGAGACCAACCAACGACGCGACCCCTTTGTCCGTAACTTTCGTTCGCAATAAATTGAGATCCTCCAGCTTTGTCAATTTGCTTATCGCAGTCAACGCTTGGTCATTTGTTCCCGTTTCACCTAAATCGAGAGTGGTCAGATTTGCAAACTTGGCAATGTGATCCATTAGTCCCTTATTGGTGATGCCAGAATCTCGCAGTTTCAGTTTGGACATCTCCTTGGTGCCAGCCAAAATGGCCAGTGCGTGGTCTCCTGCCCGCGTTTTGAACAGATCCAATTCCTTGAGCTTGGTCATCCCGGACAACGCTTCGAAACCAGCATCCGTCACGCCACAGCCTTTCAATGAAATTGCGACCATGTTGGTCATCCCCTTGAGGTGCACCATCCCCTGGTCGGTAACCAGCGGACTCCCCAAGCTCAAATTACGCAATTTGGTTAACGCTCTCAAGTGGTTGAGTCCCGCGTTGGTTACTTGGCTGCAATCCGAAAGGTCGAGCAACTCGAGTTGAATCGAATCTTTGATGTGAGCCAGTCCTGCGTCCGATATCTTGGTCTTGGCGAGTCTCACTCGTTTGATGGTGCGGCTTTGGGCAATACTGTTTAGGGCTGCGTCCGAAATATTGCAGCCTTCCAAATTGATGTCTTCGAGCTTGGGAAACTTCGAAATGACTGCAGCGGTCGCATCGGTGACCCAACTTGCATCGCATTTTCGAAAGTCCACTCCGACAAGCTCCCCTTCTTTTTCTTGTACCAGGACGCCAGCGAGTGACTTGAGTTGATTCAGACTAACGCTGTCGGACTTTTGAGCGACTACCGCTGAAAGGCTTACGAATTCGACGCCACAAACGAGCCAAAACACGAAAAGGATACGCATCGCATTCTCATTGGGAAGAAATGAATAGAGTGTTCCAAAACCGCTAACCTAGATTATAGCGGAATTCCGAGATGAACGAAGCTGAAGTCAAGGGCATGCCACACGAGTGAACTCATATGGCATTTCGCTTCAATTGACTCATCGCCAAATCAACAAGCGACGCAGAAAGCGACGCAGAAAGTGGTGCTACAAGTCGATCTTCCACTGCGTCCACAATATTGTCGACCACACTCGATACAGCCACCGACAGGGCCAGTTCACGCGAGTTGGCTTCCCCGTCGAGTGAACTTCCAAGGATCAATAGAATCGGTTCCTGCTCCTCCATTTCGTGAGTTTCACGATTCTCCGTACCAGCAGCGTCGGTACCTGTTGCGACTACCACGGTGGTCCAGATTCCAACAAAGGCTTCATCTATGGAAGATCGGACGCTGGCAAGACTATTTGCTACAGAACCGCTCGCATCCGCAACGGTAAACATCGAACAATTGGATTGCAACTGCGCCCAGGTTAGTGGTGACGGATGGGATGTACCCCACGGGTTGAAAAGAGTGAATGTATCCGTAGACGCGTTGTAGCCAGCAACGGTATAGGCATGGCCTCCGACTAGCCCACCCGTAGCGTTTTGCAACGTTCCGAGAGTGATGGATTTACTTGCCGTAATTGCGCTGATGAGTGTTTGCTTTGGGGTTGTCGAAAAAGAGTAGTTCGAGGAATTGGTTCCTAACACTTGAGCGTTGACATACGACATCCAACCCCCTTCGATGGATGAATATCGGTTCGTACCGTCTCGTCCTTCGTTGCCCGTTTCATTCCATTGGGCATAAGCTTTTTCGGCCAACGCAATCCAACCAGTGGTGGCGGAACTTGAAACGCTGAGTCCATAACCTGAGTATTCTAGTCGTCCCTCCGAGTTGGTCGGCAACCTGCGATTGACCGTTACGTAGTCTACTGTTCGTGTGGCATCATAAAATCGTACGGTATAGGAACCATCGTTATTGTCGATAAACAAATTCCGAACCGCATCGGGGTTTCTATCCGCGATGGCGGACAGAGCTGCAATGAAGTAGCAGTCTCCGAGCTGACCTTGCTTTGCATCATTTCTTGAAGGTGTTCCGTTGAACAGATTTCCAACGAATATCTGGTAACTTAAGCTGGAGTTGGTCAGGACTGGCTCGTCTGCTCCGAGGAACCATTTGTCGACCAAATTGTTTAGCAAGGTCGATGAACTTCCCGCAACCAAATTGCCCGCGGATTGGCCTTTGAAAGTTCTGTTGGCCGGATTGCTATTGACTACATCCTTGGCCAACTCACGGACATAGGCCGGCATTGCAAAGACGGAACTAGTGGACGTTAGATATCGGAGATCCTCCAACTCGCTTCCATCCACAACTCCATCGCTACCTGCATTGCGAAGCACTTGAATCATCTCGGTTCGCGTAAGCTGGCTGTCGGAATAGAGACTACTGACCAGGCTTGAAAGGGCCGAGTTGCGTAGTAGACCTAGGGGAGATGGCGTCGGATTAGGAGTTGGAGCAGGAGTTGGGGCAGGAGTTGGGGTAGGAGTTGGAGCAGGTGCGGTTACTTCAAGTGACGCTCTGCCGGACACGGTGCCGACCTTGGCCGTGACGACAAATGTTCCCGTACGTGTGCCAGAGTTCAAGGTGCCGTTTTTGGTAATGGTCCCGACGGTGGTTGTCCAGGTGGCAGTCGCTTGATTTGAAATCGAATGTCCAAATTGGTCTTGTGTTTGATAACGGTATTGTTGACTCGCGTTCATTGGTACGCTTGATGTGCCAGGTGTCACAACAAGGCTCGTTACGGTTTGCAGAACATGGAGCGTGACGTTCAAGGTTGCCTTGCCCGAGGACGCACGAGCAACGTAGATTCCGGCTCGCTGAAACCTGAGGTCAGCATCGTTGGCAGTTTGAGTAAGCGTTGCGTACGCACCTGATTGGGCACTGCCAAATGACCAGGCGAAGTCGGGCTGCGTTGGCAATGGCTGATTGAATTGGTCAAGTCCACGCACCCCCAGCTTGATATCGCTCCCAGCAACTGGGACCGATGCGCCGCTGTTGAGTTGGCGGTTGTTTGCTAGGATGGCGACAGCGCTTTTTAGAACTGGGGATACATCGAAGGCAACGCTGTATCTCGCGTTGCCTGATTGCGCTCTCAGCGAATACACTCCTGCTCGAGTGAACGTAACCGTAGCGATTCCCGCAGTGATGCTAACCGTCGCTGCACCCCCTGAGGGAGCGGAAACGGTGGTCCATGCCACTCTAGGAAGCGTTGAAATTGCATTTCCGAACTGATCGACGGCGCGCACGGTTAAGCGTTGGTTTGTGGCCTCGACTGCAATGGGAGTTTCAGGTGCGGCAGCAACTCCATCGGGGGTGAGCAATTGGATCGATTTAAGTGTTTGAGTCACGTTGATGGAAACTTGGGAAACGATGGAGCCTGACCGTGCTCTGAGAGTATAGACGCCGGCACGATTGAATGCTGCCGAGACGGAATTGCCATTGGTCGAGAGCGTTGCAGAGCCACCTGCTGGTACGACAATGGCCTGCCAACTGACGCTTGGCTGTGCAGTCATAGCAACGCCGAATTGATCGATTCCCAGGATGGTAAGGTCTCGATTCGTATCTGCCGAACTGAGTGACGTACCTGATGCAAGAGATTTCCCATCCGACGTCTTGAACAAGAAGCTTGACAGCGTTTGCACGACGTTGAATTGAAGCGAGGAACTGGACGAAAGTCCTTGCGAGTCCGAGATGGTCACATTGACCCCATAGATACCGGGTTTGTTGAACGACAGCAGGTTGTTTTTTGCCGCATTCGATCTGTTGGATGCGAAGGTAACGTTTCCGCCTGCAGGCATCTCAACCACTTGCCAGTTGTATTTCAGTGATGACTCGCCGCTATTGTCCGTTCCCAACACGCTCAACGATGCCGACTTACCAAGTACAGTTGTTCCACTGGTGAGGCGCAATGGACTAGCAACCGACGGTGGTGTATTGGGTGTATTGGGTGTATTGGACACCGAGGACGTCGAGTTCGAGACGATTTGAGTGGAGCCGAACAAGCCAGGTGTGTTCAAGAGTTGGAGGCTGGACTCGAGAGCGTCGATCGAATTCATCAATCGGGATTCAAGCTGTTCTATTCCAAGCTTGGTCGTTGTAGGGTTGCCTTTGTTTTTTTGGCTTGAACGCTTGGAACGAATCGACATGAAGCGTAAATCCTAAGACGAGACACTGGGCTGCTGCACTTTTGGAAGCAACGCACGATAGAAAAGCATGGTGTTGGCACTATGGGAAAGCTAGTTCGCAAAAAGAAGGGAAGCAAACTAGCAATTCCTAGCAGTGATAAGAAGGGGGCATATCACCCATAAATCGAATCGATATGACCGGAAAAATCGGAGCAATCCGGTCTAACCTGTCCGTCGTCCCTACAAGGCAGACTTAATCGCGATTGGAACTGTCAAATCGTTGGCCAACGTGGCGTAAGCTTCCAGCTTGCGGATTTCGCATGATGTTCTGATTGGCAAGCAGGATGCTTACCCAACGGTTCTGATTGGCAAGCAGGATGCTTACCCCACTTTTTGGTGCAGGCCAATCACGCGTATAGCACGAGTGAAAGACCACACTAAGTACGGGCTTGGCTATCGGCCGGAGCGGTTGAATTCTCATTGGCAATCAATTTTTGAAACTGGGCTGCGGTCATGTATCGGCCGTAGTACTTTTGGAATGCGGCCAGCATCTCATATTGTCCGTTTGGCGGTTGCGTCCATTTTGATCGATTTCCCTTCGACCATTTGTTTTCGCTCGAAGTAAGCAACGATTGACGACATGTAACGTTGCTTCCGCCGGTCTGAAACCGACGGAGAGCCAATGCTGACGCATTTGTCGTAGCTACCAATTATCGCCCCGCTGGCGTGAACCCAACGGTAGCGAAACGCATGGGGATTGTTTTTACTTCTAACGAATCGAGGAAAACACGACCGCTGCAATGATGACCAGGAGCATCAGCAAGACCATGGCGGCGATCACGCCGGTGAGCTTGGCATACGAAAAAGGTGCTGTTCCGAACACTTCGCCTGTTTGGCCATTGACCAAGACACGAAACGGTTGATCCCGGTATTGATATACCATGATCCAAACGGGTAGTAGCAACGGTACACTCTTCATGTCTTGTATGCGTACGTTGGCGTTTAAGTTGCGAACGCTGCCTGGTATGGATTGCTGAGATTGACTGGCTTCGTATTGCTCGACCAGGGCCGATGCTCTCGCCCGTGCGTCTCGGCGAGTGACCCGAAACTCTTCCACGATAACATTGTTCAAGTCGATCGAGTCGGGAGAAATGGCATCTTCGATATGGAATGGTGCTATCGCTTGAACTTCTGCGGGAGTTAGCGTCCCGCTGGCTCCGACCAATACCCCATCGTAGTTGCCGACGCGGGTCCCTGACATCGGGCGCCATTTGCCGCGTGCACCTGCGGTTACGGCCGTGCTGTCGGCAGTCCAAGCCGTTTCGGTCGTAGCCGAAAAGACCCAGAAAGGGACATAAACTTGCGTCACTTTACTAACGATGGATCGCTGCGACGCGTCGCCCGGTTTCCAGAATCCTTGGCTCAGCCAATTGCGAAGCAGCGATTCCGCTTGCGATTGATCCACTCGAAAAGGGACGACGCCGGATGGTCTTAACGTTCTTGCATCGGCCCGCGATGACATCTTCTCACTGCCACAAAAGGGGCAGCGAAGTGTTTTTGCGGACGCATCGTAACTCATGGAAGCTCCGCATTGATCGCATCGAAAGCTCATAACGCTTGCCTGCTGTGTTGTCGCAGTCGGAGTAGCAATGCCTACACCCTCGGAATCCATCCCTTTTGTGTTTTCCGTGCCGCAGTTGCTGCAAAACAAATCCTCACCATCGAGATAAGTTCGGCAAACGGTGCAACGTGTTTCGAAGTTCATTGTCCAAACCTTGGATGATTTAAGACGATCAGCAATCCAATCACGACGAGCATCAGCAGAGCGACCGCAACGACAACAGCCGTAATCCTGGAGCTTGACCATGGCTTCTCACCATGCATCTTTCCCGTCTGCCCGTTGACAAGGAACCGATAGATCTTGTCGCCATAGCGATAGCTCAGCACGTGGATCGGGAGCAAAATCAAGTCGGAGCCGCCTACTTCCAATTCCGTATCCACCGTCAGCCCAGATTGAATGTCACCAGGCAAAAAGCGACTGATTGCATTTCTTTCGCGAGCGCGAAACTCTTGTTGCGTTACAGCCAATGCTTCTTCGCGGCTAACGGAATACTCCTCCGACATCCAACCAGCAAGGTACATCGGTCGGTACCGCATCATCGAATTGAGTTGATAGGGTTGAATCGCTAACGCTTCTGCCTGCGACAAGCCTTTCGAGGCGGAAACCATGTAGCCAGAGTAGTACTTGCGGTAGATTCCAGAAAGCGGCCACCATTCTGTTTCTTGAACGGTACGTGTCCGTACCTCCGTCTTGCCCTCCGAGTTTTTTACGGTATACGTCTCGGTGCGATACCAATGCTCACCGATTTGCGCAGACCACTCGCTGGTGGCTTTCACGGAGAAGTGCCAAAATGGAATGTAAACCCCCTGCTGTTTCTCCGTTGCGGCTTTCGTAACGAGGTCTCCAGGGCGAAAGAAACCGTTTTTGCCGATCCATTGAAAGAATGATTCTTGGGCCTTTTCGCGAGAAACCTCAAAGCCAATGATGAATTCAGGATGTTGAGACGTTCGTTGGTCCAAGGGCAACTCTGCCACATAGGCGGAATCGCAAAATGGACATCGCAGGCTGAGTTGTTCACGAGGTGCGTCCACTTCGCTTCCACAGTTCTCGCAACGAAAGGTTCTTGTTGAACCAGAGGCTTCGATCGATTGCGTCTTAACCGAAATGCTTCCGCCATCCGACGACTTAGTCGTGGTATTTGCAGAGACCTCCGATGAGCCCTTTTGACGTTCGCCGAGAACAACGCGGTCTGGCGTCTCAAAGGGAACACCGCAAGATACGCAAAAACGAGAGCCAAACTGTCGCGGTGTTCCACAGGCGGAACACGGCATAAGGGAGCTTGCGAGCGACCGATTCGAGTCGTAGAGTGGATCGCTCTCGATCACTTGAGCTTCAATGATCTCAGGCTCTTGCAAAGAACGTTTGCTCATTCTGGCTCTTGCGAAAGGTTTTGGGGCAACGTTAACCATGCGATAGTTGAAAACCAGATGGATTCGAGTTGTCGAACATGGTTTGACGAATCTGGACGCCTGGGGAAGGTGATCATTTTCTGATAAAATGGAAGAAAGGGAAATTCCAAACCAATAAAAAGTCCTCTCACCGACTGTGGAGCCATGCCTCTAACGACCCTAGGAAACCGAAATCCTGGAAAACATGGGCCTTGGACCATTGTTCATAGCACTGAAGTATACCGCGATGCATGGATGAGCGTTCGCATGGACAATGTTCTCCGTCCGGACGGAGTCCCCGGAACCTACTCCACGGTTCGGATCAAGCCTGGCGTATGCGTCATTGCAGTCGCCAACGACGGCACTTGCTATTTGACTAAGGAGTTCCACTACGCGGTGGGCCGAGACACGATCGAAGGAATCAGTGGCGGAATTGAGGACGATGAAACTCCCGAAATTGCGGCAGCTCGAGAGTTGGAAGAGGAGGTCGGCATCGTGGCTGGCCGGTTGCACCCGCTAGGAATCGTCGACCCGCTCACCGCAGCCATGTTCTCTCCGACGGAACTGTTCCTTGCAACCGATTTGCGATTCACCCAGTCGAAGCTGGAAAGCACAGAGTGCATTGAACGAATTGAAATGCCGTTCCACGAGGCATTGAGAATGGTCATGGAAAACGAGATAACTCACGCACCCTCGTGCGTGGCCATACTAAAGGCCAGCCTATTGATTCCTAAGTTGGTACGTGATTAAACGGAAGAGACCGCATGGCAAGAAAGCAAGTCAAGGCACGCAAATCGCAAAACCCAAAGAGGCGTTTTCGTCCGGGTACGGCACCCGGTTCCATGATCGTCGATCCGAATGCAGACCCAACAATCATTCGGGTAATGGCATTTGGAGGAGCCGAATTTCTTGAACGAGAGATCAAAGACGTTGCGGAGATTCGCTCGATAATGGTCGCTTACCGAAGCGTCTGGATCGACGTCATCGGCCTTGGCAGCCAACAAAAACTCGCGGAACTCGCTCAGTTATTGCAATTGCATGCGCTCGCGATGGAGGACGTGGTCAATGTTCACCAACGCGCCAAAGTCGATGACTTCAACCAATCTATTTTTGTCGTAGCCCGCATGGTGGATGGCGAGGATGCTTTGCAAACTGAGCAACTGTCCTTTTTTCTTACCAAACAAGTGTTGCTTTCGTTCCAGGAACGACCCGGCGATTGTTGGGAACCACTCAGGCAGCGTATCCGAACCCATCGCGGCAAAGTACGTGACTCGGGTATCGATTACTTTCTCTATGCCCTGCTCGATGCCGTCATCGATAGCTATTTCCCGGTGATGGAACGCTTAGCGGAACAGATAGAAACGATTGAGGCAGAGATCATCGATGGCCTAAACCCATCCCAAATGCGCAAGATCCATTATTTGCGAGGGCAACTCCTTGCCCTGCGCCGAGCCATTCGCCCTCATCGTGAAATGATCAACGAATTGGTTCGCGATTCACTGCCGAATGTCAGTCCAGACACGCGAATCCACTTGCGAGATTGTTACGATCACGTGGTGCAAGTCGTGGATGCCGTGGATACCTATCGCGAGCTGACATCGGACATGCGAGATTTTTACCTCTCCAGCGTTAGCAACAACATGAACGAAGTCATGAAAGTGCTAACGATCATTTCGACCATTTTTATACCGCTGTCGTTTATCGCAGGTGTATATGGGATGAATTTCGAGTCAACGTCTCCCTGGAACATGCCGGAATTAAAGTGGTACTATGGCTACCCATTTTCATTGACACTGATGGGGCTCGTGGCTTCTGGTTTACTGATCTATTTTCGCGGACGGCGCTGGCTGTAGCGACCACGTTCAGGTTGAGTGGGAGCTTGTCTCCCCTCAACCTTGTTTTGGCGTCCTACCTTAGGACGCCAAAACGGCGTCCGTCGGAGAAAAGCTCCGAGCGGACGAAAATGCTTCATCGCCAAACCCGTCTCAAATTCAGAAAAAGCGCAAAAAGCATATTGACTTCCTTTTTGTGTTCAATAAAATTAATCTTAAGCTTAGTATTGTTTACTTTTTGGCGACTTTTCCATGCGATGGATTGACCGGATCAACAATGAGGACTTGGCGTTTCTCAAGCGATTTTTGCTGGCGTCTGGCTCTCTTAAAAAAATGGCTGAGGAGTATGGAATCAGTTATCCAACGGTGCGTCTGCGGTTGGACCGTTTGATCCAACGTGTGGAGATTTTTGACAGCCAACAACACATGAGCGAATTTGAGAGGCAGCTACGGGCAGCGTTCGCTGATGGCAAGATCGATCAATCCACCTTTGAGCAATTGTTGCACAGCCACAGACAAGATCAGAAGAACAAGGACACAGGCGAATCCAATCATGTCGCTTAGTATTTATTTTCGTTATCGAAAAGCAGTTATTTCCGCTGTAGCCACGGCATTATCCATTGGCTTGTTGCTATCGCCAGTGCTGGCGCAAACCACTAAGCCGGATAGGTCGGATAGGTCGTTCGCGACACCAGCAAACCGCAACTAATTCCACTTGCAATGCTAAACGAACCCAAGATCAAAGAAAAGGCGTACGTCCTTCGAGGCAAGGTGCGAGTCGAAGGGGTTGTTGGGGACGGATATCTGGAAATGTGGAATCATTTTCCTGAGCCCAAGGCAGGAGCCTTCTTCTCGCGAACCATGTCTGAAAACGGAGCGATGGGCAAGCTGCGTGGCACAGCCCCGTGGCGGGAATTCACGTTGCCATTCATGATTGACGACAAATCCATTCCCGCCCCCAACAAACTTCAAGTAAACGTTTATCTACCGGACAAAGGAACCGTTTGGCTGAGCGATCTTACGCTAGAGGAAATGCCGATCGCAAAATTGCAAAAGGAGTTGCAGGGAGGTGCGATGATTTTGCCCGGCTGGTTCTGGGGTGTTTTGTCTACTTCCATCATCCTGCCCATTCTCATCGCAGTTGGTTTTGTCATGCTTGTGAAGAAATTTCGTAGGCAAGAGCATGGCACCGAACTTCGTCGGATGAAGGCGTTGGATCTCGGTTGATGCCGACGTGCGTCCGCCACTTGTCGCCTTTTGCTCCGCAAAAGTGCGTTTGCACCGCGCACTTTCGCGGGAGCGAAAGGCGACATTGACGCACAACCGATATACTACGCTGGATTCGTCTTGATCGCTCCATTACAATCCGACTTGATTCATTACTCACAATCAAGATCCCCCCACCCACCCACCCACCTGTCAGGATTTGAAAATGACCCATCCCGTTAACGTCCCCGTTTCTTCTCGGCGAGAACTCCTCAAACAATCTGCTGTTACGTTAAGTGCTTTGCTGGCAGCACCTCAGCTCCTGCAGTCGGCAGTGGCCAGCACCGCAGCTGCCAAGAAGCTACTGTTTTTCACCAAGAGCTCTGGCTTCGAGCATGACGTCGTCAAGCGCAAGGGGTCTGAACTTGCCTACGCGGAGCGAATCATGATGGCGATGGGAAAGAAGTACAACATCGACGTCCAATGTTCGAAGGATGGCCGGATTTTCGACAAAGACTACGAACAATTCGACGGTTTTCTGTTTTATACGACCACCGACTTGACCAAGGGAAAAGAGAGCGAGCCAGCCATGTCGGTCCAAGGCAAGGAAAATCTGCTCAATGCAATCACGGCTGGCAAAGGCTTCGCTGGCAGCCACTGCGCATCAGACACATTCCATTCACCAGGCAAGGCTGCGGAAAACCAAGAAACGCCCGATCCCTACATCCAGATGATCGGTGGTGAGTTCATTCGGCATGGACGTCAACAGGAAGCGACCATGAAGGTGGTGTCTCCGAATTTCCCTGGTGCACCAAAAGAGGGCTCGTTCCGAATGAACGAAGAGTGGTACAGCTTAAAGAACTTTGCCAAGGACATGCATGTTATCTTGGTTCAGGAAACGGAGGGGATGGTTGACGCGGACTACAAGCGACCCGCCTACCCTGCAACTTGGGCCAGAACCCAAGGCAAAGGCCGCGTCTTCTACACTTCGATGGGGCATCGCGAAGACGTCTGGACCAATCCGATTTTTGAAAGCCTGTTCATGGGCGGACTGAATTGGATACTTGGCAACGTGAACGCGGAAACTCCCCCGAATTTGGCCACGGTTTGTCCGCACGCTACGACCATGCCAAAGATTTAAGTTCATTGTTCTCGAGAGTGAGGCTGTAAAGCATTTATTGTTCGCTCGGAGCTTGCCTCCGACGGACGCTGTTTTGGCGTCCTAATACTCAGCCCACAAATTCAAGCACTTCCCTCCTGCCTCGACCGCCGAAGGCGGTCGAGGCAGGAGGAAGTGCGTCCGGTAGCCTAAGATAGGACGCCAAAACAAGGTCGAGGGGAGACAAGCTCCCGCTCAACCTGAACAATCATTGGAGAAAATACTTCACAGCGTTGCCGGGAGGATGAGGCTCCTGCCGAACCATGGCGGCGCCAGCTCGGCAGGAGCCTCGCTCTCCCGTTTCTGGACGGGTATCATTGTCACTGCTTCATGCGATAGCGTTCCAAATATCCGAAATCGGGAAAACGGTTTTCTTTCGGACCGGGTTGGCCTTGCATGCCACCAAGGTAGAGAGTCTCACCGTCTGGGCTATATCGAGCTGTGGTGATGCGCATGCCTGTCTTGGCCTCGCCCACCAACTGGCCCGATCCGGCATCGAAGATACCTAAGTTCCATTTGCCCCCTCGCAAACGCCCCCCCATCACAAAATGGCTCCCGCTCGGATGCCAAGCCAGCGTCTCCATCAGCCCCTCGCCGGTTTCGGCTGCCACTGACTCTTGCGTCTTTTCAACTGGAGCTTTCCGCCAATCAAAGCGTTGCCACAGTTGCTTGCCGTTACCAGCCATCGGATCCCTCATGTCCCCCATGCCAGCCGCGTAAAGCGACTCACCATCGGGTGAAAACGAAACTGCAAAGACGCCACCGATATAGCAATGGCTTTTGATGATCCCCCAACTGGTAAACGATTTGGTTCGCCATTGTGCCAATTGCCGACCACTCTCCACGTCCCATACCGCTAAATCACCCATCAGATTGCCAGCCGCAACGTAACGCGATGAACTATCAAAAGCGACACACTGCACCGAAGGCAACATCTCGAACGCATGCACTAACTTGCCAGTCGATGCTTCGATGATTTTTACTGTCGGCTCTTGGGATGCTAGGGGTGCGTAATCCTCTGCACCAACCAAGTACTGCCCAGTTACCGAAGCGGCAAATCGTCGATCGGGCGATAGAGCCATGTCCCACGACCAGAAGTAATGAATGCGCTCTGTTATTCGGGGCGATAGCTCTTCGGTGAGTGGCTTGCTTTCGGTTTCTGTATTGTCGATTGCAGCCAGATCGCGAACTTGAAATGTTCCGTCGTATGCCGCGGTCAAGAGCGTATTGGCCGATTCGACAAGAGCGACGCTCGAAACGTAGCTTCCATGTCGACCGATTCGAAACGGTTTTGATTTCTCTTTTGCCGGTTCGGCGAATGGCAATTCATAGATGCCATCCATGCAGGCAGCA
>JANPNA010000517.1:0-12809 GCA_031427235.1 Pirellula sp.
AATCCCAGTGGATAAAGCTGAGTATACCGTCGGTCCGACATTGACCTTCGATCCGGAGACCGAGCGCCACACAGGCGATTGGGCTGACAAGGCGAATGTCTTGCTGAAAGACCCCAATAACAAAGGTTTCCAAATTCCATCGGTAAAAGACGTTTAGTAACGCGCGGAAAATAAGTGGCATAGGCTTCCAGCCTGTGGACTACACTTCCCAGGCTGGAAGCCTATGCCACCTTCAAAAACGGACAGTAATTTTCCGCACGATGCTAAAGCGATTCTCAGGCTCACTTTTGACGAGACTCGAATGGGAACGTACATTACGCCCACTTCCATTCCTTCATTCTACGCGAAAAAACGTCGATTACGACACGAAAAGCCTATGCACCACCTGCCTTGTTTGTTGCTCATTCGACATGCCCAGTCGGAGAACAATGCCCTTGAGGATCAATTTCGCGTTCCCGACCCTGACATTACCGAGTTAGGCATGGCCCAATCCAAAAAGCTAGCGGCTATTGTCGCCAGGCTTTGCCCTACAGTCCTGTACTGTAGCCCATTCCGACGTTCCTTGGAAACGACGCGATGGATTGCCCAGCAGACCGGGACGGTGCCAAGTGTACGACAAGATATTTACGAACAGGGGGGCTGTCACAGCGGCTACCAACCAGGGTGCCGAATCGCTCACATGGGGATGACTCGGCAAACACTTTCGCAGCAGTATTCCGGTTGGCATTTGGATGAACGCATCCGCGAGCAAGGCTGGTACGATCTCGATCACTACGAATCAACTGACGAAGCGCGTCAACGTGCCCAGCGAGTTCGCAAATGGTACGAATCCGAAACGCAGTTGCATAGCAACCATGACCGGGTCGCCATGGTGATCCACGCAGACTTTAAGATGCGACTGTTAGAAGCCTTTTTGGAAGATGATTCCATCGAAGAGCAACTCGGTGATATCATTAACACTTCCATCACCCGATTGTCCCTGGCCAAGGGACGCTGGCGGATGGACTACTGGAATTCGTTCTCGCATTTGGATCCGCATGAAATTTCGTGCTAATGCGAGCGGCGAATATGCTTTTACCGGGAGGGCAAGGCTCCTGCCGAGCCATTGCGTCGCCAGCTCGGCAGGAGCCTCGCTCTCCCACAGTATCCCTCCTGGAAAGATGCACCGATGTCAATATCACCGAAGATCCTTGCCTTTGCTGGCAGCACTCGAAAAGATTCCTTCAACAAAAGACTGTTGCAGATTGCTGCTAAGGGTGCGATGGGTGCGGGGGCCGAAGTCACCGTGATCGATCTAAAAAATTACCCGTTGCCGTTGTTCGATGAGGACCTTGAAGCAGCAGACGGCTTGCCGCTCAATGCCTTGACCCTAAAAAAACTTTTCCTGACGCACCACGGATTGATTATTGCGTCACCGGAGTACAACAGTTCCATGACGGCAGTCTTGACGAAAAGCAGCAGGCCGCCGTGCAGAACTTGGGTAAGAAACTAGCGGATACCGTTCGAAAACTCATCGGTTAAGAGCTTGACGACACCTTCTCTTCTGTTGCAATCGACGGAGTTCGGCTCGAGCCAATCATGGTCCGCGTTGCTGATGATCTTGAGCTCGATCGGCGGATCGACCTTGCGTTTGAAGCTAATCGGCTTGCCAAATACCCCGAACTTGCATGCTCTTATGCGTTTCGCTCACGCAAACGAGCTTGCAATTGCGTTATCATAGATACGAGTTGATCAACCGTCATTCGTGACAATTCTTCGTCCGACGTGACTTTTTCTCCTATTCGCTCTTGGTAGGTCTTCACTCGGCCAATCGCCTCACCATTGGCTAGTCCCTCTTCACGACCTTCTTGACGACCTTCTTGACGAGCTCCAATCCACTCGAACTACTAACCGCGTCCTTACCAACGTTGTACTTCGACAACTCCACGGTGTGAATCTCGATCGATTCTTCGACTGCCTTTCCGCTGGTTCGCTCCACCAATTGAAAATGGTGATGCAATTGGTCGTCGTCCCACAGAATCCTCATCAGTAAGCATACCGAAGTTCAAGTACGGCCGAACAATTTCCGATTTAACGTTGCCTACGAGCGGAATCGCACTCGGTTAGGCCGCCCGTCGATCATCTTGACCTTGACGCCTAAGCTTTTTTCGGTCCGCTTTACTCATTGGCCGTCCAGAGTAATCATCATCCCCATCTTCATCGTCGCTATCCGGTTGGGTCGAGGGGATTTGTTGTCCTTGTTTGATTGGGACTGGTCTGGCCGAAGGTATAGAATCTTTTTTGGCTGAATCCTCGGTTGGCGGCTTGAGTTTTAAGCCATCCAACATGCCAAACAGGCCGCGTCTGCCGGATTTGGAAGCCGGCTCATCCACCCTTGCTTTTTCGGCCTTCTTTGAAACGACCTTTGGTTCGGTTGGTTCCTTCGGTTTTCTAGAAGCAAACGAAAGCCAAGACTTCTTGTTCTTTCCGTCAACTCCCGGTGCTTCTTGTTCTTTCGCCACTTTTGCGATTGCGGGCTTGGTTTGCGAAACCGTTTGTTTGGCTGCTGCCCCTTCGGCTGCGGCCGCATCGATCCGTTGCTGGGTCTTGCTAAATTTGGAAATCCAACCTCGTTTGGACTTAGGCGACTCTGTGGCAACCGCGTCCTTAAGCGGGGGCGTCGGCTGGGACTTTTCATTCGATTTCCGGGACCAAAAGGATCGCTTATCGGACTTCGGGATGGCATCGTTCTTATCAACGTCCATCGGATTCGATTCGAGCTTCTCTGACTTCGCAATGGACCGAGAGGCTGCAACGGACGGAGGGGTTGATACGGACGGAGGGGTTGATACGGATGATTTCACTTCTGCATCACGATTTCCTCCAATTCCAAACCAGCCGCGCTTCTTGGTTAAGCCTTGGTCTTCCATCGCACCGTCATCTTCACGAATCGGATCTGCATCCAGTTTTTCGTTGCGTTCCGAACGATTGGGAATGATCCCGAATAGCCGGCCTTTTGGTTTCGAAGGAATTGTGTTCCGCTCCACAACGTCACGTGGCTTGACGCTCCGCACTGTGGATTCGCGTTTGACGGAATTCTCATTGTCGATGTTCTCCTCGATACCATCCGATCCATCATTGCGCTTTCGAGGCCAAGGCATTTTCCATTTTGATTTCCCTGATGTCGACTGCGATGCCTTTTGCTCGTCCAACTCACCCAATTCGTCAACGCTTCGTTTTCGACGTAGCGATAGTTTGGGTACCTTCCATTGAATCGGTGCAAGGTTTGCGCCGTTCCGCACCAGAAAGCGCTTTTGGGCATGAATGTACGTTTGACGCAAGTAAATTCCGGAGGCTTGAAAAACGGCCAAGATCCCTCCGAGCAAGCTGCCCCCGACAACCAAGTCAATCGTGGCTGGTGACCATGAAATTTTGAGAAGGCCTGTCCCCAATAAGGCGGCGAGCGCCCAAGCCAACAACCCAAACAACCAACTCACTACACTCATCGGAGCGGATTTGAGCTCGCTGCACAGCCTTATTCCAATCACGCCAATGATGGACGCAAAGGTAGCCAGAACCAGAGGCCAGCCCGCATATCCAATCTCTCTCCGAGCCCAACCGTCAATGCTTATCCCCAATAGCAAGAGCCCCGAACTGGATGCTTCGAAACTAGAGAAGGCGGCAGCAATCGCTAACACAACCCAAATGCGATAGCGGGCACGGTAGTCGTCAAGCTTGTGACGTCGAAGTTGAAAAATCATCCAAGCCGCAACCGCAGTCAGCATCCAAAGCTGGCAAGTAAGCCACTGAGCAATACTATGGGGTGAACGCAAATGAAACAGTTGAGCAATCGGAAGCGTCGAGAAACCAGTAGGAGTGGCATTCGGTGCGGCATTCAAGGCGGCTCGGGTGAAAATCCAGTAGTGTGAAAAAAGTAAGCCTCCCCACAACATCCACATGCAGGACAAAACGATGGACAACGTCCCTCGACGGACCGGAATCAACTGCACCATGCGCTGTTGGCACGTTCTTCGAACAGCTTGGCTATAGCCTGGATCGCGATACTTTTGCGTAAAGTCATCGTCGTTGGGTGAGTCCAAATTCTCGCGAGTTCGGGTTCGCCTTTTGGCGCGCACTCTCTCGACTGCAAACTCAGAATCTGCTGCGACGGCATCCAACAGGACACGTCGGCGCCGATCGATTCGACTGGATCTCGAGAGAGGCATGCGGCGATTGCTCTAGAAATTACATGGTGAATGAATGGAGTTTTTGGTGGTATGCTCGTCGCATTTTTTGGGCGTGAAGTCAATGTCAGGTCGTGAAAAAGCAAGACGTTTCATGAACGGAGGACCGTGCAATAGCTAGCTAAAAGTCCATGGCTTTCGCCCATGGCTACGTCATGTCGCCGCTTCACGGCTAGTCGCAATAATACAAAATTCACTCTTCCGGTTGATTCAATCGCACAAGTCAAAATGTTTTCAGCAATTGAACACGCTGTCATTGCTAGGCGAGAATCAGGTGGACGTCCGTCGGCGGAGCGACGGACCTACGGCCTATTTCGTCTGGACAATGTAAGAGATCTAAGCGAGCATTTATTCGTGTTTTTCAAACTTGGATCCTTTCAATTACAGGAGGGTCGTCGCTCCGATGCTCGAATGGCTTTTCGGACAACGCAAACAGTTGCTCAAAAAAGCAATCCATCAAGACGAACGGCAACGACTTGATCGATCGATTTGGCAAGCATCGTTCCTGAGTAGAGACCAATGCGAGCAGATCATCCGGTGGTCGCGAGTCTTTATCGCCGAAAAGACTTGGGAAGGATGCAATGGAGTAACGATTACTGAGGAAATGCAGTCGCAAGTTGCGTCCGCCGCAGGAATGATGGTTCTGGCCTATCCGGACTGGTACTTCGACAAAACAGCCACGATTCTCATCCACCCAAAGGCTTACCACGCTCGTGTTCAGCCCCGGTATTCGACCTCGACCATTGGGACGGAGTTGGCCGGCGAATTCTATCGCGCGGGTGAGACTGTTTACCGTGGACCTATCGTCTTGAATTGGCGGGATGTTCAATCGGCCGCTAGAAACGCAAACGATGGGAACCATCTCGTGATTCACGAATTTTCGCATCAGCTCGATATGATCAACGGCCCATCTGCGGACGGGCTGCCACCGCTACCAGGCAACATTGACGAACACGTTTGGCTCAAGGCGATGAAAGCCGAATACCAAGCTGCACAAGACATGGTCAGTCAAGGCTATCCGATACTAATCAATGACTACGGACTAACCGAAGAAAGTGAGTTTTTCGCCGTTGCAAGTGAACTCTACTTTCAACGACCAGAAGTACTGGCTGAATATCATCCGAACGTGTACGTACTGCTGAAACAGTTCTACGTGACTGATATGGCCAATGTTGTTAGATCGGGAGGGAGTGCCGCGCCATAATGGCCCAAAACTCGACTACACCTCGCGGGTGACCGTCCCAAGATAAAACGGTTGCTGAGCGACAAGTTCGGTTCCGTCGTTAAGATAAAAACGAACTCGGACGCACCAGGAGATTTTTAGCAATCGCCCCTCGTAGGAAAGGGGAGAATCGGGAAGCGGGACTTGCACCTTCTGCGGAGTAGACCAATCGGAAGCGGCAAGCGAATTGCCGGTGAGACGCTGGAAGAAATGAACCCCCAAGTCTTCCGTTCCCTTGCCTTCGGTCAGCCACACTACCGAAACCTCGACGGCGGAGATGGTGTTCTGCTGAATATTGGCGATCCTATATTCAAACTCGAGAACGTCCTGCGGCATGTACGTCGGTTGTAGGCCAAGCAATCGAATCATTACGGCAGACTGACTGGATTGTTGCGAGCGTGTGGGTACACGATTACGGGAAAACTTCGGGAGTACGATGGCCATCGATTCGCCTCTCCTTCAACAATAACTTTCCAGTGGACTGCATTGTGTAAACTTTGAAACGAGTGCATTGCGTCAGCCGGAATTGAGATTTTGCACTCAAGCTCCAATGGACGTCCCCAATCGATCCTACAACGACCTTGATCCAGTATGTTTTGAAGCCGAACCACTTCGCGTTCCGTTCGAACATCGGTCCCAAAATGATACGTACTTTCCTCCTCGCATACTAGTCGAATTGATAGTTTCTTGATGACCAGCCGTCCGTATTGAACCAACAGTAGTTTGTAGCTTCTGCCTGGCACCAACGGCAGATCCTCGATTTCCACGGTGGTCGATCCGATGCCGATCTCTTGCACGTAAGATCGAAAAAACAGTTGTCCTGCTCGCAATCCAACGTAGATACCCGGGATCAGCAGCATCAAAAGCCGATACTGTACTTCTCCTCGCAGGAATCCCCCGACCGCGAACACGCAAAAGACAGCAATCATGGCATTCCAAGCCATCGCAAACAGTCCGATGGAAATTAGGGCACCTGTTCCGGGCCATTCGCCAGGCAAACGATACGTTAGTTTCGCACCTGGGCTGTCCGTAAAGGGAGTCAGCAAAGGAACCATCGGGGGCAACAAGTTCCGGTTGTGGAGTTGGTTTGGGCGAGAGACCAACCCATGCTTGGCAATGACCTCGCGATGCTCATCGCTGGTTGCGACCTTGAGGACGCGATACCAAAAGCCCACTGCGCCCATCACGACAAACGATGCCGTGACCGTCGTAAGCAGCCAAAAACCATAGCCAATGCGGACGACCTGGGTGGTCGGCGACAGGAACTGCCAGGCTACCAAAGTCGTAAAACACATCACGCCAATCAGAAAGAATGAGGCGAAAAAGAGGGCTTCCCCAAGCGAGCCTACGAACCACCAGCCGGACATCCGCCCGCCTCGCTTCTTCCCCCATAGTCTCAGAAATGGCCTCATATGCAGCAGTGTATTCACAAGAAGCTAGTTGACCAAGCGGTTTCGTTCGCAGTGTTCACTACATTGTCGCCTTTTGCTCCGCAAAAGTGCGTATGCTAAGCGCACTTTCGCGGGGCGAAAGGTACATGTGGACGAGCGAGGCCCTTCGCTCGTTGGGTTCCTGAAAAACTTGAGCGAGGGCCTCGCTCAGCCACACTTTCTGATAAATTCACAGCCTAGGGGCGCAAAACGACAATTGGATATTCCCAGCAAATATAGCATGAACACCCAAAAGACAGAAAACCATGAATCGGACCCAAAACCATGGTATGCAGGTGGTCTCGCATTCGAATGCACCCAATGTGGTGATTGCTGCAGCGGACCGGGGGAGGGATACGTTTGGGTCACCCAAACGGAAATACTCACTCTCGCCACGGCGATCGGTATGTCGGATCGACTCGAGGAATTTGAACGCAAATTCACGCGTCAAGTTGGCACACGGACGAGTTTGGTCGAATATTCTGACGGCGACTGCATCTTTCTGGACTCCAAAACGAGAGGCTGTTCCGTCTATGAATCCCGCCCGGTTCAATGCCGGACCTGGCCCTTTTGGAAAAGCAATGTGAAGTCTCCCAGGACTTGGGCGCAAGCCGCCAAAAGCTGCCCAGGATGCAATCACGGCCGACTCTATAGCCTCGCCGAAATCCGTGTTAGCCTTGCGAAAGACACTGGAGATTTTTAAAAAATCTCAAACGCGTTGCATTTATTGGAGATGTGGACCGCCCAAATTTCTATTGATCGCGGCCAAAACTCGCCGACCGTTGGATCCACCTACGCTAATCGACTGTTGATACGACCATCGTTTCGCAATCGACGGAGGTGCCGTCGATTCACGTACGGTTTGTCGTTGACATGCTCGAGGCACAGGTGTTGGACTTGTGCTGCTACTCTTTCGGACCGCAATGTATTTCAACATTCCAATTAATCTCCCCCGATTGGCGATCGATTCGAATTAAACGCTGATCGTGCGTGTCAGTCAGCGACGTTGCTACTAATACACTATCACCAGAATCGTTCGGCGAGGAGCGGCCATTTCTCGGAATTCCCACTTTCCCGCCAAGTTTCTGAGTCAGATACCCTTTCGATGGTTCAGAGATCCCAGAAACACACGGAATTCTCACAAATTCAACCTCGGAATTCTCAGGAATTCGGCTGCGGGTTTTAGTTCGATTTACCAAATAACCTCCTCCGCATCGAAAACCGGCCCCTCAATACATGTCCGTTGATAATCCCATTGGCCGTCGGTCTGTTTGATTTTGGCAACGCAAGTAAAGCAAATCCCAATGCCGCAAGCCATCGGTGTTTCGAGCGATACTTCGCATGCCACTCCGTATTTCAAAGCTATCTGGCTGACTGCTTCCATCATCGGCTCTGGGCCACAGCAAGCGATCCGACAATCGACACTGGATTCCTCCAAAAGGGATCGCAGCACCTCTGTAACACGACCATGATGTCCAACCGATCCATCCTCAGTCGCCAAACAAACGCGTGTGCATGTCTTTTCGAAATCCAAAAGGCCAGCAAGATAATCCTTGGTCCTAGCTCCATAGCAAAACGTCACGCGTTTGGCGAAACCGCTTGGCTGTGAGGGCTCGCCATACTGAGTTTTACCCAACGCCGCTGACGCCAAGGTCAACATGGGTGTCTGGCCAACTCCACCAGCGACCAGGATGAGATGTCCGGTTGGCTCAGTCGAAAATCCATTTCCGAGCGGACCCCAGAATTCGACTTGATCGCCTGCGACGCATTTTGACAAGGCTTGTGTGAATTTTCCTTTCACCGCGTAGACAATACTGACTGCCTCCGGCTTCCCTTCTTTGCCAATGTGCCGATCGTACAAAGCCAAGGCTCGTCCAATCAACGGATCGTTGCGGCCTGCGATGCGAACCATAAAGAACTGGCCAGGCACGGTGCGCCGAGCCAACTCAGGTGCCACCACCGTCAATTGCCAAGTATCTTTCGCAATGCAGCGATGCACTGCGATTCGAGTCGACACGAACCCAAATTTGGCCGAACATTCATCGGTACCCGTCGGTGCAGTGCTCATTGCTATTCAAGCTCAGTCCGCGACTTCGTTCCGCGAGACATGACCAAAACAACTCCAAGAACGATGACGATGGCTTGGCTCAGCGCAAAGAAAGCTAGGTAATAGAAAGTCGTTGCATCGAACCCATAGGTGTGAAGCCCGACACCGAGCAAATTCGTACCAAACATGGACCACGCGGTAATGATATTGCCAAACACGGCGAGTATCCCGAAACCCAATGCCGCAATCATCTTGTCCCAGCGAGCGTGCAGCAGCAGAGCATTCCAAAGGACAATCATCATGGCGCCATTTTCTTTCGGATCCCAGCCCCAGAATCGCCCCCAACTATCGTCGCCCCAAAGACCGCCAAGAACTGTCCCAACAAAACTGAAAAAGAGACCAAAGCAAACCACGCCATAGCAAATGCGATACAGCGTTGGAATGACATCCACGCCCGGTCCGAACTGGTATTTTTCTGCTGACTTAGGTGCAACCGAACGCACGAAGGCCGAAGAGCTTGTGGCTTGAGGCTTCGGACTCAGTCGTTCCAGTAGCGTGACGATGACAATCCCTACTCCGAGCAGGCCAGCTACAAACGTCGCACTGTACCCAAGCGATACACTAACCACATGCGTCGCCAGCCAAAACTGCGTGTCAAGAACCGCTTCGAGAACCGGCATGGAATCACCAATGTTTAATGCATAAGCGACTTGCAGTGTCAAGAATCCCGCAACAGAGGCTACCAGAACCGATACGGAGACAGGAAACAAGATTTCAGTCACGGTACAAAACAGAACCATTGCCCAGCCGATGAACACCGCCGCCGAGTAAAGCGTCGCCACCGGCGGACGGCCAGAAATCCCAATCCGGCACAAGATTGCCGTGGTATGCACCAGCAAAGTGATGACCAAAATCCAAAACGCGGTTCGGCGAAAAACTTCACGACCAAATGCAAAGCTAACCAGTACCAGCACCAAGCAAACAACGTAAAGCCTAGAGGCGATCGTGATCGGATCAAAGTGTTGGTACCACGCTTCGAAAGGCACTTTCGCAGTGCCAATCAGCGGGATATTGCCAGTTACGGCAGTAATACCAAATTCTCGCTCAACACTTGCATTGAATTCCGTGACATTCTTGTTGATGCTCCTTTCATTCTTCGGACTAGCCGAGAGTGATTCAATAAGTGCCATAAAGCTCAATATCGATTCCGTTTTCGACTCGACTCCGGTCGTCTTGAATTTGACGGTTTCAAAGAGAGCAGGACCGAATGCATCCCATTTTGCCGGTGGTGCCTTTTCGCCAGCTCTGGCGATGGACTTGGTCAGTGGCGGGATGATGGCTATTGGACTTCGTTCCCGAATGCGATCGACTTCAGGCTGCAGACTTCGAATAGCAGCGATCATTTGGGCTGGATCCGAAGAGACGCGAGGGGCCAATGGGGTATATGCAGCGAACAAATTATCCAGCGTCGAGATCTTGTCGATCGTTTCTGCCAACTTTGCTTGTTCGAAGCTCCATTCTTCTCGTTTCGTTTTGAACAGACTCTGCACTTGCTCAGGTATTTTCGCCAATCCCTCCCGGATTTGATTGTAGGAATAGCGATTCGATTTGTGGCGTTGGAGCGCCAAAGCGGTCGTTGTTTCGACGGCGTCAATTCGAATGAGCGGGCTATCTAACACCCAGTCTTCGCGAGCAAACACCGCCATAATCCACTGTGTTGCTTGAATCGACTTGCCGGTTTTGAAGTCTGGCTTGTACGTGTGGCCGTCGTTACTCAGAGCGAATTTCTTGTTGGAGAGGATTTCTAACACTTCTCCAGCAGCGGACGCCAGTGGTTTGATTCTACCACCATACTGAACGGGAATTTCTCCGATCGCATACCAATTGATTTCGTCAGGACCGACCTTGGGGGTGGACGCGCTTCTGGCAATCCACACAGCGACGAGGCCACAAAGAATCACAGGTGTCGCCATCGCAAGCATCCGGACAAGCCCGTTGGAGGATCGTTCCCTGGATTGAAGGATGGATGCAGACAATTCACCAGTCGCTAGCTTCAGTCTATCGTACCGCGATGCAAATCGAGCGAAGGTACCGCCAAAGTGAACCAACATGCCCAAACCGGACAGAACACACGCGACGTACGGAATCAACCAGCCTGCGTTGGTTACGACTTGAAGGGTCGTCTGCTCGACGCCCAATGGGTTCATGCTTCCATTCATGTAGCCAGATTGATAAAACGTCTCGCCTCGAAACCGCATGGGATTGTTCATCCAGATCCGGCCTTGTTGAAGCGTGTCTCCTTGAGCGTCCGTGATCTTCACGAACGAAGAATAATCCTTAGGCTTGGATGTTCCCGTGTACTCCTCCATGACGACATCGTCCAAGACAACCGAGTACGGCTTGTAATTTCGACGGAAGCGGAGGCCGAAGTCCCATGCCTCTCCAGCTACCTCAGCGTGTTCGTATTCGGACTTGTACATGATTGCATCGTCGTTGAGGAGTTGGCTCACCGCATAGGATCCAATCGGCTTTTGGTCCTTCTTGTCCCGAAGCGTCACATAGGCCGTTGCATAATTGGTTTCGCTTTTGGCACCGCCTGCCTTAGGAAGTTCCTTGAATTCGAATTCCCGAATGCCTACTCCCGTCAACTGATAATCGTCGTCCGACGGTTGCGCAGGGCGACTGCGGGCTTTGTTCGTCGAATTGATCATCCAGCGGTCGATGCGAAATTCAAAAGGGAGCTCCGCCGAAGTAAGGAACTTGCGGTTGGCGAGCGACCGTTGCAGCATCGGATGTTCGAAGGCTACAACGTGGTTCATTTCCGGATCGCTTTTGTCGACAAACGCTAATTCGACGGTATCCAGTTCGTAGGCAACCTGGGTGCGTTGCCCCTCGAAGATTGCCATCCGTTCTTCTCGCTGGGCGTCGCCGAAAATGAACTGGCCGAGCATCAACAAGCCGACCCCAAGGTGGATCAGCACATTTCCGCCTCGATTGCCAAAAAGAAGCAAAAGTCCAACTAGCAGCACCCCGCTCACAACCAGACTTTTGGTCAATTGCCAAACAATACGAAGACCCGGATCTGGAATGCGATACGCGTCGTTGGTGGAGAGCAAGAAGAAACTGACGCCGAGCAGAATGGCTGTCAAAGTCCAAATCGTCCATCGAACGACGCGGGTCTTTGGGTTCCACACAATGCACCAAACCAATGCACCAGCCGCCAGGCCCCATACACTCGCCTTGACTCCACTCCACAGCCAGTCATAGCTAAACGGCGGTTCACCTTGCAAACCGTCCCCTAAGTGAGCGCTCAGAACGATCAACCCGACCAAAGCAAAACCCGCGATCGTAAAGAACACGCCAGCTACGAATTGCCCCCCTTTCGCGTTCATTTTGAAGCGAGTCATCTTCGCGGCGATCAAATTAATAAGCAGTATCAACCCAACAGCGGCCCCACCGGGAATAGCGAACGCATAAGGAAGGGTTTCTTTGTGCGCCCAAATGGTCTGCGGCATGAAGACGTCGAATGGGACCTTGGCAATCCAACTGTTGAAATACTGCTTCTTGACATCAACGATCGTTTCTTGGTCTTGAGCCAGCGTCCCAACGAAGAGAAGCATGGTTCCCAATGCGAACATGGCGACCGTGATTTTGAGTGAGCCCATGGCCCGCATAGCCAGCCAAGCCACCCTAGCGATATCCAGTGGAGCGGTCGTGGTTGCTACTCTGCCGCTACTAAAAGTTCCAGTTGCCACGCGGAATTACTCCCAACGCAATGAGTTAACAAAGCTTAAAAAGGTTGACTTCTCTTCTTCCATCATCCGCAATTCGCAGTTTAGTTTCACGAACATGCTCATTCCATCGTTACCCATCGGGATAGCAACGAC
>JANPNA010000518.1:0-9724 GCA_031427235.1 Pirellula sp.
CCAATCCCAATCCAGGATTGGTATTCAATTCGTTTAGTCCAGATCCACTGGGGAACGATTTGTTTGCTGAGTTTGGCGACGAGTTTGGTTTGCCGATTTTCGGAAACTTTGATCCGCCGGTTGGAAACGTTGCGGATAGCAATCCGTTGCACAACACTCCATCGCCACTGGACGTCGACAGCGACGGTTTTATTAGCCCGCTGGATGCCTTGATAGTTGTCAATGTCTTGAACAATTATCCGAAGTTTCCATCCAACGATCCGGTTCGGACTTACTATACGATCGGTCAGATGAAGGCGGATCCGGACAATGACCGCACGATCAGTCCGTTGGATGTGCTGAACATCATCAATTACTTGAATAGCAAGTCAAAAAGTGGAGCAGGCGAAGGCGAAGCGGATTCTTCGGAAGCCTCTGCCGTTGCAAGCGTACAGCATAGTGCGACCGATGATTTCTTTGCACAACTGGGCGCGGATCTAGAAAACGAAAGCTTCAAGAAGAAGCGTCGGTAATTTTTTGGAGTGCTGGGATTCATCCCAGCTTTTAGATCACGCTGTGGACTTGAGTTTGGCTGTTCAAGCCGCCGGTTTTGCTTTATGCCGGGGATGCTAACCTTTGGTTCTAGAGAGAAGGTAACCATCCCCCGAGTGAACTCGGGGGCATTGTACTAGCCAATGTGTTTCCAAGTCCTTAACAGAACGCCAACCCATTCGTTAGAATCGCAGGTCGGCACGAAGGGTCAGACCGCTGAAGGTCAAATTATCATCGAGGTTCAACAGATTGGAATTGCGAACCGATGAGATGTAGTCACGGTTGGTAACGGCGTTGAACCAAGTGCTGAACAGGTAGCCGGTGGTGACACGAAAGCAACCACTACAGTTTTGCCAACCGACACCCAGTTCCGTGTCGACCACTGGCGAAACACGGAAATCTTCGTAGTGATTGGCGATCACGCCACCGCCAAACTGATTGGTTTGACGATAGTCGGCCTTCCAATCGCCCGCCAACATGCTACCCATCGCACGACCGTACAAGAGAAGTCCGGTATCTGTGCTGAAGCGTTCTCCATCGAGCCCGCCAAGAACGCCGAATCCATTGAAATCGATATCGGTGGTAACGTTGGTCAAGCCTGTTGCAACGGAAATGGTTTGATCGGCAGAGAGTCCTTGTTCGAGGTTTCCGTATCGTACACCGGCATTCCAATTCAACACGCCGCAATTGCTTGCCTTATAAACGCGTCGAAGGGCAATGTCTGCGAACTGAAACGTAGCCGATTGGCGAGCCACAGCCTGTAGGCTGGCCGCACCCGATGTAGCAACGCTTGGGTGCGTTACAGCAGAGGCGAGAACATTCGTTCCGGTGGCGTCCAATACGCTGGTGGTTGATCCGTCCCAGCGTGTGAAGCTGGCGTAGACGCTATTGCAGTCGGAACTAGCCAGCGAGAATCCAAAGCGATAGCCAACATGTTCTCCGATATTGCTGATCCCAAGTGGGCCGGTGGGCGAGGCTGTTGGCCCTGGGCCTGTTTGCTCGATCGCATAGATCAAGTCTGAGTTGCCAGCACTCAGATAGAGCGCTTCACCAAAACCACCCGTTCGGTGCGCCCACCAGGGTGTGCAAACTGGTTCACAGCAGGTTGGCTGTACGCCGCATGATTCGAAAGCCATACTCGAGGGGGAGTTGCAGGATGCCGTTTGTACCGCTGAGAATTCGTGCTCCGATACGGTTGGAAGGTCCGTTACTCTTTGAACTTGTCTGTCCGAATTGCCTGCAATCGCTTGTTCCGGTGACAGGAGTTGATTGCAGCCGAGGCCAATGCTTGCCAGGATTGCAGCACGACCGATCGTCCGCTTAATCTTACTTACGCTCATTCTTAATTCTCCACCCAAAAGTCATTTGTTATGAACATGCGTTACGAGTGGAGTGCGACGTTGAACTTTCGGCACATCCAAATCACGTTCCCTACGAGATACAATCATCGGATTGGAAACAATCGGCATCCTCGAAAAAAGTGGATTGATCGGAGTTTTTGCGTAGTTGCCGCAGTTTAACACTGAAACCGACGTGTTTCTTGGGAACGCCCATTTGCTAGCTTGTATGGATTGTCTGTTCGATGTCCTGAAGCAGACTGATGTTACATTGCAAACAGGGCTGTTGTTACAATGGAGTGTCGAGGGTCGTGCGAGTTCGTGTGCGACTGCTTCATTCAACAGAATTCTGTCGGACAGGGAGGGTGATTTGTGCTGAATTGTCGTCTAATTTGGGCGGTTGCGATCGGGCTGAGTGCGTTTGGTGACTGGGCGGTTTCCGAGGTTATGTCATCGGTTATCGTTGTCTGTCCCAAGGCTTGGGGAGGCGCATTGGAGGAATGGGTAAACTACCGGGAGCAGGAATACCAAGTTATCAATGTCGACTCCGAAGCATCCTCTCAGGACTTGAAACGATCTATTTTGCGGGCAGCTCAGATAGCCAAATGGCCGGTTACGGCCGTGCTCTTGTGCGGGGATGTTGGAACCATTTCTGATGCGAAGTCGGGCAAAAGCAAGTTCTTGTCGATCACACCAACATTTGAGATAGAGACGAAGGTCAAGTTGGGGCCATTCACCACGCCTACGTTGGCTACCGACCTGTACTATGGCGATTTGGATGGGGATGAGTGTCCCGATCTGGCGGTTGGTAGATTGCCAGCAAAGAACGCAGAGGAATTATCGAGAATGCTTCGTCGGAGCATCGACTATGAACAGTCTCAATCTTTTGGGCCATGGAGAGATCGTATACACGCGACAGCCGGCGTAGGGGGATTTGGCGTGCTAGCCGATACGGCCATTGAGAGTGTGGCAAGACGACTTTTGTCGGAGGGAATCCCCGATCGCTTCCAATTGAACATGACTTATGCCAGTCTGACCAGTCCGTATTGTCCGGACCCATTTTCGCTCACCCGTTCGTTTATAGGAAAGATCAACGACGGTGGATTATTTTGGGTTTATATCGGGCATGGCAACGTCGACCGGCTCGATGACTTTGTGGTGGGTAACGACGCGATTCCGATTTGCTTGAATGAGGATGTTGCGAGCTTCGACGTCCAGGACGGGCCTCCGATCGCCTTGATGTTGGCTTGTTTCACTGGCGCCTTTGACGCACGCGTTGACTGTTTCGCAGAGACTTTGCTTGCAAAGAAGGATGGCCCGATAGCCGTAATCGCAGGTTCCCGAGTTACGATGCCGTATGGCTTGAGCCAGTTGTCGACTGAATTGATGGACGGTTGTTTTCGCGATCAAATTCCTACGCTCGGTGGAATCCTGTTGAATGCGAAGAGAAATATTTGGAAACCGAGCGAGGTTGTTGCGACAATCCGAGACGGCGGCAAAGAAAAGATTGCTCAACCTTTGGTTTCGGCCGTGGATCGGCTTCGCGTAAAACAGCAATCGCTGATCACTCAGATGGCAACAGCCCTGAGTCCCGACGGGCATGATCTAACCGAGGAGCGCCGTGAGCATGTTCGATTGATGAATTTGCTTGGGGATCCGCTCCTTCGAATAAAGCATCCTGTTGCGATGCCCATTCATTGCGAGGCTGAACCGAATTCGGGGAAGCCCATGATTGTGACAGGGTGCTCACCCAACGCGGGAAAGCTCAGATTGGAGTTAGCCTTGTCGAGAGACCGGCTACCAGACGGCATTCGCACGGTGAGCCACTTCCAAGGAACGGATGAGCAACGCAAGGCCATGCAAGACAACTATGCAAGGGCCAGCGATCTCGTGATAGTGAAGTTGGAGAAAGAAATTCCTTCAGGAGAATTTTCATTGGAATTGCCGGTGCCATCGGATTGTCGTGGAAAGTGCATTGTTCGAGCATTCGTTTACGGGAAAAACGAATGGGCATCGGGATCGCAACGCGTGAGTGTGCGCAGGATAAAGTAAATGCCAGTCCATCGCTTATCCGATCTCAGTTCGAGTCGGCTCGATTCGTATCGACATTTGCGCACCACCAACCTCACACGAGTTAGCGGGCGGTTTATTGCGGAGAGCAAGCCGTTGGTTCAGCGATTGGTGGCCAGTGGCCTTGCCATTGATTCCTTTTTGGTAGACGACAAGTATCTGGATGAGGCCATGGGTTGGTTGCCGTCCGAAGTGGATCTTTTTGCGATTCCGGGTGAGCAAGTATCGGAGTTAATAGGGTTTGCTTTCCATCGCGGCTATCTGGCGTGTGGAATTCGGCCGAAGGTTCAATCGCTGGATCGGGAATCCTTTGAACTTTCCTCTGGATGGGTGGGAGTGATGTTGGTCGGGTTGCAAGATCCGGAAAACATGGGTTCGATATTTCGAACCTGTGCTGCGTTGGGGATTTCAGACGTCTTAATCGGTCCGGAATGTGTGGATCCGTTTGCGCGTCGTGTTCTGCGTGTTTCTATGGGAAACGCCTTCAATTTGCGATTATTTGATGTGCAGGAATCGTTGTCGGCGTTGGAATATTGCCACTCCATCGGAATGGAAACGATCGCAGCATGTTTGTCCAAATCCAGTGAAGAGTTGAGCGGCTTTCGTCGCAATGGCCCTGCACTGGTCGTTTTCGGCAACGAAGCTCAAGGATTGCCTTTGGAGATTCAAAATGCGGCGTTCCGAAGCGTCAGGATTGACATGGCCCTGGGCACGGACTCCCTCAACGTAAGTGTGGCGGCTGGGATCATCTTGCATAACCTGAGTCGGGTCTGCAGCCAAGGAATGGTGGAATCGAGATGATTCTCAAAATCGGATGCAATCGGGAATCGAAGCTTTGAGAGGCTCGTGGTATCATGTATCTCACGCGTTCGTCTCCTACCTTGGACTAGCTCTTGCCGTTTATAGATTTGGAATATCTTGCATCAGCCATCTTCAACTCCCCAGCCGTCTTGGCAAGAATCCTTTGTTGTTGCTTCGGCAACTCACGTTGGGATGCGCCGACGGAACAATCAAGATAGTTTTGCGATCGTCATGGCCGAGGACGAATCCGCTTGGCAGAAATCAGGTCACTTACTAATAGTGGCGGATGGAATGGGTGCGCATGCGGCCGGAGAATTGGCCAGTCGTTTGTCGGTTGAATTGATTCCGCACCACTATGGCAAATTGCTCAAGGGAGTTCCATCGGAAGCCCTGCAACGTTCGTTGATCGAAACCAACAGTGAGATTTTCAGACGCGGTCAGGCCAACCCTGAATTCCGAAGCATGGGAACGACAACCTGTGCCTTGGCGATTTTGCCTGAGGGTGCCGTGGTCGCTCATGTGGGGGATAGCCGAGTCTATCGTTTGAGAGGCAATCTATTTGAGCAATTGACGTTTGACCACTCGCTCGTTTGGGAAATGCGAGCCTCGGGCGAGGTCAGTGAAGAGGCGCTTCGAAGCAATGCCATTCCAAAAAACGTCATAACTAGGTCGTTAGGCCCAAACGGAACAGTCACCGTCGATTTAGAAGGCCCCTTTCCGCTACGAGTTGGCGACAAGTTTTTGATTTGCAGCGACGGACTTAGCGGTCAACTGACCGACGAAGAAATGGGCGTACTTCTTCAGGTCGTCGACATTCATTCTGCCGTCAATGCCATGATCGACTTGGCTAACTTGAGAGGTGGACCAGATAACATCACCGTAGTCGTTGGCGAAGTCAGGAACGATGGACTCATGCGAAGCGGTGCTGCGATGGACACGAATCCGTCGGCAGTGGCTCCGCAATTCCCGGTGGCGTTTGGGATTGCAACCGCCATTGGTTTGCTTTGCTGCGTCGTACTCTTGTTGCTGAATCAATTTCCCGTTGCCCTTTTGGCGGCAGGTGCGGCCGCAGTTGCCTTTGCGACGGGCTGGTTCAAGTATCAAGGCCAGCGTGTCAACAATGAAGTTACCGGTCAGTATGGTCGTGGACCATACCGAAAGGCCATCTGCAAGCCAGACGCTTTCTTCACCGCCAACCTCACCCAAGTCATTAGCGAACTCAATGATTGGATCAGTGAAAATGATTGGAAAATCAAATCCTCGCAAATTGACGAAGACATGAAGGTTGCCAAAGCGGCGGAGCATTCCAAGAGCTATGGCGAGGCCATTCGTCGCTATGTGAGTGTCATTGCGTTGACGATGGAGGAAGTTCGCAAGCAGCAAGATGGACAGGGCGGCGATTCGGGGATCGATTATTAGAATGTCTTTGCGAGCAGAAATTATTTCCATTGGCGACGAGCTGACCAGCGGTCAACGGCTCGACACGAATAGCCGATGGTTGAGTGAACAGCTCGGTAATCTCGGTGTTAAGACCGCGTTCCACACCACGGTCGGCGATTGCATGTCAGACAACGTTGACGTCTTTCGAACGGCGGCCCGCCGCGTCGACATCGTTATCGCGACCGGCGGCCTTGGTCCGACTGCGGACGATTTGACTCGCGAAGCCTTAGCCGAAGCATTTCAAGCACCGTTGGAGCTCAGGCCTGAGGCGCTCCAATATATCGAGGCGTTGTTTGCGCGTCGAAAACGCCCGATGCCGGAACGCAATCACAGTCAGGCACTCTTTCCACTAGGGTCTCGCATCATCGACAATCCGCATGGTACCGCCCCAGGCATCGATTTCGTTGTCACGAACGACGTCGCACGCATGTCGGGTTCGGGTCAATGCCGTATCTTTTCGCTGCCTGGTGTGCCAGCGGAAATGATGCAGATGTACACGGCGACCGTCGAACCAAGACTCATTCAGGAGATGGGGGTTGGGGCCAAGCGATGGTACTTTCATAGCATCAAGGTGTTCGGGATTGGCGAAAGCGATGTCGAGAAAAAGCTTCCTGACTTGATTCGTCGTGATCGAGATCCGGTTGTTGGGATCACCGTCTCACAAGCCACCATCACTTTGCGCATTGCCGCCCTTTGCTCAAATGAAATTGAGTTTCAGGAAAAGATTCAACCGACAGTGACTGAGATTCATAGCCAGCTTGGACTGCTGGTTTTTGGGGAGGGTGAAATCGACATCCACGAGGCCACGCATCGTTTGTTGATAGACAAGGGTGTGTCGCTCGGCGTTTTGGAAGTTGGGTCTGGAGCCTGGATTCAACATAGCCTTGCCAAGTTATCTCGGCTGGAGTTGAAGGGACTACAAGCGGCTGGTTGGTTTCCATCGCTGGATGCATTGAGTTCAAGCTGCGAACCGCGTCGAGTCTCCGGTGACGTTGCAGACGATGTAGATCCCAATCCCTTGGTTGCAGTCGTGCTGGCTGAGGCGGCCGAGCGGTTCCGTCGAGAACACGATCTTGACCTCTGTTTGGCGGCTGGAGTCTATCCAACCTGGGAAGCTGTATCCTCCTCGAAATCTCTCCCAAGCTCCGACTTTTCGTTTTCATTGGCGAGACGAGGGAGAGAGACGAAGCATACGACGGTCTCGCTCGGAGCTCATCCGGACGTGCTTTACCATCGGCTCGCCAAGGCAGGACTAAATTTCCTGAGGTTGGAGCTGATTCAACATGGCTAAACGGATCACCGTAGCCAAGACATCCGATATCCCGTTCAACGAGTCCCGTACTTTTCCGGTCGGCGACCGAATCATCGCCATCTTCAATGCGAAGGGTACGTTTCACGCGATGGATGATTTCTGTCCGCATATGGGGGCATCGCTTGCGGGTGGCTGTATCGACAATGGAACCGTGGTTTGCCCCTGGCATGCTTGGCGGTTTTCGCTGGTCGATGGCGGTTGGCTCGACAATCCAAAGATCAAAGCCGACATTTTTGCGGTGTTTGTCGTGGCGGATGAGATCCAAATCGAGATCAACGATGAGTAGACATTTAGAAGCGGCAGAGTTGCGAGAGCTCGATCGCACTGTGGTATGGCACGCCTTCTCACAGATGTCGAGTTACGACGGTTTGATTATCGACACAGCCGAGGGTTGTTGGCTAACCGATATCGACGGCCAGCGTTACTTTGATGGTGCGAGTTCCCTTTGGTGCAATATCCACGGCCACCGTCATCCGCATATCGATCAAGCGATTCGTGAACAGTTGGATCGCGTGGCGCACGTAACGAACCTTGGCATGAGCCATCCTACGACCATAAGCCTGGCAAAACGTTTGGTAGATTGTGCGCCAGGCGGTTTGAGACACGTGTTCTTCTCGAGCGATGGCGCTTCGGCGGTTGAAGTCGCCATGAAGCTGGCGTTTCAATATTGGCGTCAATGCCCAAGCCCAGAGCCCAAGCGGACTACGTTTCTGGCGCTAGGGTCCGCGTATCATGGCGATACGCTTGGAACGGTAAGTGTCGGAGGAGTATCTCGCTTTCACGCGATGTTTGAACCGCTGTTGTTTCCGGTCTTGCGTGGACCTTGCCCGGACAGTTACCGGTTGCCGGTCGGCATCGAGCCAAATCATTCCGCAGACTATTACGTGGGGGAATATCGTCGCATCCTTGAGCAGCATGCCGAAGAAATCATCGCGGTGATTGTTGAACCGTTGATTCAAGGTGCGGCAGGAATGGTGGTGCATCCACCAGGTTTTTTGGGCGGATTGGCCAAGCTCTGCATGGAATTCGGTTGCCTCCTGATCGCAGACGAAATTGCGGTTGGTATGGGCCGAACGGGTAAGATGTTTGCGTGCGAACACGAATCCGTCGCCCCTGACTTTCTGTGCATTGGCAAAGGACTTACGGGAGGCTATTTGCCGATGAGCGCTACGCTCACATCGCACCGGATTTGGCAAGCATTCCTGGGGAGTCATGAGGATTCCCGAAGTTTCCTGCATGGGCATACCTATGGTGGAAACCCGCTTGCGGCTGCAGCGGCGCACGCGACACTGGACGTTTTTGAGTTGGAGCGGACGCTGGAAACACTGCCAGCAAAAGCCGAGTTGTTGCGAAACGGACTAAATGCGTTGCGATCGCATCCCGAAGTTGGTGATATTCGGCAGGTTGGAATGATTGCGGCTATCGAGTTGGTTTCCGACAAAGTGCGGAAAACGCCAATTCCCTGGCAAATGCAAAGAGCTGGGCAAGTGTGCAGACAGGTTTTAAAAAAAGGAGTTTGGTTACGTCCGATTGGGAATGTGATTCCAATCATTCCCGCGTTGTCCGCGACCGAATCGGAAATCGAATTATTAACAAATGCGTTAGGATTTGGGCTCTCTTGAGCAACTTCCAGGTGGAATTCAGGCTTGCGATTTTAAGCTTGTTCGGGGATTATAAGACGGTTGATCTATTGCGATCACTATCCCCGTCGTCGAGTCTCTTACAGTTCTGAAGTCTCCATCCGTGAGTAGCTTTTCGTCTATCCAGCGAGCGTTGATCAGTGTCAGCGACAAAACGGGCTTGGTGGGTTTTGCCAAGGTTCTTTCGGCGAAAGGTGTTGAAATTTACAGCACGGGCGGAACTCGACAACATCTGCTCGAGAACGGAATTCAAGCAGCGGAGGTGGCAGCCTACACTGGATTTCCTGAGGTCATGGACGGTCGCGTTAAAACCTTGCATCCAAAGATCTTTGGCGGCATCTTAGCTCGCCGGAATGTAGAGGAAGACAAAGAATCGTTGCGTGCGCATGAAATCCTCGAGTTCGATCTTGTTGTAGTCAATTTGTATCCGTTTGAGTCTACGATTCAAAAGCCTAATGTGACTTTGGGAGAAGCCATTGAGCAAATTGATATTGGCGGGCCGAGTCTCATTCGAGCCGCGGCAAAGAATCATGCTTTTGTCACGGTTGCAACGTGTCCTAGCCAATACGACGCGATCAGCCAGGAGCTGCAAA
>JANPNA010000519.1:0-35117 GCA_031427235.1 Pirellula sp.
ACAACGCCATTGACCGAACAACAGATGATTGCAATCGTTCGTGAAGACGCGGAAGCGTGCAATTGCAATTCTGTAATCGACCGCGTCGTGCAGAACGAAAAATCACTTTGATTGGCGAATGTAAAAAATGTTTCTTACCCAAATTATCGGACTGTTTTTCATGAAGAGAATGTGTTTCTGCGTCGCGTTAGTATTGGCTGCGACTCTACTTGGATGCGGCGGTAGCCGTGAAATTGTGTTGCCCTCGGACAAGCTAACGCCAGAGCAAGAAGCGAAAATCAAGATCGAAGACAAAAATGTCGACGACGAGGAAAGCCAAGGTAAGAAGAAGGCAAAGAAGTAATCCTGTTTTGGGTAACGTCGAATCTAGCCACGAGACTTTGGTGATCTCAGCCGAGAGGCGACTGCGTCCGTACTCTTATGTTTTGCGTAAAGGCAACAAGTTTATGAAGTCGAAGTCTTTTTGGATGGTACTCAGCATGGCCGTATGGTTAGGGTGCGACACCGGTAACAACGTTAAGGTGGCCATTCCATCGGCGACCGCAGTGTCAGATGACGAATCGTTGCCAAACGTCGCGCATCCGGAATTTGCCAATTGGAAGCAGTTCCCCGAAAAGTCGTTCGTAATGAGGCGCAAAGTAGTTTCGAATTCAAGTGGCGAGGTCGTCGCGTCCACGAAAGTTTGGCTTGAATCCAAAAGCGTGGACGGTGTATTCGTGGGTAGCCAGATCACCGTAAAACGTCCTGATATGCCCCTCGTAGATAATGGGGCGGACCTAGTCAGGTATCCCGCAGTATACCGACTCCCGAAGGGATTGGATGAGAATCAATTCTATAAGCCCTCGATGAAAGCCAAGGAAACGGGAAAAGAGGTGGTCAAAATTGGAAAGCTTGATTTTCAAGCGACGATTTATGAGTGGGAAGAAAGCAGCGAGGCAGGACCAACGTCGGTAAAACTTTGGCGAAGCGACGAGATTCCAGGAAAGCTTCTTCGTCAGGAAATGTTCACCAAGAGTTCCGAGACAACGAGCATCGAAGAAGTGACCGAAATCAACTTGGGTGAAGAGCAAAGCTAAAGAAAGTTTTCAAGCTGACCGGTGTGACGCATTACTCTGCGATGCTGCTTAGCCAAATGGGCTTCTTTTCGTCGGTTGCAGCGAAGCGAACGTGGTCAGATAGGTCAGCGGCTCTCCCAGAAATCCTGATAGGTCCTTGAAACGGAATCGCGTTTTTGATACGAAGCGTGATCTTTTTTTCCGTGTCACTGCCATGAATGGATTTTACGGCTGGGCAATCAATACCTTCGGGAGCTCCCTCGAGTGAAACAAGTAGTTCTCCAACGAAATCGCCTTCGCGCGACAGGTTGACCTGAATCTCCGTTTCCTTGCCAGCCACGACCTGAACAAGATCCGTCGGAATCGATAGTTTGAAATCCGGCAAGACTTCAGTGACCAATAATTCGAATCCAAAACCTGGCCCTCCCGCTTGATGAAAGTCATTGATTTCGATGAAATAGTCGCCGTCCGCTGGGGCTTTCCATTTCAGATCCGGATCGCGATCGTTCCCCACATCGTCCTGGTGTGATAGCTGCTTGCCCTGAGAATCGAGGATCGAAACGGTCGCATCTAGGGCTGAACCCAGTTCGCGAGCAAACATCTGTATTCGGTATTGCTTTCCTGCGATCCCTCGAAATTGCACATAGTTGGTTGGGTCAGGCAGCGCGAGCGTTCCCCGCAATAGAACTGGCAATTCGATCGGCGTCGCACTGTCGCGACTAATTGCTTGGCCAGGCTCTAAAGAACGGACAGTGATTTCCGTATGAAAAGGACTCAATTGCGATGGAACCGGCAGCGGATCAACGCCGGATTGGAGCCTAAGTCGATAGATCCAGTCCACCCCTCCACCAAAAGCGATCGTGCTATCCGGCGCGGCTGGAAAACCAAACACGCGAACAAAGTACTTGCCATCGCGCGGCGCTTGAAACTCCAGACTCGGATCGAGACCGAAACGATCGAGGTTCTCCGCTATCACAAACCCGTTCGCATCCAATAGTTGTAGGCTTGCGTCGATCGGAGAACGCAACAACTGCCATGCATCGACGGTGGCAACCAGCTTCTGCCCCGCAGTAAGCATCACTGAAACCATGTCCACATCCCCACGTTTGCCCAAAACACCTTGAAAACAAAAAGGCAATGCGGGAACCGCGTTTGCCTCGGCAAACCGATCGTTCGGTTCCACTTCGATTTGCTCTGGCATGTCGTTTACCAGAAATGGCCGAACCGACGTTGCTCCATTCGGATGATACATTCGCAACCAGTGTAAGCCAGGTTTCGCATTGGCATCGATGGTCGCCTTGAGCTTGCCCGAACTCTCTTCAAAAGACCAGTGAATGGAGTCCGTATCGGACCAAGCTTGAATCGGCCAAACAGGAAACTTGCCAGTGGCTTCGACATCGACGACCGTGCCCGCCTGGCCGCCCGGTGGAAAAAGGCGAGTCAATTCAGGTCGTTCGGCAGCTAGAAGTGCATTGGTAGAAATTGCTGCAAGTAGTACGCAACTAAAGTTAGAGGACCGCCATCTCGTTTTGCCTTGTCGATACCAATTCACGCTTACATCAACTCCTGGATAGGCATATGGTCGCTTACCAAGTGAGTTGGTCTGCCAGAAGGTGTGTAGTAGATTTTTGCTGGATCGATTCCAAGTTTACGATAGACGGTCGAGACATAGTTTTCGGGGGACAGAACCCGTTCGCTTGCGGAGTGGCCTTGCCGATCGGTTGCTCCAATGACTTGTCCGCCTCGTGTTCCTCCACCCGCAAACAAAATCGACATCGCATTGGCCCAATGATCCCGGCCTGCTTTGGACTGTCCAGCCAGCGTGCTGATTTTAGGCGTACGCCCGAACTCACCGAGCGCAATGACCATGGTCGTTTCTAACAAGCCACGTTGATCCAAATCGTTGATCAGCGTAGCGACTGTTTGGTCCCAACTCGGCAACCGCTTTTTCAAAGCTCCGAACAAATCGGAATGGTGATCCCAACCTCCATCGTAGATGGTAACAAAGGGAACTCCCGCCGAGACAAGCCTTCTTGCTAACAGCGCCCGTTGACCGAAACTATTTCGACCATAGGCTTCTCGCAACTCAGCAGGTTCACTGTGGATATCGAAGGCCTTTTGTGCCTCCGGAGTCATCACCAGATCGTATCCTTGTTGATAGTTTTCGTCGTAAGCGCTCACAGGGTCGCTTACTTGTGGATCGCCATACCGGGGTAGTCGATCCACGAGTTTACGCAGGTCTTGCCGTTTTCCAAAACGCTCACTTAGAAGCTCCTTCGGCATCTCCACGTCGCGAACCCGAAACTGCTCGCTGTTCGGATCATTTCCAACGACGAAGGGCGCGTACTTAGCACCGAGAAAATTCGGGCCGCCAGATCGGGACATGCTAGGCATCGTAAAGTAGCCCGGCATGCCGTGTGGCGCCGGTCGTTCCATGGCAGCTACCGATCCAAGACTTGGATGGAAACTCACAAACGCACCGCATCCGACAGGGATGCGCGGCGGCGCACCGGTCATCATGTAGTGGTTGCCAGCACCATGATTGGCTTGATTGTGACACACCGATCGAATGATCGCGTATTTGTCGGCGATCTTGGCAAGCTTGGGCAAGTGTTCGCAAATGCGAATGCCGGACACATTGGTTTCGATAGGCCGAAACTCACCGCGGATCTCCGCTGGTGCTTCCGGTTTCGGATCGAAGGTTTCGAAATGGGTTGGACCACCGTCCATCCAAATCAGAATACAATTGCTCTTCGGTTTGGATGCAGACGTGGCGTCGTTGGCAGCGGCTCGCCGCATCGCCAGCAAATCGAGGAAACTGCCGCCCGCGAGTCCGGCCAGCCCCAGTTGCAAATAAGTTCTTCGATGCATAGGTACCCTCTTTAACTAGTCTAAATAGAGGAACTCGGGTGAATTGAGCATGGACCACATGATGTCTTCCACCAGTCGGCGTCGATCTGCGCCGGGTTTTGCAAATTCGGCTTCAAGTGAGCTAAGTTCAACTTCATCGGGATTTCGATTGAAGATAGCTGAATAAAGTTCGGAAACAATGGCCCCTGCCCCTTGATCGGATTTTGCAAGCTGATCGCATCGACCGCCGTCGGCAGCAATTCGCTTCTGGATATGGGTCGCATTCATAAGATGGAGTGTTTGAGTCATCGAAGTCCCAACGGCTCGTTCGCACGGAGGGTCTTGATTAGGATCTGGCCGAGCAAAAGCGTCGAGCAGTTCGGAGTTGGTTCGAAAGGTCCAAAGTTGGGTAGCACGAGTCCCTTTTGGCATCCCATCAAAGTCTTCGCTTTGAAGCGTGATATCGGAGATCGCGTCCGATAGGACTTCGGCCTTCAATCGCCTTCGATAGTGTCTCGAAAAATTGCGTGCGTCCGAAGCGTTGGTCTCATTGGGTTGCGAGGAGAGCGCATAAACTTGGCTCATGAAAATCGTATGCAAGAGTTTCTTAGGATCAAACCCGACCTCCCGAAAATGGCTAGCAAGGGCAGATAACAACGGGGCGTTGCTGGGGGGATTGGTTGCACGCAAATCGTCGACAGGATCGACGATCCCGACTCCCATCACTTCGGACCAAATGCGATTAACCGCTACTTTGGCGAAGGTCGGATTATCGACAGACAGCATCCAATCCGCCAAATTCACGCGTGGATCTTGACCCGATGGTGGTTCTTGTGCACTGCCTGTAAGTGGTTTCGGCAGTAGTACTTGATTGGTCAGCGGGTGTCTGACTTCCCCTTTGGCTTTGGCAAAGACGATCTCTTCGCCACCAGAAATGGGTGGCGAAAGCCCAGTACCTTTGTGACCGACTCGGGCAAAGTAAGCGGCCATGCCATAGAAATCAGCTTGGCTGTAGACCTCGAATGGATGCTGATGGCACTTGGCGCATTCCAATCGAACGCCCAAGAAGAGTTGGCTCACCATGGTGGTGATTTCTTCGGGTTCACGGCGGTCGCGAAAAATCGTGACCGCTCCGTTCCGCCACGTGCTGCCCTGAGCGGTAACGATTTGCCGAACGAATTGATCGTAAGGTAAGTTTTTGCGAAATGCATCCCGCAACCATGCGTCGAGGCTGTAGGTCGCTTTGATGCCAACACGATACGGATTGGGGCGAAGCAAATCGGCCCATTTGTTCGCCCAAAAATCAGTGTACTCGGGTTGATCCAACACGGACTTGACCCACTTTGATCGTTTGTTTGGATCGTCATCTTGCTGATAAGCGATCACCTCCTCAGGTCTGGGCAATCGACCAATGGCATCGAGATAGAGCCGCCGCAAAAATTGGGGCTCGTTGCACGATTGGCTTGGAAGGATGTTGAGGGTTGCGAGCTTGCGATAGACAAAGTCGTCGATGAAGTTGTTTGTTGTCAATGACTTGTATTGCTCGCTAGGTACAGAAACTGGGCGAGGAACTGCGGTGCTCCACGTTGAAATTTTGCCCATGTACCTCGCCATGATGGTCGCTTCACCCGGCAAGGCACCAGCCTGCAGTCGACCGTTGGAAGCGATGGAGACAATGGCGGGTTCGTTCGATTGATAGGCACACATTTGAGTTACATTCCGCGTCGAGCCATCGTTGTACTTGGCGGTCACGGTCAACGTCTCCTGCTGTTCGGCGATCATCGAATGCTGTTCCGGCGAAATCTCAATGCTCAGTAGTTTTGGATCAGTCTCAGTTGTGCGTGCCACTCCCCCTTGTATCCAGTTCAGAAGCAATGAATAGTCTTCGTCGGCTTCACGAAAGCGAATGCCTCCTCCGTGCGGTTCTTTGCCGATCGCTTTGCTGAGAAGCAAGCTCTCTTGGGGAGACGCGATGGAAAGTCGGCGGCCACGCGAGTTTTTGACGATCGCTTCGTAGTCCATGTTCGCATCGAAGCCGAGAAGCGACAGTGCGAATCCGTTTTGACCGCGTGCCTTGCCATGACACGGCCCCGAATTGCAACCGCGAGCAGTCAGGATGGGCTGAATATCCAGTTCGAATTTTAAAGTGGTCTTTGAAACCGTGTCGGCGATGATGGGCTCCGTTGCAACGCATGCCAAGGCATGAAATGCAAACCACCCACAGACCCAAAGGGCATGGAGATTGGCGAACAAGTGGCGAGGGAAAGGACACATGGAAGGTTGGGCTGGAGGGATTGCCGAAGGGCAACAAGGACGCCGGTACCCGTCGCGGGACTAGCGTTTCCTTATCTGCAATGATAGTAGACAACGTCGCATATTGCAATTCTAAGGTCAAATTACGCTTCCCGGTGGTGTGGCTTCGCTCAACCACCGGCTACCAGACACCCCCCGACATCAGCGAAACAGTGTTTCTGCCAAGAGAGTCGTAAACCATATCCGCACCGACGCTGTTTGGATCCCGAACGGTCAACTGATTTCCACCTGCATCCTGGGTCACGGCTGTAACTCCCCTCTTCCAGGCCTTCTTCGCGCCCTTATACGATTCCTTCGTCTCTGGCGGTGTTAATCTTTTAATCGTAGTCTCGAAGGGCTTTTTTCGCGTGTCTTATACAAAGGATCCGAGCCACCTTCGGAAAAAATGCCAACTCTACTTATGCTCGGCAAGAGCCATGTAACGAGCTATGGATTTAGCTCGTTTTCGAAGGTGCTTTGTCGTCCTTTTGCAAGAAGATTTCGGGCGTCGGCCACGACGTGAAACACCCCAAGTAACCGGAGTTCGCATACGATGCCCACCAGCATGATCGGCAGAATGGGGACGTGGAAGTAATCTTGAATGTTACCAGCCACCGCCACGCCAATCGCCAGAATCGCAAAATACGCAATTCCCCGTTGTGTCGAGGTTGCGGCTAGCCAAAGGATCGGTAACAGCAAGACACAAAGATCGTAGTGGTACGTGTGTGGGCTGATGAGGATCGTCGAGCCCAGGAGCATGAAGGCCTTCTCAGGCGAATCTACCGCGTAGTGTCGATCTTCCAAGACACAATAAAGCAAGTAAATCGATAGTGGCATGCAAATGGCCCATTTGCACCACTCCGTCCAACCTGGGGGCAGACTATAGGCCATGGTCATGAGATTGCAGGACCAGTCGAGTCGGTAGCCAGCGTTTTCGGCATAGTTTCCTGCCGTACCAAGCACTTTGGCAAACGCCATCCATGTCTCGATTGGGACAAGACAAGCGGTGGCTCCCCAGATGATACAAACGCTCAAGCTAGCACCGGCAAAAAAACGCCATCGACCATTCCGTAGCATGACCAACGGCATCAAAAAGAACAGTGTCGGCTTGATCGAAAGAATCCCAAATACCATGCCGGCTGCGTAGTCGCGATGGGACTGTAGCAAACGCCAAGTCAAACAAACGAGAAGCAACCAGCAAACGCTTTTCTGACCGAGGGTAATCGAAAACAACAACGACGGAAACAATATCAGTCCAAGCCATAGGTACGTTGACTTGGATTGCGCTTCAGCCAACGATTCTTGGTTGCCTTTGGATGCCGAGTGGTTGGCAATATCGGCTATTAGTTTCGCCGAAAGGAATGCCGCGGCGATGAGTACCAATAGCCAACACACTACGGCCCAGCGATAGGGCAAGCATGCGAATGGGCTAAACAGAACGTAATGCGGAGGAGGATAAACTGGCGGGAAATACTGGTCCGTCTCCCACTGAAAGCCAACAATCTTTGGGTTGTATTGCCAGGCTCGAAACGTATTTTCGTCATAAAGTTCCGAGACGTGCCCAGACACAATCATGCGTGCGCCAACCCATTCTTGCAAAAAATCAGCGCCGTATGCCGTTCCTGTTTCCTCGAGGGTCCATTCGTAGTTGGGGGCGAAGACTAGGTAGACGATTGCGATACTTGCAAATACCAAACACGGAAGCCAAATGGATGGTCGCGGTAATTTGGTTGCGTGCATCGTTGAATGACGTTGATCGTGAGAACAAAGGCAAATGGATTGTTAGACGAGGTCGCGCTGAGGATGAACCATTTGGACTGCGGTTCGCAAATAGGCGCGCTGGATCATCAGGCAAAGCTCGATAAGATCCTCTAGCATTGGGAGTAAGGAGTCCCAGTCCGCGACTGCTTTGCGGTCAACTTCGACGGCCAGTTCCTGAATGATGCAGGCAATGGCTGGCATTTCGATCGTCTTGGCGATTTCCTGCAGTGTTTGCAGTCGAGACTTAAGCACAAGCGGATTGCGAGAATCAAAACTATGAATCACTCGTTCTAATTGGTAGCCAATCATGATCGCATGTTGATCGTTCATGTCGGTATCGAGGACTAAGCCAGGCGCACGCCAGCCATTCGGGGTAGAGGCAAATTTCTCAACCAACATCGGGTCGTAAAGCGAACCGGACTCGTCGCGAAGCCTTTGAATCGCATCTTCGTGACTACAAGGGGAGGAAGTTAACACGGACGTCATGGCGTCGTACGCGTTGATGATCGCGACGATCCTTGCTCCCAATGGAATGGCTTCGCCGACAACTTCGCCGGGGCCGCCATACGGGTAGTTTTGGCATTTTAGGATGGCGAGTAGATCGGGCGAATGAAACGCAGCTCTTGCAATTTCAGACCCAACTCGAACGTGATTATCAACTATGTCCTGATTTTGCGGATTCAGGGAATGGAGTTTTTCGATGGCATTAGCATCCGCAGTTCCTACGACGCCAATGTCATGTAGCATGGCTGCGATTTCAAGCATGTACAGTTGGCCAACGGACATCAAGCCGCGGGCGAGCACAACGCTCATTTCCGCTACACGGTGTGAATGCGAGGCCACCTCGGGTAGCCGAAGCGACATGGCTGCATTGAGGGTTACCACCGAATGATAGGAAATCGGATGTTCTTCGATATCGATAGACGAGAGTTTCGTGGCTTTTTTGAGTTCCGCATCTATCGCGTCAAGTTCCATCTGCGGATTCCAGCAGCGGACAGCGTTTCTGCCGCCATGCTTGGCCGCGTAGAGTGCTCGGTCAGATTGCTCGATCTGTGATTGAAGGTTGGGAGCACCGAAGTTGCTACTGGAAACGCCGATACTGGCGGTTACTCTGTATGGATCTGCTAAGTGCTCTTGGATGCCAGCACGAATGCGTTCTGCCATGGCAACGCCTTCCTCTACGGTAGCTGAGTCCATGGTAACGCAAAATTCTTCGCCACCATACCGAGCAAAAGTCGCACCGGTCCCGATAAGTTTTTGAACCGTTTTGACCAAATCTTTGAGGACCGCGTCTCCAGCAGCGTGACCATGTTGGTCGTTGAGCTTCTTGAAATGATCAACGTCCATCATGATCGTGATGATTCCACGATCATCCTGATTGCGATTGGACCAAATTGCTTCGATTCGTTCGAACAAAGCCCGACGATTCAATGCACCGGTCAATCCATCCCGCGAGGCCAGCTCATGCAGTACATCGTTCTGGCAACGGATTTGTTCCTTCGAGGTTTCGAGGTCGGTCAAAGCCTTCAAAAGGTCTTTGTGTTGCGATTCCATTACGGTGATGTCTTCGAAACTTATCAATGCGCCAGAAACGCGTTCCTCCCCGTCTAGGACCGGGGTAGCGTTTACCACAAAGCTGAGTTCTTTTTCTAGTCCAACCTTCAAATGAACCTTTACGGATGTCTTTTGTGCGTGTTCCCGAAGAGCGTAGTCCCATGGCCACTCTTCGTTTGTCTCTCGTCGCCACGGCAGTTGGCTCAGGCACTGACCGAGCAAATCGTCGGTGCGACGATCAACGCTCTTGGAAAAGGAATCGTTTACCAACAGCATCTTGCCAGCCGAGTCCAAAATAACAACGCCACCAACGATGGTATCGAGGGTGTTGCGTACCCGCTTTGGCACGGCACTCTTCGGATCCAGTACGCTTAACGAACGCGATAGGAAAAAAGAGAAACTACCGAAATTCAACGCAAATCCAACCAGCAACAATATCGACCATTTGATCAAGGCTGGACCGTAGCTTTGCGAAATCGGTTCGAATGCAATTTCTAACTCGGCGAACGTTTTGTTGCCGCGGTCAAGCGGGATTCGAACCTGATTCAAATTGGACGCCTCGTCGGGACTTAGAGTCCAGTGCCGATTGTGATCCGGACTTGCGTACAGAATCATTCCGTCGTACCGGATGATACTTAGGCTCTTGAGGTCCGAAACTTGAATCAAGGCGGCTCTGCACGATTTTTGAAGACCGTTATTGTCTTTGTTCGACAAAAACGCCGAACAGCTCGCCGCCAGTTGCCGGCTAGTGTCTTGCCGATCCCGTTGGGTTTGATTGCTTTCAAACGGAATCATTCCAGAGATACCTCCAGCCAACATCGGTCCAAACGACATAGTCGCAAGGATGATCGCCATTTTATAGGTGATCTTCAGCCGAGGCATTGAAGGGGGTGTCCAGAATGTAAAAAAGGATTGGGTATTAGCGTTGCTCCTTCCAGAAGTGGGGCTTCTGGGTTTTGGTACAAGCCACATTACTGTTGCTTAAAACCTCGGATGAGCTGGCAAAGAATGCTTGAATGCTCAAGTTAAATTGACGATGCGCGTAAGAAACACCTTTCCTAACGACATTGACGTTTGTATCGATTGTTCGGGCATAGGTGCATCTGTTAAGAAATAAAGAATCGAAGCCCAAAGCCGATAGTAGTTGGGTAGTTCCCGAGTTCCCGAGCTAAGCGAGGCCGTCGAAGGTATGGGTACGATTGTGCCGACCAAAACGTCTATAGGGAAAGAGACGAAAGTGTCAGTTGGGACTTTCACTTATAGGACTCCCGCACCCTATATGTTTAACGCCAGCTCCTTCAAAACTCGATACCGTGGATAACCGCACTTCTCATGTGGCTGTCCATGGATGGATCGCCCGGTCGCGTTGGTGCATGGAGGATTGTCGTGTTGGAATTCGCACGAATACTTACTTCGCAGGGAAAGGCTTGGGCGATTTTGCTCACGCTTTGTTCCGGCGTAGTGACTGCGCAATCCAACCCGTTGCGGTTTTCAACGCCTGTGTACGAACTTCCCCAGGCCTTGCCGTCTCAAGGGGTTTCCAGCGAAGAATTCGAACGCTTCGTTGGACTGCAGGGTCAGGTACCGCTTCTTTCGGATGTTCCGGTTTTTCCGAATCCTCAGTCTGTACCAGCGATGAACCTTGCTGAGCCTATCGGATCTCCGTCGCCATTTCCGGGCTATTTGGAGAACCCGCCAGTAGCAAATTCAATTCAAAATACATCGCAAGTCGCATTGGTCCAAACCATTCCATGGTGGCAAGAGCAATGTTCTAACCCCATATTAACCATGGAAATGGACAAGGTGTGTCGAGTTTCCTTGGAGCAACTCGTATGGCAATCCATGCAGTTTTCACCCAAAGTTCAAAGCATTTTGATCGTCCCTAAAATTCAACGCACGGACATTCAAATTGCGGCTGGCGAATTTGACCGAAGAAGAGTCGCAAACACGAACTATCACGACACCTCGGACCCGGTCGGGAACACGTTGACGACCGGCGGACCAAATCGCCTCAACGAACAATTCTGGGAAAACTCAATAGGGGTTCGGGATCGCAATACATTGGGAGGAAAAACCGAGCTTTCGCAATTGTTCAACGCGAGAGACAACAACTCGCTGTTCTTCAAGCCAAACAACCAAGCCGACACCAAGTTAAGTCTGAACTACACTCAGCCACTCATGCGAGGATCTGGGAGATACTACAACACCTCCTCTATTCGTGTAGCGGGGCTAAAAACGAATGAGAAAATCGCCACCGCAAACCGGGAACTGCAGAACCATACGATGGATGTGGTCAACACCTATTGGGAGTTGGTCTTGCATCGTTATTTGCTTGAGCAGGCGAGGAAGGGACAAGAACGACTTAAGGCAATCAAAGAGCAACTGATCAATCGACAGGGCCGCGATCTGGTGAAGACACATTTGTCCAGAGCAACGGCTGCCATTGCAATTCAGCAAGGCCAGATTGAGACTGCGAAAAACAACATCTTGGGATTGCAGCAATCGCTTCGTCAACTGGTGAATGCCCCTGAACTGGACGACCTGAATTGTTTTGAAATTGTACCGTTAACGCTGCCCGCAACCGAACTGCCGGTTTTTCCCATCGAGGAAGAACTCATCGCCGCCTTGAACCATCGTGGGGACATTCTTGCAATACAGGAAACGATCCAGATCGCTGTTGTTCAGAAGAATTTGGCGGTGAATGAACTCCGACCACAACTGGATTTGGACACCAGTAGTTATGTCCGTGGCCTACGCGGAAACAATGAATTTCAAAGAGCATATGGAAACCAATTCGACTCGGGACGACCTAGCTTTCAAGCCGGACTTACCTTTCTAAATTCCGTCGGCAATCGCTCCGCAAAAGCAAATCATCTCAGCCGACAGCTTGAGATTGCCAAACTCCTACATGACTACGCGAACGAACTGAGCAAGGCGCGAGCGGATATCATCACAGCCTATCTCAATGCAACAGCCTCCTTTGAAACGACCATGGCAGCCATCGAAAGCACGCTTGCCTCAAGAGACGAGGTGGATGGCCATAAGTTAGGATTCGAGAATTTTTATGGAGAAAACCCGTCGCCTAGCAACGTGCTCAATGATCTGTTGGATGCCGAAAATCGACTGATCATCGCCGAAAACTCATGGGCGACTAAACAGATTCAGCACATGTTGGCTTTGGTGAAGATCAAATACGAGTCAGGAACACTGATGACCATCACCGCCGAATAGTACCAAAGTAGCAGGCCCATTCCAGGTGTCGTGGCTACCTGCCGAGTCTTCATTTGGGAGAGCGAGGCTCTTGCCGAGCTTGGCTTTGGCTCGGCTCCCGGTAAAAGCATATCCGCCGCTCGCCCTTATTTACCACCGATCGCATTGACCAACATGGAGGTTAGACCCGAAGTATAGTCGTTTTGACCTTCCCAGGCCCACATATTACGCATGAGGTCCGACAGCAACAATCCACCCAGGCCCATCAACAGCAGAATCCCCAAGAGCAGCATGACATCCAACGTGCCGTACGGGGTTTCTGGCACACCACGCATGCCGGCACCCGCCGCAAGTGCTCCGCCCGCCAAAGCCGCTTCGTCGCCAAAGCCTTCCCCGCCGAATCCACCTTGTTCGTCGATCGGATCAAAACCGCCCATGCCTCCGCCACCGGGAATGGCACCAAACTCGCTCGAGTCCTCTAATTCGATAACTTGTGACCCACTATCGTCATCGACTTCGATGCCGCCACTGGACGGTGTGAGTTGGAACTCTTCGCCTTGTTGAAAATCGATCAAGGCACCACTTCCAAGACCGCTCATGCCGCTCTTGGAACCCGAGCCACCTGAACCCGAACCACCTGCAACTTCACCACCCAAATCGAGTCCTGAGATACCTGTTCCGGCCAGGTCGAGGGGTTCGTCTTCCAAGGACAAGCCGCTGTCGGAAGGGCTCATCAGATTGATGCCGCTTTCGGAAGCCAGCCCAACTCCCGAATCCGATCCCAAGACCAAGTCATCTTCGTCGTCGCTGGCCAGTTCAAGATCTGCACCAAGTCCGATGCTACCACTCCCACTTTTGGATCCGGAACCGACCTTAGAGTCTTTGCTCATCAGGTCAAAACCGCTTTCGTCAGGCGATTCATCCCCCGTCAAATTCAAATCGCTTCCAAGTTCCACTTCGCTGCCCGAGCCGCCTTCTTGCGGCAACTTCAGTTCCGGATTGGCGCTAACGCTTTTGCTTTCCCCGTCCAATTCAATGCCACTGCTGTCGGCCGATCCTGGTTTTTTATTCACCAACCGTACGCCACTACCACTCCTGGGATCTGGAACCAACGCAACATCGCTCCCCATTCGCTCGTCATCGTCGGCTAGATTGAGATCGCTTCCAAGCGATAAGTCACTCGCGCCCTCTTTGCCAATGGTTGATCCACTCTTGCTACCCGATGGCCCTACTTGTCGTTCGGAAATCAAAATCGACGACCCACCCGCTTCCTCGTCCAATGCGTCACCGTCTAATTCCGACTGAACCCGTTCGATCTCCTCGGTTTTGAATTTCCAGGATTTCCCATCGCGATAGCCAAATATTTCACCACGGGATCGCATTTCAACGAGTTCGTCAGAAGACTTGCCGAGAATCTTTGCGGCTTCATCGAGCGATACGTAGTTTGCCATGCCGGTCGTCACCTGGAAGAGAGAGTACAAACGAGGGAAAGAACTAAGCTATCAGACTAGTCTACGCAAACCGCAGATTCCAGTCATGTACGAAGAAAACAAGGTGCTACACCAAATTGTATCTGCAGCCCAATGGAAGAGAAGACAACGGGCTTCGAGATTGGTAGGGATTGGATGGATTGTAAGGCCAGCGGCAGAACCAAATTTCACTCTGTTGGTGCGGGTTTTGGACACCCTGCTGCATCCAAAACGATCGTTTTGATTTCTAGCCCGACCGCCCCGGTTGGCTCAATCTCAAGCACCGCGACCCAGCCGGTCCACTCGGGTGGGTCGACCGGGAAATAGTCGAACGCGAAGTTCCCAAGGCTGTAAATGATCGGCGAACCACGATACGTCTCGATAGTCTGCGTCACATGCGGATGAGCACCAATCACCGCCGTTGCACCAGCGTCGATCCAAATTCTCGACGATATCGCCTGATCTGGCCGAGGTGCTGGCGTCAATTCCTGACCCCAATGCAAAAACGGAATGACCACATCGCAGCCCAGTTTCCCTTTTGCATTTTTGATGGCTTTGGCCACCTCCAAATCGGAAAGGGGTGCATTTCCGGCAACATCCTTGGTGGCGGCATAATCTTGGGCACGGAACTCGTTGAAGCCCAAAATCGCAATTTTGTGGCCCTTGAGCTCAATCACAAACGGAGCCATGGCTTGCTTGAGATTGAGCCCACCTCCGAAATAGGGGAGTTTTTCTCGATCCAGGACGGCGAGCATCTCCACCATCCCCCCCGGGCCATAATCCATGGAATGGTTGTTGGCCAAGCTTACCGCGTGAAAGTACTTTTTTAAAAAACGAGGCGAATCGGTAGCACCCCGGAAGACGTAGGGTTTGAGTTGTTGCTCACCTCCTCGCCCAAGCACACATTCCAAGTTTCCAATACAAAGGTCTACGCCTTCAAAGAGCGGCGCGCAGGCCACAAACGGATCTTTTCCATTGGCCACGAAATTGCCTGGCCCTCCATCTAACATGATGTCGCCAGCAAACAGGATTTTCAACGATTCGTTGGGCTTTTCAGGTTGATCGCAGTGAGCACTCGCAGGGAAAACGAGGCTCAGGACGATCAGGAATACACCCCTATTTAAGAGTCTGACCATGGACATTGCAGGTGCTCCATTTCAATTTTGCCAAGGACTTTGTTTCAAGACTGAGTCCAAAATAGTTCATTGAACTAACAATTGAAATCAAAAAATGTCACACTCGAGTTTAGGCGTCCACTTCGATATCGCTTTCAGGCACGCACACGCACGGCAATATTTCGCTCGACTGCATTGAAAACTGAGGCTCACGCGTGTAACGAACTTTACCGCTCAAGAGCCTTACCGCACAACTGCCACATGCACCGGTACGACATCCGCTCTCCATGGAAACGCTATTCTGCCCGGCGCATGCAAGTAGACTCTTTTGGCTTGATTCAAATCTGGCGTTTGCGTTGGATTGTTTGAAATGGATATTGTGCTGTGTCAAATCGTCTCGTGGGAATATCGGTTTTTCCTTTTGTTGGAATAGTTCATACCGAATGGCTTCCGCTCCCACACCAGCCCACACCAGCCCGGCTCGCATTTGATCCTGCCATGCCTCTGGTCCACACAGGTAATAGTCACTTCTGTCTTTCGCACCATCATGGCTCAGCAATTCACTTACTTGAAACTTGCCTTCAAAATACAAACCTCGAGTCGCACGACGAACTCCTTTGGGAAAGCGACTAATCCAGATATTCATCGCAATTTGAGGGTGTTTGGCAGCCAAATCGGAAAGCGAATCGGCAAAAGGCATGTGGGCTACATCGCGAAACTGCGCAAAAAAGTGAATGGAACCGCTGGGTCTTCGAATCGCTTCTATCAGCATTGGCAGCATCGGACTGATGCCGATGCCCGCGCTGACAAAAACCAAATTGCGTTCTGCCGCTGAACGCAAATAGAAGGCACCGGACGGCCCACGAACCTTTAGAATATCCCCGGCCGCGATTTCGTCGTGGAGCCAACGGCTGGTGCTCTGGGGGTGGTCCGAACTCTTCTTAACCGAAATACGCCAATGACCAGCCGCACAATCATCCGAGAGGGAATAGCAGCGACAATCCCTTTTCGAATCAGTTGACTGCGTTTGCTGAACCAGAATATGTTGTCCAGGCAATGCGGACGGCAAAGGTTCGTAGTCTTGGGCTACTAAGTAATACGATTTTACATCTTCCGATTCCTTGACGATCTTGACGACCATGACTTCCCGCCATCGTGCTTGCCGACGACTCGAGGAGAGGGCTAGATAAGTCTGGTTTAGCCTGTTGGAGAGTTCCAGGTTGGCCGACAGTTGCGCCACCAGTTGTCGTTTGATTGTCGAACGGTTTTGCAAAATATCAGCAAAAACACCGTAGCCAGCCCTGAGCATGACCACGCTCAGGGAGATTGTGAGTGTGGCGATTCCGATGAGGATTGGCTGCATCATCCACTAAATCAAAGGCGGTACGATTCCGTAGCCATCCTGGCAGATCGTTTCACTCCATTCGGTTCTAAATTCGGCTGTCATGACGGTCAATTCTTATTCCAATTCTCTCTTTTCTTAGATTTTATTGCTCGGGCTAGTCATTAGTGCAATAACCTGCGATAACTGAAGAACTCAACCTCCTAACCGATGCGATTTGGATCTTGTCCAACGGCCATGAATGACCTAACTCCACCAGATGACTCTCTCAGCGTGGAAGAAAAGGTAGAGCGTTGCCAGACCATTATTGGATATCGATTTCGAGACCCAACGATATTGTTGTCTGCGTTAACGCATTCCAGTGTCGCTTCTACACGTACCGAATCGAACGAACGGATGGAATTCCTTGGGGACTCTATCCTGGGAATGATCGTTTGTGAGAGGCTTTTTCGATCGTATCCGGAATACCTCGAGGGGGAGCTGACGAAAATCAAGTCAGTGGTGGTCTCACGTCGCGTTTGCGCCAAGATTTCCCGACACCTCGGCCTGGACAGTTGCTTGATTGTTGGGCGGGGGATGTTGAGAACTGGGATGCCTCGCTCCTTGCTAAGCGACGTGTTTGAATCCATCGTTGCTGCGATCTTTCTTGATAGCGGGGTCGAGATGGTTGGTACGTTTATTTTGGAGCATATGGAGCCTGAGATTCGCTTGGCTGCGGATGGGCACGGCGGTGGAAACTACAAATCTTTGCTTCAGCAACTTGCGCAACGAGACCTCAAGGGAACGCCCGTCTATCGGTTGGTCAACGAATGCGGACCGGATCACAGCAAGCACTTCCAAATAGCCGCGGAAATTACCGGACGTCGTTTTGCTCCAGCTTGGGGACGCAACAAAAAAGAAGCCGAACAGCGAGCCGCCGGAAATGCGCTCTCACAGCTCCGCGGCGAAGAAGCCCCTTACACGACAATGTAAGTGTCGCTCGGCACTCCGTGCCGAGAAAAACGGCACGGAGTGCCGTTCTACACTGGCTTGCGCAATGATATCGAATAAAGCAAAGTAATAGAGCCGCAGGCCAGGAGCGACCACGGAAACCATTCCGACGGTCGGAAAACTCGGTCTATGGTGGACTGAACAGGTGCGGAAAACAACCCACCCGTTTGTTGTTGGATCGGGATATTCGGATCGTCCAAGACCCCTGCCACCAAGACTGCGCTGTCGATCAACAGGCATTCAATGCCCATGATAATCAACACGATTCCAATTGCACAAAAGAATGCTCGCCACATGGTATTCGGACGAATCAAGATTCGTACACCTAATTGAGTCACGATCAAAAATGCTTTTTCTCATGCGATCTCTCGCAAAGGATCGTTTCGGCTAAACGTCGTCTGCATCAGGACTGAGATTTGATTTTTTCTGGACTTTAAAGCAGGTAGGGAGTGCGTCGTAGGCTTCCTTTGAGAAACCAGAAAATACGGCAATATCCGTATCACTTAACCTATCGTAGCTGGATTCGTATGAATTCAGTTCATTCCTGAATTCTCAAGCGTGCAGCCGTCCCTTCCTGCGAATCGCGGCTCAGTCCCGCCACAGCAAACGACTTGTTGCTTGGCGGATCGGCTGCCAGTATACTGAGGACGCAGCGCGTAAGGGGCACAGTGAGTCCCAATCGTGCTGTAGGGGTGGTTTTTTGTAGAATCACCATCCGTTGCCTACCCAGCGAATCATGATACTTGACTAGTATTGATTCGCCCTATTCATCGTGTATCGCGATGGCTCGCCGTGCTGTTTGACGCAGTTGGCTGTCGATGCCGCACACCTGCTTACATTTTTTGCCTCCAATGATGGGAATTGCCAATGTCGAGAACAACCCGCCGTCAGTTTATCCAGAATACTTCAGTCGTTAGCGCCGGATATTTCGTCGCTGCCGGCGCGAGTTCGGCCATCAGTCGATCTCCTAACGAAAAGCTTAATGTCGCTTGCATCGGTGTAGGTGGCAAAGGTGGCAGCGACTCCAACAACGCAGCCAAATTCGGAAATATAGTCGCGATCTGCGACGTCGATCGAAATACTTTGGATGGCAAGGCCAAGTCGCCCGAATTCGCGAGCGCCGAGAAATTCACCGACTTCCGAGAGCTCTTCGCTAAGTATGGCAAGAACCTCGATATCGTCACCGTCAGCACTCCGGATCATATGCACGGTCCGGTCACCCTCGAGGCCATGCGACTGGGTGCAAGCTGCTACACGCAAAAACCGTTAACGCGAACCATCTACGAAGCCAGACTGCTGGCAAAGGTCGCTAAGGAAACCGGCGTGTGTACCCAGATGGGAAACCAAGGAACCGCCCTTGATTCCTCGCGTGAAGCCATCGCTCAATTGAAATCAGGCGTGCTTGGTACGCTCAAAGAAGTTTACGCTTGGTCGAATCGTCCTGTTTGGGCTCAAGGGCCAGGACGACGAATGAACATGGAAAAATTCGCGGCCGCAGCCATGAAGGAGGATGCTGTAGAAGGTGCCAAGCTTATTGGCGGTAAGCATAAAGAGATCATTCGAAACCTCGAGCGCTTGGATTGGAAGAGCTGGATCGGTGTCGCAGAAGATCGCGAATACTGGCCTGGCCTTTACCATAGCTTTCAGTTCCGAGGTTGGTGGGATTTCGGAACAGGTGCCCTCGGAGATATGGCCTGCCATCAATTGACAGTACCATTCGCATCCTGTGGACTGCGAGATCCAATCTCGGTCATTGCAAAAACGAGCGGACACGATTTCGATAGCTTCCCAGCAAGTTCCGTGATCAAATTTGAATTCCCCGAAACCAAAGAGCGTCCGGCCATTCCGTTCTGGTGGTACGATCGCAAGGGCAACAAGCCACCCGCCGCTGTATTCGAAAAATGGGGCATCAACACAGTAGCCGACAGCGGTGTTCTCATCGTTGGCGAAAAAGGAGCTTTCTACAGCTCCGATGACTACTGCGGTAAGTACGAACTCAAGGGAGTCGAAAAGATTAAAGTCGACTTTGAACGAGCTGAAAACAAGGGGGACAACGATACGAATAACATGTACGAGTTGTTCCGAGCCAAGATGGCCAATGACCCCAAGATCTGCAAGTCGAACTTCATCGATCGCGCCGGTCCACTTACCGAAACCATTTTGCTTGGAAATCTTGCCGTTTGGGCAGCCGCCAAGGGTGGTGAAAATGGCGAAATGGGTGAATGGGGCGAGAAGGTCGAATGGGATGCTAAGAATCTTGTCGTGACCAATCTCGCTTCCCTCAAGACGCCACGCGTCGCTGACTTGATCAAACCCAAGTATCGAGACGGTTATCAAATGGATTAATTAGTTGCACGGCGTTAGCCGCACGGCGTTAGCTGCGGTTTTCGACGATTGTTATCCACCTAGGAACCGGGGCTAGCGCCCAAACGGCTAATTACCGGGAAATACATGTGCCTAGGCGAGCGGCAGATTGGAATATCCCAACCCGATGCGTAAGCGAGGGACAATTTCGCAGGTCCCTCACTTACGTATCGGGTTATGATTGGTAGTTTTCACATCGCCGCTCGCCTTAGTGCAATCAATAGGGTGCAATCAATAGGGTGCAATCAACCGGCAGGGGGGTAGTTCGCTACTCCCCTGCTTTTTCTTATTCAAAATAAAGAGGTATCGTGATGAGCTTTCGCCGAGTGTGGCTTTGTATTGTTGGGAATTGCTTGATTTCGACGGCATGTTTTTCTAATTTCGCACATGCGTACCAAACGGCAAAAACTCCCCTAACCCAAGACACGGCCAAACCCGCAGATACCACCGCTGCCAAAAAGCGATTGGAATCTTTTGGGACAACCGCGAAGGTAACCATGGATGGAGCAAAACTGACCGAGATCGTCATCCAAGACGGATCGCTTTTGACGGCAGAGGACCTCGCATTGTTCGGTCGATTGACCGATCTGCAGAAACTCCAAATCTTCAATTGCCGTACCCTCAACTCGGAAATGGTGTCGCACCTGAGTGGGCTCAAAGAATTGACCTCGCTCGCAATCACCAACACCGTGATCGATGACTCCGCAGTAGACACTATCGTTAAGTCGTTTCCCAAACTGATTGCGTTGGACCTCTCATCCAATGCGAACATGTCAGGCCAAGTTCTCAAGACCATCTCGGAACTGAAAAACTTGCAACAGCTATCGTTGGTTCAGAATCGATTCAACGAACTGAGCACACGACGACTTTCCAAATTGCAGGATCTACGGGTGCTCGATCTTCGCGGCAACATGGAAGCAGGCGACATGACGCTTGAAGTCGTCGCTGACCTGCCAAAACTAAAGGCCCTCAAGCATCGCAGTACCGCAGTCTCGGATTACGGCATGCAATTGTTGTCACGCAACAGCTCCCTTGAGAACCTTCTCATTCAAGATTTTGCGATTACGAACCAGTCAGGCGAGCATTTGGCGAAACTCCAAAAGCTTACTCAACTGGAGATTTTCCGTTGTCAAGGCTTCGGGAGTGAAGGTGTGTTGGCTTTGAAGGGACTCAATCTACAACGATTGACCTTGCGCGATTTACCTACAGTCGATGATCAGGCCTTAGAAGTATTGAAGGAGTTGCCGAAGCTGCGACGGTTTTATCTGCATGAGATCAGCGGCATTAGCGACAGCGGCTTGAAGAATTTAGGCTCTCTCAGTGCCTTGGAACTGCTCGACATCTGGAGCATTCCTCAAATGACGGACGCGACCCTCGATGTGATTGCCACCTTGCCAAATCTGAAGGAACTTACCATCCGCTCCACCGCGGTTACCGACAAGGCCATCGAAAAGCTGCTGGCAATGCCGAAGCTTCAGACCTTGACCTTCAAAGAGAATGGTGACGTAACCGAAGCAGGGCTCAAAAAGTTATCGAGCAAAAAATGGACCAAGCTCGATACCGGTTCGTCGACAAGCACTTCCGGCGACGAATAGCACGTCCCAGTTAACCACGAAAAACACGAAAAACACGAAAAACACGAAACACACGAAACACACGAAAAGAATCAGCCGTTGCGATGATCAATAGTCAATGATCAACAGTTAAATAGTTTTGCGATCAAAATGAGTTTCGCTCCAATGGAATCGACGACGCATTCTGTTTTCATTCCAATAGCTCCTGACTGTTCTTTTTTCGTGTCGTTCGTGTCTTTCGTGGTTGCAATCCACAACGAGGTCCACAAGCTAAAGCTTTAGATTCAGCATACCGTCGAGGGAATCTCGGATCTTGGCTTCTGTGCCGCCTCCTCCGCCGACGATCACCTGTTTTACGTTGCCATCGCGATCGATGATGACAGTTTGTGGAATGGCTTGGGCTTGATACGCTCGAGCCACGGTACCATCGGAATCTAAGACAACGACAGGGCTTATCTTGAGACGGTCCAATAACGCTCGGACTTCGGCTGACGTTTGTTCAATGTTGACCGTAATGACATCCACCTCGGCCCCTTTATACTCTTGCCCCAATTCGGTGATCTTGGGAAGTGACGCGACACAAGGACCGCACCATGTCGCCCAGAAATCCAGAACAACGATTCGACCTTTTAGATCCGACAGTTTTACCAATGTGCCATCCAGCTTCTTCAATTCGAAATCCGGAGCTGCCTTGCCGATCATTCGTGCGTGCGGAGAATCCGCAGCGTCGCCACCCTCCTCGTCGGGCGAATCCAAATCATTCACAAACTTGGGGTCGACCGCGTTCTCGAGTGTCCACTTGCCAAATCGATTGCGTTTCGCATCGTCTGCGATCGCGTCTCCCAAAACCAATTTGGATATCTTCGAGAGGTCCACATGGGCTGCACCCAACTGGGGATGTTGCCCGTACAAAATATTCCCCTCGACCCGCTCTGGAACGATGCTGATTCGGGTCCCAGAGTAGTCCAGTGCCTGACAATTCAAGTCCCCTTTTTGTGAGTCACTGCGGACTGCTTTTGTGTCACTCTTCTCAGCCACCGTTGGTGCATTTTTCCCGAGCGGAACAATCTCGGGGGCATCCTGAAGCCAAATGATCTCCGCAATGTTTTTCATCTGGATTTTGCGATCCTCACCCCGAACCTGCAATGTAAGTTCGTCGACATCCATGCTTTGCAATTGGCCTCGGATCGCATCCCCTTCGCGGGACACCACCAGGTGTGTAGGTGGATTGCTTCGCTGGGAACGAGGAAGGGTCAACAGCCGTTTTCGACTCCCTTTTTCCATCGTCTCGGTTCCCGTGTAGGCAAGTTTTCGCACTCCGCGAACCAAATCTACATCGATCTTGTTCGTGCTGAACAGGGTGGATTCGAAGACCATCTGGCCGTCGATGACGCTTTTTATTTCCGCTGCAAAGCAATCGCCGCTCTTGAGGAATAGGGACGGTTCGTCTTTTTCTAACGGTCTGCCAAAATCAGCGCTAACCTTTGGCTTGACGGGCTTTTCGGCTTTCGCATTCGTGGCGATAGGCTCGATCGAACCGGTCACGCCAGCCGCAATCGCGACGGGCAAGAGTGCATTGACTGGCTTCCAATTCAATGTCCGAAAATCCACCTTCGAAGCCGTCGAATCAGCAGCATCCATGGCAACAATCTTGCCGTAGGAAACCACCCAAGGGGAAACGAATCGCATGGTGGTATCGCTCGTCGCAGAATCCGGTTTTGCCATTTCATTCTGTCCGACCGACATGACATCCTCCAAAGGGATTTGAACTTTGGCCTGGGATTGTTCTAAAGAAAGAAGTAGCTGGTTGGATTGAATCGAAACCGATTGGCCAACATAGCGAGCACCGGACCACAACTGTACGTAAAAGAGTTTTTTCGCAGGTGCTTTCGAAGCGTCGTCGGCGTTGGTAGCTGGGAACTCGATGCGATCCACTTGCTCCAATGAAACACGCCCGAGAATTTCCGCCGTGGTTGAGAAACCGAATGTTCTCGTTGCGGAATCAAATCCGGCTGGCGGACCGACAAAGGTCTGTCCGTTTTGCAATAATGTTTCTGGCGATTTGATATTGCCACCATCTGTCGGTTCCTTGCCTTTAATAAGCAATACCGGCGACGAAAAGATCGAACGGTAAATCTTGAATGAGCGGAGTGATAAACGTCCTGCCACATTATTGGTGAATAGAACCGTTTGACGCCCAGTCAATCGTAAGCTTTTGTTCAATCGGAGTTGCGCAAGCGCGACACCGTTTTGCATCACCACCAAGCGTCCTCGAACCGAATCGCAAAGCACTCGCAAGGAAAGAGCGTTGGAGCCGTCCAAGGGCACTTGGACTATTGCATGGTCTGCCGTGGTATCGTCCTCAACGAGGACTGTGATGGACAGGCTGTTCCTATTTTCAAGCCTTCGCACGTGCAACTCCAGTTTGCGTGGCTCGCCAATCTGAACGACCCAGTTCGGAGTCGTCGCCTGCCAAGCAACATTCACGTCGATCGCAGCCAAGTCAGGAAAAAGTACCGACTGAGAAATGATGGTTCCTGCCGTTTCCGTATCGTAGGATCCGAGACCATCAAACCAATTGCCGCGGCCTCCATTTTTGATCTTGGGCTCGATCTGTTTCCAATCCGAAATCCTGAGTTCGCCGCTCTCAGATTCCGCCGTCGCAGAAGTCCTCAGGATGCTGCGAACCGAGCGGATCGGAATGCGTTTGTTGCCTGCCAATTCGCTATCCAGGTCGACAAATTCTTCGCCAATATCGTTAATTTTGCCGGTGAGAGCCTCGCCGTTTTGCATTTCCACTATGAAGTGCGTTTCGGTTGCGGCTTCGCCTTGGCTGCGTTTTTTGAGTGGCTGTACGATGCTGTCGACGGCATTCCACGGGACAATTAGGTCCGAACCAAAAGATGGGCATCGCCAAACCAGCGAACCATTGGCATCGGTCGTTTTTCCAAATTCGCCTCGATAGACGTCTCCACCACTAAGTTGGAGTTTGCCAAACGAGGTTTCCGATTCGACCTCGCGCATCTTGATTGGATCGATCGCATCGCAGATGTTCGGAAATAGGATCGCAGGCAACAATGCCAAAAGATATTTAAATGGTTGCATATCAAAACGAATTCTTGGATCTATCGTTCATAAATGGGTAAGAATCGGAAATTCAAAGCGAGAGCCAACAAAGACATCGACGTGGCGACTGCCGGCCCGAAATTGCCTTCGAAATGACCATCGGACTTTTGCTTCTGCTTGAGTTCAATGATCAAGTTCTTGTTCCACTTCTCCCAGGCGCCGATGTCCGCTTGGAAGAGTGCCTGTGCCTTGTAGTAGGCGGTATACTCGCCATAGTGATCGCCAACCAGATTGACATCGCTCGCCTTTAATAGCGTCGAGGTCGCCTTGTACTGCTTCAAGTCTTTCCGGCCAGCTATGGAATACACTAGGCAGGCGATGGCTGTTCGAGCGGGGGAATCTCCCATCCCACCCATCCCGCCTGCGTACGCAACTTGTCCATTGTCCGATGTCATGCCGGTAAAGTACTTGATCGCAAGATCGATGTTCTTGTCCGGTACTTCAATGCCTGCGTTGCGGGCGGCAAGCAATGACATCAGTACCGCTCCGGCAACCGAAGTGTCTGCATCCGACCCATCCGGAGAATATCTCCATGCCCCATCACGATTCTTGTTTTGACTCGTGACGGATGTTCGAACGGCTAGTTCAAGCGATTGGCCAATCGTCCGAACTCGTTTCTGGTCAACGCCCTCCGGCCAAAAGTTGCGCTCGTCGACTGCCCCGTAGGCTTCGGCAAGAGCAAGCGTGGCAAAACCGTGGTGGTACATGCTGCCGCCAAAATAGCCAGTTGCAGCACTCTGGTCTCGAATGAGCGCTTGAATTGCTTTGCGAACGGGAACCGTGTACTGACCGAAGTTGGGATCCTCGCCCGATGCTAGAAAAGCCATCAAGGCAAGACCTGTGCCACCAGCACCGCCGCCTTCGCCACCTGTCGACTTCCAAGTTCCGTTTTCGTCTTGATTGTTAGTAAGCCAACTCAGGCCTCGATCGTAAATCTCGCGAACATCGCGAGAGACTGCTTGGCCTTGTACCGCGCCACCCTCGCGTCGCGTGGGCTGGGCGTTTGCCACTTGGGCCGATGAGAGAAATCCAACGAAAACAAGCAGAGGCATCCATCGCCTGAAAAACAACGGGAGGGCAGAGAACCCGCAAAAGAATGGAAAAGAATAGTTCATTTGAAGGGATCGTCATTCAATGCGGGTAGGATTCGCGCGGGTAGGATTCGTTGCAATTGCACTGGCGCCTGCAATGGCCGCGGTGCTTGCAGTTGCATGGGTAACACGACGGGGGATTCCATGAGGGCCTTTATTTGTGCGGGTCTAAGTAGGTGATGGGAATCTGCGGATTCAACCAATTTGTTGCAAAGGGCGGGAATATCCAATCCACGGTTGGCGTCTTGCTTGAGCCACTCATCGATTTTTACGCGTTGACTTTCGGTCAATCCCAATTTTCGCTGTAAAATCAAAAGGCTCTTTAATTGGTCCGTTCGTGTGCGATTGGCCGCTTTCTTTGCGTCATCCAATTGGATCTTTTCGTTCTGCTGTTTTGTAAGTTGGGAATTTAACACCTTGTGCCATACAGCGTTCTTGTCTGCTTTGTCAGTCTGTATCGACGACGCAAATTGCCAAACTTTTTGCTGCATCTCCTGCAAGAGCGGCGGTGTCATTTTCCCGTCGTAACCGCTTAGCAAAGTGGTGATGCGATTTTCAATGTGCTGAATATCAATTTCAATCGCTCCATTGAGTTTGCCCCATTGTTCCTCGGTAAGAACGCAGACGCTGTCGACTCGATCCAATTCCCGACGAATGCTCTCGCGTTTCAATTTATGAAAGGCTGCTTTGGACCCGCCCAAAGAACCATACATGTACTCCTCCATTTGTTGCCGAGTCATACGAGGTAACGCCCCACGCTGCGCCGCATCCTCTGGCGGCTCATCGTCCTCCTCGATGCCTATTGCGACCCCCTGTGCAACGGATGGTTTTGGCAACATGCCGAACTCAAGCCAGCAAAAAAACAGAAGGCATTTTGCAATCCAACTCCAACGGCAACGGCAAGTTGCAGACGGCCGGAGCATCTTGGAAAGAAGAGTCGTATCAAGGCTTCTTGGCATCCGCAGCTCCTGCTTCTTCTTCCGCTTTTGCTTTCTTTAGGATGTCTTCAATGACTTTTGCGCCATCCTTTTCGATCGCTTTTTTCGAAACCGACTCTATCTCAATGGAGTCGGAACTCGTTGCATTCCCCACCATAAAACGACTCTCTACGGACAACGAAGGGGAATCCTGCAACGTTGGAACTGTTCCGAATCTTGTCTGTGGGGTCAGGGTAACCAAAGCCGCTCGTTGCGAATCCGAAAGAAAGGGCGTTATCCAGCTAGGACGAATGTCAGGTAGCAGTGAAGCGTTGTCAAAAGTGGCTTCCAAGGAATGATAAAAACGGTCCTTCCATTTTTCATTCAATACTTCCTCGATCTGCACCATCTGAAGACCACTTAGATTCAATTTGGCTTCGAGCATATCCAAGACTTTGCTGACTACCGCTTTTTGCCGCCATTTCATTCTGTCGGCAAGTTCCTTGTCGTACTTGTCTAATTGATCGGCGTTGATGACTGCACCCACCCAAGAACGAACGACCCGTTCCGCTGGTCCATCGAGGTCAATCGTTCCGTAAACTTGCTCTTGAACTCGTTTGATGATGAAAGTGTTTGTTTTGGCCTTCCACTCACTCTCGGCTAAGTCGACTAGTATCTGCTGCTGCTTTTGGTCCAAATCGCACAGTTCGCTAACTATGGACAATTCATTTTGAATCAGACCTCGCATTTGCTTCAGCAATTGAGGTTTTGCATTGGCTGGTTGGGCCCCAAATCCGGGTTGCAGCCCGAGAACCTCAAAGTCTTGAATCAAGACGTCCCGAACCCTAAGTCTCAACTCTTGCTGAACCGGAAATCGCAACTCTTGCTGAGCGTGGAGTTTGATGGGCATTGCAAAAAGGCATGCTAGTCCGGCCGTAAAACAAAGGGTGCCTAGTGTAGCACGGCACTCCGTGCCGTGACCCGCCACACCGCAAATCACGGCACGGAGTGCCGTGCTACACTTGCACCGACTCACGGCAATGCCTTACGCTCAAGCCTTTGAAAATACTCGTCCAATCCTTGTCGGTATTCTTCCGGAAAAGTAGAACCAGACGTTCCCGTAGATTGTTGGACGCCGTGATCTTCGCGTGCTTCCTTTTCGTTAATCCCAGGGCCTAGCAAAGCGATGGCTGCGTCCTGCGTGTCGCCCCCACCACCTCCGCCTGGATCCGCACCACCACCTCCACCGCTTTTCGGATTGATGCGTTTGCTCTTGAGCAACAATTCGATGACTTCGGTTTCCGCCGCAATCGCGATCTTCGTTGTATCGGGTCGATCAAGTATCTCCGCCGCATCAACCATGGCTCGGTCGACTTCGTTCATCAACGCGATCTCTTTTCCGAATTCGCTTTGCGCATCTGGCAACTCCTCGATCTTTTTGCAAACGGCAGCAATTCTCTCCTGCAAACTGATTTGTGTTGTCGCCAACTCGTCAACCATGTCCAAGTATTTTTCATTGTCAGCAACGGGCTTGGCCTGTTCTGCAACACGAGTCCGCTCACGCAAATTGATTTCTTCCTCGAGAATTTTCATCACCTCAAGAATAATGGACGGAGGCAAAGAGCTCTTGGATTTGCTCCCTTTGCATTCTCCCTTACAGGCTGGGTCGACAAGATCTTCGGCCCACCGATCCATCGTGTCCGACCAATATTCCGCCTCCGCAATCGCGATCCCCTGTGACTCCAATATTCGGTTGGACAAGAGTCGAATTCCGCCAAGTACATCTTCCTTCTTCATTTCATCGAGCACACTTTGGAATTTGATCAAGGGCCGTCGTTCATGAAACGCTTCTAAGTCATCAATGATCAGACCAACGTTGTTCAAGGCACTCTCTTCACGTGTTTTGAGCTGCTTGATTCGTACTTGCTGATCGTTCTTAAGTCGCTTGAGGCTGGAACCAAAAGCCTCGTTGATTTCTCCGGAAGTTGCGTCGGCAATTTGCATTTGCTCACGCGATGCGGCTTTCAGTCGTTTTACCAGTGTGCTCCCCTCAAGATTCGCCATGAGGTTATTAAGCTCTTCGGCAACTTTGTCGAATTCCGCAAGCAACTCTTCCTGCTTGCGAACGGCTTCCTCAACCTTGTTCTCTTCGGCCGGAGGGGCTTCCTCTTCTTCGCCTGGTTTCTTAGGTTGAGGTTTCCCCATGACAGTCGTCGAGGGCAATCGCAACGGGGGCGGAGCACCAGCCTTCTTGGAGGCTTCCCTTGGATCTTCCGACGGGATGGGAGGCTGCTGCGATGATTCGCGATCCGCAATAGTCGGGTTTTGCGGTTGGGCCGGTTTGGGTTCAGTCTTGGCCGCTCCGGCTGGATTGGTAGCCGAATCCTTGCTTTGACCAACGATCGGGCCCGACTTGGATTGCTGACCAGCGCTCGACTTGACGATTCTCTTTTCATCTTTGGCTTGTTTAAGAAGATCCGCAACGGATGGCATCCGATTAGCCGCAATGTCTTTCAAAATTTGATGCATTTCGGCCCATTTCTCCAAGTGCCCAACTCCAATTTCGGAGTTGCGCGCCGCTTGCCGAAGCAATTCTTCGCCACGACCGGTCAAGTTCTTCAGGCGACGTCCGTTGGCTTGTTCCGCGGAAGCCTGTTGCTCAATCTTGCGACGTGTGTCTTCCTTGTTTAGCTCGTCTTCCGACAAATCGCGAATCTTTCGGTTGGTATCCAAGAGTTGCAGTTCGCGGTCGCGGACTTCTAGTGATTCCCGTTGCCACTTGCTCAATTGCTCTAGAACCCAAATGGCGTGATCACTCGGAGTCAAGACATACAACAAGTGAGGCGTAGAATAAACTCGGCCGCGTTCCGGCAAATAGTCTTCGACAAACATTCGCAATTCGAGCGGCTGTGCCGGTATCTTGAGTGATGTCGCTTGGAAGGTTGCTATCGCATCCAATGTCTCCGCCGTTGGATTTCCGGCTGAAAGCATCAGTTCACCTCGAATCGGGGCTGTTCCTAGGAAACCCTCGGCCGTTCTCCACTCCATTCCAATGTGCTTCACGCCGAAGTCGTCGACGGAGCGAACCGTGAATTGCAGTTGCTCGGAATCCAGTACCACCCGCGACCTTGGCAACCCATCCGAAAAGACGGCAGGCGATTCGTCGTTGCGCACGGTTATGTTGACGGAAAACGGTGACTTTGCGGATAGACCGTATGTATCCGTCCAGTCGAATTCAATCTTTTTGGATTCTTCCATCAGTTCTGTCGGTGGATGGAAGGCCTGATCTTGCACAAAAATCCCATTTCCATTTACTTTCGCAGACACCAAACTTCGGGTCGCCTTTGCTTCAAATGAAACTCCCGATCCCATAACAACGGACAATCCACCTCCTCGAACATCTTTTGTGAGAATTTGGTCACGTTGCAAGTATTTCGGGAGCTCGATACTCGCTTGAATGCGTTCCAGTTCAGGCCGCAACTTGGGCTCTATTTCCAAGCTAGGGGTGGCATCGCCGATCGAGAGAGACAGCGTTCCGGATTCGATTTGGGGAGGAAACTCAAATGCATACTCTCTATCGAGCAACTTCGATTCCAGCTCGGCTTGGTCACCGATGCTGGCCGTCGCCTTGCTCGGGGTCCAGGCCGATCCCGATGCCAACTTGATGGAAATCGGGAAAGACTCACCATGCGGTACGATCACTTTCTTCGGAAGCGGTTCTATGGCAGCAAAGGTATATCGTTGAATGTTTCCTAACGGAGACGCGAATCGAGCCCATGCGTTCGAAAGGGCCGCCGGAAAAAGAATCCATAAGCCTGTCAGGAGGGCTAGCCCAGTGGCCGCAAGCGATCCCCATGCCCGATGTCGCGACGAAGGGGTGGCTGCCAGGAAATTCCTTTTGGCGGAATCCTCTGCGACCTGGACTAAAGCCGCTTTGCAAAGCGCAGGAGATCTCGACTGTTCCGAGTCGCTGTGTGAGAGCTCGATAGCGCCTAACAGTGCGTCTCCAACGGCTGGCATGCGTTTTCCCAAAAGTTTGGCAACCGATTCCGCTGAGCGAACACGAACGACCCATTTTTGAAACCAAAAGGGAATCGACGCCACGCCGACCGTTGCTAAAAACAATACCGTTGCTCGAATCCACGCGGGCGAATCGAAAACCCGGTCCAATGCAAATACACAAAGTACCCCAAAAAAGATCGAGACCAACGCGATGCCAGATGCCTCAAGCATCTTTACTGTCCAGACATGCTTTCGAAACTCGTTTAGTTGGGCAACCAACGACGCGGGAATCGCGATGCGGTTCTTTGTTTGGGAAAGGCTCATAATGGATGGTAATTCCTCGAAACAACCAATGTGACTTTATCTAAAGTCCAATACTACCGTGACCGTTCGTTTTGCTATGCCGCAAAAACAGACTGCCACGATTGGACCGAACCGATTGAATTCCGTTCAAGTAACAGTATAGAGGCTACGGACCGGCAAACTCAAGAATCCAACCAAATTCCAAGCCCGGGAACTCCGCTTTTCTCGAAAATATTCCCCTGACTAACCTAAAAACCCGTTCAGCGTGACCGGTCGTGTCAAACGCATCGGCGATACAACGATTGTCTCAGCCACAGCACTTGCCGATACGATACCAGGCTTGCGAAATGGTTGTGGACTTTTATGTCCGTCCAGTTCGCAGACCAATAGGGGTAGTACAAATGGCCAAGTTCTATGTTCAAAGTGGATCAATTCGAGGAATTGTGGATTGCTATGATTCCGAATGTGCGGCGGTATGGATTGTGAATCGTGTCATGGAACAAGTTGCACCGGTAAGCGACGAGGCTCTTTACGATGGTGACGAAAATGCCGACGTTGGAATGTTCGCCTTGGATGATTGCATTCAAATTAGTGAACAAGGCTTCGACAGGGATGACTGCGAAATCATCGATACCCACATGGCGTTTGTGCATTGGCACCAGCTCAAACGCGCCATCGAAGCCATTCATCAGCAGCTCAACGACAAAATCGACAACGAATGAGCGTTTCACCTGGCTTAGAATCGCAAACAGGTCGGGGAACTACTACTGCTGCTCAGGCTGGCCAAACAGATTCGCTTAGCTCGCGACGAATTTGGGATCGACGCGACATGAGTTCGAGCAGCTCGTTGCTTGGCCCTTTCAGGCAACGCTGTGAATCATTTCAATCAATACAATAGAATGATTCCTTAGGTTGAGCGGGAGATTGTCTCCCCTCAACCTTGTTTTGGCGTCCTACCATAGTGATGGTTACTCATCCCTTCCTTCCTATTCGGAAAAATGTTGTCCATTCCCAGTCGAAACACCCGAATTGCTACACTCGTTTTTTTCTCGTTCGCATTGGGTTGCGGCCCGAGTCGTTCAACACCAACTTCACCCTCGGCCACGTCACCGCCGGTAGTTGAATCATCCGGCATCCAAAGCGAAGCGAAAGCAGCAGCCGTAGAGGGTTCAACAACTCCATCGAACAACTCACCGATTCTAGACACCGCATCGAATTCTACGGAGCAGGCTGCACCAAGTGGTTCGGTTGTCTCAAAGGCAAGTGAGCCCACCCCTAAAGAGCCCACTCCAGTAGTGACATCCGCACAGGAGATTCCCCCAGTTACGTCGAAACCAGCGGCAATGCAACCAACCGCGGAACAGTTAGCCCGCTGGGCGCAGCCCGAACAAGAACCCATTCAGTTGTTAGCTTGTCGCGACTGGAGCAAAACCGGCTTCGTCGAAAAACTGGCAAGTTTTCCGGACGGTCGTATGTTTCTGTTGGCTGGTACCAAGATTACGCTATGGTCCATTGATGGGACCGAGCCAGAGCATGTTTTTCTTGACTTGGCAACTTCTCAAAGGGAGTTGTCGATCAAATCGTTGGCCGTGGCGCCTAATGGCAAATGGTTTGCGGCAGGTGATTCCGAGGGGCACTTAAAGATTTGGAGCGTGGGCGATCGAAAAGAAGTGCATTCCAAGAAAATCTTTTCGACCGGTATCACGCAAATTGCGATCTCGCCAGATGGTCAGGAAATTGCGATGATCAGTTATGACGTCAATGTCGCAATCTACGAATCGAGTACGTTGAAAAAGAAGAATCAATTCAGAATCGATTCGAATGGTTTGAAGAACATCTCGTATGTGACTCAGGGCCAACTCGCGGCCGCCGCTGAAACGACAACCCTTTGGAACACCTCCACCGGCAAACAGGAGCAGATACTCTCGCCCGGTCGGTATCAATCCTCGCTTGCTCGTTCCACGGATGGTAAGTGGTTTGCCTTTGGCGACAAAGACGATCTTCAATTGTGGGATGTTGCGCAAGCAAAGAAAACGAACAAGCGTTTTACCAATATTGCAATGAACGAATTGGTGGATTTCTCGCCGGATGGGAAATCGTTGGTCACCGCCAATGGCTCGAGTATCCGACTTTGGGACATCGAAACACAGCGATTGGTGCAAGTTGTTGACGTTGTTGGTTGGCCCATCGTTGGTTTGAGTTGGTTGCCAGATACGAATGTCATATTGGTGACCACTGCAAACGGTTGGACTCGCATTTGGGGGACGGTTAAGTCGGGAGAGCCACTTGGGCTACGTCCCATGCACGCAGCGACGGCGTTGCCCGATCATTCAGCCAAAGAGCCGGCTACAACCGAACAATGGTTGCAAGCGATCGACTTAAGAACGTTTCCGCGACTCTCAGGCGACAAGCCGATGATCGTAGAGAGTACTCGCCTGATGTATGCTGCTCACGAATCGCTGGACCAAACAAAACTGTTTTACGACTATTACTTAAAACGGGCCGGATGGACCGAATCCGCTTCACCGTCGTCAGCATTGTCTCCAGGGAGCGTCGAATACACGAAAGGTGGATTCATGCTAACTGCATCTTTTGCAGGGGAAGGGGAGAACAAAACAAATGTCGGTCTTCACAACATTGGGAATTTCGATTTCAGGTGGCTGCCGAAATTCGATGCAGCTCCCATCAAGTTGGGTTACTCAAGCGCAAACGTAGTTATGTACGAAACGAAAGCCGACATACTACAGATCGAAACGACACTGCTCAAAAAGCTGCACGAAGCGGGTTGGACCCCCTATTCAAGGCTTCATTCAAGTCACAACGAAGTAGTCGATGTTCGCGATATGGAATTTCTGCGAAATGGGACTGTGCTTCGAGTCTCCATTCGCAGGTTTCCAGCCGATCCGACGAGCTTCCATATTCAACAGTCCGTCTCCTCGATCAATCATGCCTTGCCCGTTCCCAAAGACTGCGGCTTCATCGAATTCGATGGGCACACACAACCGTTTCTAGTGGCAACGACCTCCATGACATTGGAGCAAACGGCGGAGTTTTACGACAAGTCCATGAAGTCGGATGGTTGGCTCGCGCATGAGGCCAGGCGAAGCGAAAAAGAGGAGCAGATTTGGCTAACTTTTCGTCGCGGGCAACAAGACGTCCTAGTGGGGTTGTCCAAGCAGGCGAGAGGTAAAACGTTAATCCGAGTTGGCGATCAATTAGAAAACGCATCCTGGCAATTAGAAAAACCTAAACCGGTTGCCGACGCGAAGTCGGTAGGCGCGAGTATCGAAGCTGCAGATTTCCCAATCTTAAACGAAACCAAATCGGCAACGTATGATTCGAATGGCAAGAGCATTGAAGTGCAAATGGATGGAAGATCGATGACAGTGGTGGCCGATCGATATAGCCAAGCGATTCAGGGACTGGGTTGGACGATTAAGGGTTCCGGCATTCGCTCAGACGAGTACACGTTTTTGACTTTCACCAAGGAGAAAGTCGAAGTGGATCTACGAGCAAGATCGATGGCTGGAAAAATCGTGGTCAACATTCAAGGGGACGGCCTGATTTGGACGAAGCCATTGCCAGGAGGCAAGAAAATCGTTTCGTACGAAACCTGGTTGCGTCAAAACAAGCATCCCGCGAGCTTGGATTTGCTAGATGCGTACCAAGTCGAGATGCAATCGATTGCGGCCCGTCGGCCACCACCGTAATTCCTAGCCTGGATTATTCACCGGGCTAATGAATAATCCGGGCTAGCGTGTCGCCCTGGAGGAATTCAACGCACCGGATGCGGACCAGCATTTTTCGCTTCGCATTTTTCTGCTGGCTGAACATGTCGAAGAGTGTGGAAAGCACGGGAAGCGTCTGTCAAGAAAATATTGCCGTCTCGCTTGACGTGCAACGGCGTTGGCGATACGATGGTGACCCCTCGTGGATGGGAACTTTGCGGTTCCTGACGCAGGGGAAATTGATCTTTGACAATATGGTTGGATTGGTAGATGGCATCTTAAAGTTCATCAGCTCAGATTTGCGAAAGCAGTTTTGGGAGTGGATGGACAATGCAATTTAGTTTGAAACCGGTTCTGTGATATCCGCTGGTTTG
>JANPNA010000520.1:0-32180 GCA_031427235.1 Pirellula sp.
GAGCGAGGCCCAGCCGGAAAAGCCAAATTGAACATGAAGGGTGCAACCCCGTTTTTGCTCGCTTGCAAGACCGCCGATCTTCCGATGCTCAAGGTATTGCTCGAGTTGGGGGCGGACCCCACCTTGGTCAATGTCGACGACTGCACTCCATTGTTGGCCGCATCGGGAATTGGAACCGTTTCGGTTGGAGAAGAACCCGGCACCGAATCCGAAGTCATCGAAACGATCGAGTTTCTGCTTGCCCTTGGTGCCGACATCAACGCGGTGGACAAAAACAAAGAGACCGTCATGCATGGAGCGGCCTATCGTGCCCATCTCAAAGTTGCGGAACTGCTTGCCGAAAGAGGTTCCAAACCATCTGTCTGGAACCACAAGAACAAACACAATTGGACCCCGATGACAATCGCACAAGGAAGCCGACCAGGAAGCGTCAAACCGGACCCTGCGATGATGGCCGTCCTTGAAAAACTCTTACAAGCTCACTGACACTGAGCAGAAATGTCTAAAACATGCCCAAGAATGCCATCATTACAAGAATTATGTTTTAGGCGAGCGGCAGAGTGGAGTATCCCAACCCGAAGCGTAAGTGAGGGACAATTTCGCAGGTCCCTCACTTACGTATCGGGTTATGATTGGTAGTTTTCACATCGCCGCTCGCCTTATGTTCCATCGGGTGGCTGGAAGTCGAGTATTCTAGCACCATGGACAATCGTCAGAATTTGTATTTCGTCGGGGGCGACTCGGAAAATTAATCGAAACGAATGAAGGAAAACCTCGCGAATATCCTCTCGTCCAAATTCAGGTACGATTGAACCGGAGAAAGGATGATCCATCAATTGTTGCGGTCTAACCAAAAGCCTCTCGTAAACCGAGTCTGCGTAAGATTCCGATCGTTCCGCGATAAAAGTGTGAATCGATAGTGCGTCAGCCGACGCTTTCTCAGTCCATCGCAGCCTCATTGACTGCCAACTTGCAGTTTCTTGAGATTCAAACGATGCCGCATTTCATTTGTGTCAATCAACCGCCCGGCGTCGCCATCGGCGAGGCCAGCTTCGATTTGTTGCCGAACATAAAGCCTATATTGAACTTCGTCCCATGTAACAGTATCAGGAAGCAATTGGATCACTGATCGAACAGAGTCTTTTACGGTGATATCAGCCGTTGGATTCATAACAATTCCTTTGGATCGAGGTCTAACAAATTATACTGCGACCAAGCGCTGCAAGCAAATCAAGCCGAATCTCCTGGCTAGCTGAATTCTTCCGAATTCAATTACCAAACAGGGAAGAAACTATTGAAAATCGGTAGGATATTCGTACTCTGCCCAAGCCTTTTCACAAATCGCAAAGAATTTTGTTCCAATGACCATCAGAACGACGCTCGCCAGTACTGCTTTTGCAATGCTCCTGCTGATTGGGTCAGGAGTGGCAAGAGCACAATTCGATGCCGATGCGCCCGAACCTTTGACACCGCTTAACGGGACTTTGTTTTTGCATGGCGGCGGGATCGTAGCCCCAGAAATGCGTCAGCGATTTACCAAATTGGCCGGTGGCAATGAAGCTCGCATCGTTGTCATTCCTACGGCAGACCCAGTTGACCCATTGAACTCAAAAAAGACGGAGGTTTGGATGGAACATGGGCCAAAGAGCGTGGAGGTTTTGCATGCCGAGCAGCGAGAGGAAGTTGCAAATGCGGGCTTTGATACTCTGCTCGGCAACGCGACCGCGGTTTGGTTCAGCGGCGGGAAGCAGTCCCGGTTGATGGCGATCTACCCAGGGACGATCGTCGAAGAGGGCATCCTGAAGTTGCTAGCCCGCGGCGGAGTCGTTGGAGGAACCTCTGCGGGAACAGCGATTGCTTCGAAAGTCATGTTGTTAAATAACGACATGCGGACAGGATTCGATTTTTTCCCGGGCACCATCGTCGATCAGCATTTCTTCGCGAGAAAGCGAACCGACCGACTCCGTCACGCAGTGGACCAGCATCCAGACCGTGTAGGCTTTGGAATCGACGAGAAAACGGCACTCATCGTGCGCGGTCGTCGACTAGAAGTCATTGGAGAATCCAATGTTCTGGTCACGATGGCTGCTTCGGAGAATCGCGTAGCTCGAACTGAAGTCTTAAAGCCTGGCATGACGGTGGATTTGATTGCGCTAAGACGTGCCGCACAAGCTCGACAGTCTACAGCGTTTCCCGGCAAAGAAGTTCTTGTACCCAAAGTAGTAAACGGGAGCCTTCTCATCGCAGGTGGTGGAAATCTGCCAGCGGAAGCTCTTCAAGCATTTGTGCAGCTTGCAGGTGGCGACAAAGCAAGTGTCGTCTATATTCCCTGTGAGGAAGCCAAGACGATCGAGCAGGAGCCTAGTATGCTCAGAGTGCTTCGGAAAGCGGGAGTTGGGCAAGTCGATTGGTTGCATACCAAGGACCGAAGTTTCGCCGACGATCCTCTGTTTATTAAATCGCTTGCAACAGCCACGGGCGTATGGTTTGGTGGTGGACGGCAATGGAATTTGGTGGACTCGTATCAAAACACGGAAGCGCATCGCCTGATGCATTTGGTACTGGAGCGTGGCGGTGTGATCGGCGGGTCATCGGCAGGTGCCTCTATCCAGGGTGATTACATGCCACGGGGCGATCCGATGGGTAACACACAAATGATGGCTGAGGGATACGAACGAGGCTTGGGCTTTCTAACAGGTGTCGCGATCGACCAACACTTCAGTCAGAGAAATCGTTTCCCCGATATGGCGTTGCTCAAAAAGACCTTTCCTCAACTACTTGGCATCGGAATTGATGAAGGAACTTGTTTGGTTGTGAAGCAGAGTAAAGCGGAGGTCATCGGCCCCGGCCAGGTCGCGTTTTTTGATCGCCCAATCGGTTCGGATGAAATCGAGGCCTTTACCAGCATCAAGTCAGGACAAGTCTACGATCTGGAATTGCGGTGCGTGATTGCTGTCGTGGAGTGAGGTGTCGTGGAGTGAGGTGAGGTGAGGTGTCGTGGCCGACGCTGCTAGCGTCGGCACGGATGCTGGCAGCATCCGCCACGTCCGCCAGCACCACCGGGTTGTCAAGGTCCGCCACCCTAACTAGGGCCGCGACCACCTTGACCACCACCAGGTCCGCGTTGTCGAGGTGAGAAGGTTTTCGACGTTACCTTTCCCTTGCCGTCGACGAAATCAAACGTCACGGACCCATTTTCATTGATGACGTAGTTCACATATCGAGTCTCGTTGCCAACTTCCACTTTGACGCTGAAACTCTTGTTGTTCTTGCTTTCGAATCCAATGATCTTGGCTCCTCGCAATGGAGTCAGGGCCGGACGGACACCACCGGCTTGTGGTTGTGGATCGACCTGACCATCGCGTTCAACGACTTCGCCATGAAATCCTCCATTAAGATAGGGATAAGTCTTGGTTGCATGATAGTGATAACCAAGTCCGGGCGTTGTGTGGCCATTGAATGCATCTAGGCCTTCCACCTTGGAACCATCGGGTTCCGTAAAACCATAGATTGGATAGCCATCGAGCGCATAGGCGACCGGTTTGTCCTTACCAACAATCTCCTGCAAATGAGTTGGAGCGATATGGTAGTGGTAATCATCTGCGCGTCCGCAGTGACCGCCAAATTCGTCCAGTTCCCCAGCCAGCAGCGTATCGGTCCGCCCATCATTTTTGATCGGATTGAAGATGGGGACTCCATTGGCAGCCAAAGCAATTGCACCACGAAAGAAATGGGACTTGGCCGACAGCGGGTTCTTCGCGACGACCGGTTCGAGCGGAATTCGCCAAGCATTGTTGCCAAAGTAGGGCTGAGGCAGAGGCACCTGCTGTTGCCAAGCGGTAATTCCTACCATCATTCGATGATCCGGCATCGAATCCGACTCGACATAGAAAAATCGACCGTCCTGACGATATTTCAACACGTTTAGTTTAGCAAATGGCTCGAAGGAATCGGCAATGCCAGGAACACTCTCTGCCTTGGTAGATACAAGCTGCGAGAAAGGAATTCGCGGACTATTGCTCTCGTTCATTTCGCGAATCTTCGACATTCGCTGATCAATCCATTTCTGGTCTAGCTCGGTTAACTTGGCGATCTCAAACGAAACGATTTTATTATCGGAACGACGGACCTGGAATTTTCCATCTTGAGCGGCCACAAACGATGCATGGATATGAGCTCCTGTATCGATGAACGTCCAAACTCGCATCGCGGAGTCTCCAGTCCCGTGGTCGTGGCCATCATGAGCCAGGGACATTGGCAACAACAGCATCCAACTTGCGAATGCAAGGCATGCGATTGACGAGGCAAAGCCTCGATGGCCGTGCGTTGCCAGACGGAAGCGTCGGAACGAAGTTGTGGTCAAATAAGTTTGCATGTTCATTTCTTTTCAGGGCCTCTCTTGCCACCTTTGCGAAGTGTACTGGGTTGGCTCGGATCCTACTCATCAAACACGCCTACGATTCGTCCATGAACGGCGTAACTTGCACGCTTGAACGTACCATTGCTGTTCATGCTTTCGCACTAGCGCATTACTATTGCGATAGGTTTGGACAATCTTTTGGAGATCGAGGTCCGCTGCAGTTTCATTACCTCCAGCGGCCTTGGCTTTCGCAAGATAGAATCGCGGTACGTCGCTGCCGCGAGAGTCCATTGCCCCTGAGATTCGTACTCTCGAGCAAGTCGAGTCCAGTTTTTCACGGTTGGTGACGCGTTTGCTACTTCGCTTAAGATGGAGATTCGGGTTTGAGGCGAAGCGAATCGCCAACGTAGATTTGACCAGTCAATGCTTCGAAGGTTGGGACGTATCTCGACGAGAAAGTAGGCTGTTGCCCCAATCACAGGCATGACGAAAATGATCCAGATCCAATAATAGGGTCGCCCAGTTTTGATCGCATGCACAATAAAGAACAGATTGACGGCCATCAACATGAAACTGAGAATTGGATATGCCCAAAATACCCACATCAAACTCGCGGGTTCAGAATAGGGAATCTCGTCGTCCATGAAACCGATTGTCTCGTTTAATCTGTTCTTTGAGTCATAGCGAAAACACTGTTACACATCCCAATTGTAGCTGAAAGCGGTCTTGAGGCGATCGCGAAGTCCCAAAATCGCATCAGGAAGAAGTCCTTAACTCGCATCGATCTTGGCCAATTCCTGATCAAGCCATCTCGGGATCCGAGATTCTTGAAAACTATCCACAAATCGTTCCGTCCATCGCTGAATGAGGTAAGATAATATCTACCTTCCGAAGCGAATGGCTTGCAAGACTGTCGTACTTCACTAGCAACTCTTTCGGATTCGCCTACCAAACACCCCGTTTGATTATGTTCTCTCCGTTGTCCTACCTTGCCACTATTTTCGTCGTGTTGTGCGTTCTGGCAAACGACAGAAGGTCGATCGCGGACGATGGCGAAGCCTTTTTCGAAACTCGAATTCGACCGATTCTTGTCGATCGATGCCAAGAATGCCATGGTGAGAAGAAGCAAGAGGGGGGGCTGCGGCTCGATTCTCGCGCCGCTTGGCAAGCTGGCGGCGAGAATGGTTCTGTCATCCAGTCAGGAAAGCCCGATGCAAGTCGACTGATCGAGGCAGTGCGTTATGCTAACTCCGAACTGCAAATGCCGCCAAAAAAAAAGCTCAGCGATCGCCAAATCGCGGACCTGGAAGCGTGGGTCAAAATGGGAGCACCCGATCCACGCAACGGTATGGCCACGACGGTGAAATCGGAGAAAGCCCCACTTTGGTCCTTGCAGAGAGTCGCAATCGTTCAGCCGCCCAAGTTCAAGGAGGATTCGTGGAGCCAGCAGCCCATTGATTGCTTCATTTTGCAGAAGCAACAAACGAAGGGACTTGAGCCAAGTCCGATGGCCGATAGAAGAACGCTCATACGCCGCGCTACCATGGACTTGACCGGCTTGCTCCCAACCACAGCCGAGGTCGGCTCGTTTGTTGAAGACGATTCGCCGGACGCGTATTCGCGTTTGATCGAGCGATTGCTTGCGTCCCCGCAATACGGTGAACAGTGGGCGAGGCATTGGCTTGACGTGGCTCGCTACTCCGATACCAAGGGATACGTTTACGCGCGCGAAGAAAATCGTTGGGTACACGCGTCTGCGTATCGCGATTGGATCGTCCGTGCCTTCAACGAAGATCTCGCCTACGATAGTTTTGTGCGTTTGCAAATCGCGGCGGATAAGATCGTGCCGGCTGGATCGCCGGACCTCGCCGCTATGGGGTTTCTGACACTGGGGCGTCGATTCCTAGGTGTGACGCACGACGTTATTGATGATCGCATTGATGTCGTCTCTCGCGGGATGCTGGGATTATCGGTTGCCTGCGCTCGATGCCACGATCATAAATACGATCCCATTCCAACGCGTGACTATTACTCGCTCTACGGAGTTTTTCAAAGCAGCGCGGAACAGCTTGTCAGTTGCGGTCAGTCACAAGACACCACCTTTTTGGAAGAACTCGGAAAGCGACAGACGAAACTCAAAGAGACCATTAATAAACGCCGTGAGGAGCAGGCTGGCCGTGTGCGTTCCAAAATCGATCAATACCTACTCGCTCAACTCGAGCTCGAAAAATACCCAGACGAGGTTTTCAACCAAGTTGTCGAACTAGGTGACCTCAACCCGTTCGTGGTCCGCAAATGGCAAGCGTTTTTGGCTAAGGACAAACAATCGGCGAATCCGATCTTCGAAAAATGGCATGGCCTCTTCGATAACAGAGAAGCTGTGGACTCAACGGGGCTACGTGAACAATCACACCAAGTTGCATCGGATTACAGTCATGTGTTTGCGGAAGTCGAAAAACATTGGCGCGAATTGGTCGCAACCCACTCAGATGCACAAGGTCTTCCCGATGCGAAAGAGGAAGAGCTACGCCGCGTCCTATATGGAATCGAGTCTCCATGTCACGTGCCGGACGAGCATATCACCAACATCGAAGTGGTTTTCCCAACCGATGTCATCGTTGAGCTCTGGAAATTGCAAGGAGAAGTCGATCGTTGGTTGATGGATAGCGCAGGCTCCCCCACTTATGCGACGATCCTTGTCGATCGATCGATCCCTTCGACTCCGCGAGTATTCCTTCGCGGGAATCCATTAACCAAGGGTACCGAAGTTTCACGGCACTACTTATCGGCCCTGGGCGGAGATGAACGCACACCCTTTGAACAGGGTAGCGGCCGGCTGGAACTTGCCAATGCGATCGCAAGCCCAACCAATCCTTTAACCGCTCGCGTCATGGTCAATCGTGTTTGGATGCACCACTTCGGCCACGCTTTGGTGGACACTCCGAGCGACTTCGGTCACCGAGCTGAGTTGCCAACGCACCCGGAGTTGCTCGATTGGTTGGTGACTCGCTTTATCCAAACGGATTGGAGCATCAAGTCGCTGCATCGCGCCATCCTGCTTTCGAGCACCTATCAACAAGGAGATGATTCCAAATCGCAGCCCTTGGATCCAGCTAATCGGCTACTCGCTCGCATCACGCCACGCCGACTCAGTTTCGAGCAAGCTCGTGATGCATGGCTCACCGTTGCAGGCGAACTGGATCTCCGAGTCGGTGGCAAGCCCCAAGCATTGTTCGACAGCAAGAACAAACGCCGCACCCTCTACGCAAACATCGATCGAGAAAAAGTGTCGCCCGTCTTGCGAATGTTTGACTTCGCAAACCCTGACCTTTCCATCCCACAGCGATCGGAAACCTCTGTCCCGCAACAGGCGTTGTTCGCGATGAACCATCCGTTTGTTGCAGAGCGAGCCACGCATTTGACGAACAACTTAAGTGAAAGCGATCCGACAGCACTTATTGAGCGTTTGTATGTCGAAATCTTCCAAAGGAAACCGACGAGCGATGAACTGAAACTCGCCATGGAGTTTGCACAGTCCGAATTCGAATCAACGATTTCGAAACCAGCTCCAAGCCACTGGAGCTATGGCTACGGCGAGCTCGATCCGGCGACGGGACGTATCTCAGCGTTTACACCTCTGCCCCACTTCAGTGGCACGGCTTGGCAAGGCGGGGACAGCTACCCGGATTCGAAACTTGGCTGGTTGAAACTAGATGCGGCCGGGGGTCATCCTGGCAACGACCGCAAGCATGCTATCGTGCGTCGATGGACATCAACGATGGACGGTAATTTCTCGATTACGTCCAAAATCACTCACGAGCCCGAGGTAGGTGATGGCATTCGCGCTTTTGTTAGTCATAGCGTAAGCGGTCTATTGCGTTCATCCACCCTGCATCATTCGACGGAGCCAATCGATGTCGACTCGATCCTGGTTAAAAAAGGGGATGCACTCGATTTCATCGTGGATATTCGCGAGGGCTTGAACAGCGATCAGTTTTTATGGTCGCCTAAGATTACCCAGATCGGCATAACAGGTGCCGGTGGCGACGAAACGAACCCAGTTTATGATGCGAGTCGAGATTTTTCCAGCGAAAGTAAGAGCCAATTGGATCGTTGGCAGCAATTGGCACAAGTGCTAATGCTGGCCAATGAATTCATGTTTGTAGATTGATGAAAAATATGTTAGAGCAATTTGGTTTTTCTCGACGCGATCTGCTTCGTCGTTCGGGTGTCGGATTCGGAATGCTTGGCCTTGCGGGCTTGCTCGCTCAAGAGCAATCGGTCCACGCGGGGATGACCCTTCAGCCGCACTTCGCACCCAAGGCAAAACGGGTCATTCATTTCTTTCTCAACGGCGGTCCATCGCATGTAGACACGTTCGACCCGAAGCCAGCGTTACTTAAATATGCAGGCAAGCTTGTACCTAATACACTTATTACGGAACGCAAGACGGGCAACGCTTTTCCTTCGCCGTTCCGGTTTCAACACTATGGACAAAGCGGGATCGAAGTTAGTGAGTTGTTTGCGAAAACAGCGGAACATATCGATGACATCGCGGTCGTCCGCTCGATGTTTGCTCAAGTGCCTAATCATGAACCCTCGCTCATGCTGATGAATTGCGGTGATTCTATTCAAGCCAGGCCAAGTCTTGGTTCATGGCTCACTTATGGCCTTGGAAACGAGAACGAGAATCTGCCTGGCTTCGTATCGATGTGTCCCGGAGGTCTGCCGATCAAAGGGGCCGAAAATTGGCAATCCGCTTTCCTTCCGGGTTCCCTCCAGGGTACGTACGTGGATTCCAAGCAGTCGACTGTGGAACGCTTGCTCGAGAACATTCGCAGCCCACACGCTAGCCATGAAACCCAACGTCAGCAATTGACTCTTTTGCAACGACTCAACGAGCGGCATCGGAGCGCACGGGGTGATCCCCGGCTCGATTCGAGAATTGAGTCTTTTGAATTGGCATTCCGAATGCAGACCGCAGCCACCGACGCCTTTGATATCAACCTTGAGCCACAACGCATTCGCGATCTTTACGGCAGCGGAGTGCACGGTCGCCAAACACTCATAGCTCGCAGGCTGCTGGAACGCGGCGTTCGGATGGTCCAACTGTGGCACGGTGCAGGACAGCCCTGGGACAACCATGACAAGATCGAAGAGAATCATCGCAAGCTCGCGGCCGAAATTGACCAGCCGATCGCCGCGTTGCTTACGGATCTCAAGCAGCGGGGCATGCTGGAGGACACGCTGGTGATTTGGGGTGGCGAATTCGGACGGACGCCAACTGTGGAAATGAACGGCAACACGTCGAAACTTGGACGAGACCACAACCACTACGGCTTCACCGTGTGCTTGGCTGGTGGTGGGATCAAGGGGGGCACTGTATACGGCAGCACGGATGAATTTGGATTTGCAGCCCAGGACAACCCTGCGAGCGTACACGATCTGCACGCCACGATTTTGCACTTGATGGGCTTAAATCATGAGCAATTGACATATCGGTATGCGGGCCGGGATTTTCGATTGACGGATGTCCATGGGAATGTACTGACGCCGATTGTCGCGTGAGATTCTGCAACGGTGGATCCTGTCGGTTACTCTACGTCCGCAGGATCGGCAACACTTATGCTATCAAAGACTTGTAGACTTTGTTGGACTCTGGGCAATTCAATTCGGGTGTAACCGAAAAGGCTCCACAACCGGGTGCTAACGCGCTGCGGCTGATTGGTTTGATTATCCGATCGGACATTTATTTAAAGAAGTCTTGCATTTTGTCCGATAGAAAGGTAGTATAGTCGTGGCGAGAGTGACTGCCTTTCAGATTGACGGACTGAAAATCTGGTTCTGGTCGAACGATCACGAGCCACCACATTTTCACGTGATGCGAAGAGGCAAGTGGGAAGTCAAAGTGACCTTCATGCTTGACCCAGCCAAAATGATTGAGATTCAATGGGGTTCTTCATCGCAAAGTGAACTGAAAACCCTGATTCGATTGGCAGAAAAACACCGACTGGATTTACTTGAGCAATGGCGACTGATTCGAGAAAGCGAAACAGGCAAGCAGAAGTAGGGCGTCGCCCGGTGACAGCTCGTAAGGTGAGCTTTGCTGGCGGTTTGTTGGTTCTTACCTCAAATCCTGAATACGAGGTTCTTTGTTCTCAAACAGTAAGGAGATTGCCCAATCGGCTACGATCGATTGTTTCTTTAAAGTCTTCCAAAAGCGAGGTTTCTTCAGCTTCAAGTTGGACGTTAGTTGTTTCTAGTCTTACGGACCTGTCTCGAACCGTCATTCAACATTCGGAACGAGCTGCTACGACGAAACAAATCGTATTCGTCAACGATCTCCCGATCGAAGCTGTTGTCGATCGGTTAATGTCTTTGCAGATCCGCTCGTCACATCGTCTTCACATTGCTTCAAAACGCGATAAGACTTCTGAGGGCGAACTCCTTTATCGATTGGTCAGTGGTATGGCCGAAACTGACGCAAACAAGACAATCGTAGATGCATGGGTTGAAGGCGAAGATTTGGTGCTCCTATCGCCGTCGTTCGATCGAATGATTGTCCCGAGCGAAAAGCTAAGTCGATTCCTTGGCAATGATCTGTCAAAGCTGTCGAACTTCGAGATCGACGAAGACGGTCGGTTTCTTTATTGGCCGCACTCCGATTCCCATCTCGGCTGGAAACAATTTCATCAGCTTATTGACCCAACAGTAGCGCTAGAGGATGCGAAGAAGTCGGACCAGTTCAAAGTGAACTATGGCGATGCGATCCGAACTCTGCGGGAGTCGTTGGGACTAAAGCAGTCGGAAATTGTTGGGCTAACGCCGAGACAATTGAGACGCATTGAGCACGGCGAGCAAGTCGTTTCCAAAAAAGCACTGGCGGCATTGTCGCTTGCTCATGGAATTCCGATTGATACTTACTTGCGGAAACTTGCTAAACTTGTATCTGAAGCTGCAAGTAAAGCCGGGTGAAAATTTGCCGGAACGCGTAAGCGCACGGTTCTAAATTTGCGAATTAACCGGATGCTAACGCACTGCGGCTGATATTTGAGCAAAACGACTTGCAGTACACGGAAGGTTAATCGGATCGGTCCGAACACAAAGAGCATGTTGCTGGCGACAGCCACACCCTTCGCTCAACCCTCCATAGAACGAACGATTTATTAGATCGTTATGCTTCGAACTCGTGCCACAACAGGCCATTTTTCGACCGCCATTCGATCCTTGACGCACCACACTTCATTTTGCAAAGCGACTGTCGGGCAGATGTGACGTGGGATCCCGTACACCACCGTACCCACGGGAAACGCATCTCGTTTCGCCGTCTCCAAAACCATATGTTCTTCGCTGTGCATCACAATAGAAGCATCCTCAAGACCGAACCACCGGACTCTTGGCTGCGCCATTTCGGAAGCGACCGCTTTATGGCCCAAGTCGATGCAGATTCGGTTTGCGGTCGGGCGGCTGATCACGCGAGCCAACAGCACCGCTGCGTTCTGGAAATCCAAGTCTGGCGAGGTTTCCGGTTGTCCAGAATCCCAAAGCACCGTCGTTCCTAATCCCACCTCAATCCCTTCGTGTTTGGCCAATAGACTCGAAGTGGGCGTTCCCGCCGCAATGATATTGGGAACGTCGAAACCCTCACGCTTCAATTCTTCCGTCAATTTCCAAACGGGTTCAAACGCTTGACGCGTTTGCTCAGTTAGCTTGGCTAAATCCGATTCATGCAAATGGCCATCGTACGCATGCAGTCCGCCTGCGCAGACACCTTCTGTGGAAGCTAGCATTTGGTACAGTTCCGCCGCGTCTGGACCGGGAGCAATACCGGTTCGGTTCATCCCGACGTTTAAATCGACATAAAGACAGACGACGACACCTTGAGCCTTTGCATACGAAGCAATCTGCGAGAGTGATTGCGGATTATCCACCAACGCAGAAAAGTGAGAACCGGGAAATCGTTTGATCAACTCAACGAATCGACGGACGTTGGGTCCAACTGGCTGATAGGCCAATAGGATATCGTTGCCGCCAGCGTTGGCGGTCATTTCCGCCTCGGCGATCGTAGCCACTTTGAACTTGTCGATACCTAGCGCTCGTTTCATGGCGATGATCTGCGGCATCTTATGCGTCTTGACATGGGGCCGGAGCCGGGCCACGTCACCGACCAAGCTTATCATGCGGCGTAAGTTCTCTTGAATACGGTCTGGGTAAATCAGGAGCGCCGGTGATGGAACGTCCTCTTCGTTGTCAATGGAGTACCATCGTTGCATGTTTTTGCCTTGTGTTGATTGATGGGTTGTAGAAACTTAACGAACCAACGACGATACCACTTTTCCGTTGATAACGACACCGACGCAATGTGTTGTATATTCCATTGGATCGCCGTCGTAGAGTGCCAAGTCGGCATCTTTTCCTACCTCGAGTGAGCCGACACGATCCTGGATTCCTAAAATGCGAGCTGGTGAAATCGTTATCGATTCGATGGCCGCATCGTAGTTGAGTCCATGAGCCGCCGCGATGGCCGCTTCGAACAACACCACGCGAACCTTAGGTACATACGCTTCAAAGCCACCTTGGATGGCAAACGGGATTCCAGCCGCATGCAACTTGGAAGCCGATTGAAAGGATTGGTTCTCTTTCTCACCGCTGGCTCTGGCCATCGACGGATGCAACAACACACTGATTCCTGCCGCTTTGATTTGCGGAATCATCAAGTGGGATTCGGCAGCGCTGTCGAGCCATATTCGTATCTTGAATTCCTCGGCCAGTCGAATGGCGGAGGCAATGTCTTGAGCTCGATCGGCGGTAATGAGCAAGGCTTTTTTGCCGGCCAAAACATCGACCAGAGACTCCAATCGCAGATTGCGTGCGATGGGTTCCGCTTCTTTGTCTTTTTCTTTGCCGCTCGATTCGGCTGGTTTTGGGTTGGCTTTGGCGTTCCGTTTGGTTTGAAACTCCTGGGCTTCGATAAACAGCGCCCTGAGCATGGCCATCTGTTTGCCTCGCGTGCCAGGGCTTGCCTTACCAGATTTGGAGGATGCCTCAGCCAGGGTTGCGGCGATCGCACGTCCATCCACCATGAGAGCTTCTTCGATGGTGTTGCCGATTGTCTTGGCAATAAGCGTTTGGCCGGACATCAACTCGCCGGGCGCATGGCCGGTGTGAATGGTGGTAACCCCAAAACTCCGAATGTATTCGACCAATTCTTCACGTGGATTGTAAGCGTCGATGGCTCGCAACTCGGGCTGGAGAGGTGAGGAGTGTTCCAATTGATCGCTGTCCTGTTTGACATTCAATATTCCCGAAAGTCCGGCGCATGTTCGCACGTCGACCAAGCCCGGCATTAAGACTTCGCATTTGAGGAGTGTTGCACCGTCGGGAACCGCAATTTCGCCGGTTTTTCCGATGGCTTTTATCTTGCCGTCGACACATACAACCGTTCCGTTTTCGATGGTCTGACCGGCTGCGGTCAAAACACGCTTGGCTTGGACAACCAAAGGTGGCTCGGCTTTCCCGTTGTTGCAGCTTAATGCAAGGCCAAGAATTGCAAGAGTAACTTTGCTCGGTGGAAAAATCACTTTGCACCTCCTTGCCATGCTGGAGCAAAGCAACATAAGAATGGATCGAGATCGCTACCGGCTTTCATACCACCTTCGGCATAGAGCTGATCCTCTGGCTTGCTGAGGTCAAAGGCTTTTTTGCCTTCGACCCACGTTTCCAAAACCCGAGAGTAAACACTTAGCGGATCGCCGTTCAGAATTGCAAAGTCGGCATCTTTGCCTACAGTCAGGGAGCCAATAGAATCGCCTAATCCAAGCATTTCGGCACCCGCAAGGGTTAACCCCGCGATAGCTTTGTCGCGGTTCATTCCCGCCCGAACGGCTAACGCAGCAGAACGCATAAACAACCGCGAGTCGGTAATCCAGTCATCGGTATGAAATGCGACCTTGACGCCTGCTTCATCCAGCACCCGGCCATTGCTGAACGTCATGTCCTTGGCCTCGACCTTTCCGCCGGGCGAATCGAGTACGATGATAGAACAAGGCATTTTGGCTTCTGCGATTTCTTTGGCTACTTTCCAGCCTTCGCTTACGTGATGCAGAACGGTTTGAAAACCGAACTCTTGCGAGAGGCGAATGACAGTCATGATGTCATCGTGCCGATGCGTGTGATGATGAACGATGCGTTTGCCTTGCATCGCCTCGACTAACGATTCCATATGGAGGTCCCGCGGCGGCATTTTGGTCACGTCCTCTTTGGCAGCACCTATTTTGGCTTGGTATTCGCGAGCTTTGATGTATTGCTCGCGGACCAAGTAAGCGGATTTGCCACGGGTACCCGGAAATGGAGACTCGCCTTGAGAATTGGTTCCGTTGGCCATCTTGAGACCGCCCGTTGCCACACCGTCTTTGTCGCGAATCAATATTTCATCTACCACTCGCGGTGATGATTCGTAGTATCGCAATTTGCAGTAGACCGTCTGCCCGCTAATGAGATGCCCTGAACCCGGCATAATATTGAGTGTCGTCAAGCCACCTGAGAGCGCACGGCGGAAACCGGAGTCGCGAACATTGATCGAATCCAGAATGCGAACACCGGGTTGAATGGGACTGCTTCCGTCTGCAGCGCCCATTCCACCGATATGGCTATGGGTGCAAATAAGGCCTGGCATAATCCATTTGCCTTTGGCGTCGACCACGGTCGCGTTGCCACCAATGGTAACACCCGGCCACTCACCGACGGCAATGATCTTGCCTCCATGGACGACGATCGCTCCATTTTTTATTGGTGGCTTATCGACCGGCAAGAGAGTGGCGTTGATCCAGGCTGTTGGGAGATCTATTTTTGCAGGATCGGCATTGGGACTCACTGGCGTTTGTCGAGCGAGGCTTGGACGGCAAAGGAGTGAGGTTGAAAGGGCTGCCGTGGTGGTGGACAGGAAATGTCGCCGTGTATTCAAAGGATTCTCTCTCATGAAGGTTGTACTTGGGATGAGCTCGACGATGCACTTAGCTTGGAAGTTAGGATTATACTCGGTAGTCCGTCGTTGTTTAACCCCGAGCCGAAGGCGTACTCGACACTATTAACGTACGCCTACGGCTAACGGTTAAACGATATGCAAGTAAATCATCTGCCTAACACGTTCTTCATTGCACTAAGCAGAACAAGCTCGACCTCTGGTGCCACGCTGGACGCGGTTGGGCCAGTCTCGTAGCCACCTTCGGGATAGGCGGCAGCCGTACCTATGTAGCCTGGACCGTAATCCCCATAGGCCGCCATCATGACATGCAAATCCGGTCGCATGGTCTTGGCGGCTAGTTGGTACTCGACAAAAAGCTCACCGGGCAGATGAAGCATACGAACGCCACCGACTCGCAAACACGTAACGTCGATTTTGTGACCAGCTTGAACACGTTCCAACCAGGCGAGTTGGTCGGCAAACGAAATATAACCTTTTGGATTTGCTGACTTGAGTTTTGCAACGAGATCTGCTTGATTCAAATGGGCTGCCAAAGGCAGACTGACCGGCTGGCTGCTCCAACCAATGTCAGTAGCAGTGAGAGGGTGTCGAGCCGATTTCTCAAATGCTTCGCGCATGCCGTTCGCAAGTCGGGTTGCTAGAAGCATTCGATTGGGTTGCGATCCGTCGTTGTATTTGCCAGCCGCGATGTTTCCGCCAGCACCGTTAAAATGAACGTGCATCGCGCTGTTCACGTCTTGGCCTCGGATAAACCGTGCGATGCCTGGGAAATCGGGGCTCGGAATCCCAAGTCGATAATAGCTCTGAGGATGACAAGCGTAAGAACTGAGCAAGGCGATTGGCACATTTTCATTCCAAAATCCAAGGAGCGAAACGATCGGGTCGATAAGACCTTCTGGCAATGCAACGAGAGCTGGAACTTTGCAACTGCTGCCACGCATACTTCCCACTTTTCCATCGGGCCCGATGGCTACACGCCGATTCGAAGCCACCTCCGATACAACAGCTTCCCCGTAGCCAAAATGGGTGGCCGTTTGTGCGTTTGGTATCGCACTGCGAATTGCATCTGCGGCTCGTTGAAGGACTTGACGTTGAAAGTCCCCTTCGAACCGTGTGTAGCCCGAGATGTTCAGTTCTCGGATGATGCGCTCAGCGGTGAAGTCGCAGCCGGGCGCGTCATGCTGATGCAACGCATGCACCGCGACGCGTCCAGGAACCGTTCCTGCTGCCTTGGCTAGTGCAGAACGAAACGCGTCGTGCCCTTCGTTGGCGATGCCGATCCAATCGACGGCGCAAAGAACTATCGGTTGCTCCGAGCCCAGGATCACGATCCCGCGACATCGCAACGTGAGTTCATCCAAACGCTTAACCGGATCGTAAGCCATGGCGGAACCAAAAGGCGGCGTGGCATCGACGTCGAAGACAGCAACCTTGATCGGCTCGTCAGCAAATGCCAAGTGCGGGATGAGAAGCAAAACAACTAAGCTGAAAAATTGTTTCATGATCACTTAAGCAACCATTCGACGGCGGCTAATTCACTTGCGGACTTATCACCACCATACAACTCAAGGTTGCCTTTGTCGGTATTCTTATAAACTTCCTTCACCATCGCTGGCTCGCTTCCTTCTCCGGCCAACCAAAGTGGACTTGGTGGAGCAACCGCCAGCATTCCGGGGATATCGAGATACTTGGCTCCACCCGGCAGGAAATTCACGTCTCGATAATCGAGAAGATTTCCAAAGCGAAATCCGCTGGTGTCGATGGCCGCTTTGTCAATCGCTTTCCCCGCAACGGCTCGGGCCGCGACTGCAATCGGGCCTACACCTGCTAACCCAACGATCGCAACGGACGAAGGATTGGGATGATCGCCAATCTTAGCCGTTCGAAGAAAATGTACCGCGGTCAAAACATCATGCGTTCGTTGTGCAAACAACGAGTGGTTATAGCCATGGGTATAACCTGCGAACTCGCGAGGGTTACCAACGATCGGCGTCTGTGTTATCGGCTTTCCATCCTTGAGGAAATCCCCCTGAAAAAGCATGTCGAGGCCGACTACCGTCGAACCAGCGTCGACTAGTTTTGCGACCGCGGGTTTTAAAATCCCTTCGGCGGAATACAGTCCCGATTTCCCATTCTGGTCAAGCCAAACGATAGCCTTGCCATTCCACTTCTTTGGATACAACCAGGTGACGGGCAACTCTTCTTGACGACCGGTGTTTTTCAACAATCCCGTCATCTCAACAAAGGCCCCACGGTCATTCTTGTTTTTAAGTTCCCACGCCACATCTCCCGTTTCCCCAATTTTCCTACCGACCAATACATCTATGGCATTGCTCAGATCTTTTCCAGTGCTTTCGGAGGATTTCCAGCTAGCAAGCAATTGCTTCTCGGCATCCTCGGTCAACCAGTTCAAGAGCTCTTTTTCAAAGTCAGGACCTTTGGCGGTAGGAGCCGGATGATCTTTGTCCCATACCGTCAACTGTTCTCGTGAAAGCGGTTCGAAATCGCGTTCGATGACCGGTTCTTTGTGTCCAAGTTTGAAATGCTGGTTGAGCCATGTGTAGAACGCAGAACGCGACACGGCGTTGTAGTTGTGCGGGAAATGCTCGCCTCGCTGGAGCATCACGTTTTTCGGCGATCCGAGCATGCTGTAGTGTTCTTTTAATTCAGGAAAACCTTTGGTGGACATTTCCTTTGTCCAATCGTTGGCGGTCGTCATTCCTTGCGGCTTCGGTGCAAAGAGGGCGGCGAATTCGATGTTGCCGGTATTCACCCTTAGAAGCGATGCGTTTTCGCAAGTGCAGCCACCCTGCATGGCAGTACTCACCATCACGGCAGGAAACGACAACTGGATACGAGGGTCAATCGCAGCTAGGATCATCGACTGGGTTCCACCACCGCTTGCACCTGTTATGGCCGTTCGGCTCGGGTCTACTTCAGGAATACTCAAAAGAAAGTCAAGCGATCGCACTGCGTTGAGGGCTTGCAAGCCGAGGATACTCTGCAAGTTTGATTCAGCCTGTGGACTGTACAGTCCCCAATCTTCGGTGGTATTCATTTCAGGTCGCTGCGTTTTAAACGAGTGAACAACTTCTCGCGACAACTGGACCGAGTCGGAATCGCTGAGCATGTCCCATTGCCAAACTACGCAGCCCATTCTTGCTAGCTGAACGCACATCGATTGAAATCGACTGTGTCCACCTTTTTCGAATCGCTCTTCGCCAGTTGCGATCTCGCGTAAAAGATTGGCATCGGTTTCGGTAGAGAGCCTCGCATCCTGCCAATGACCGTGAGCGAATAGCACCCCTGGAACTTTTCCTGAGACGTTCTTGGGACGGTATAGATTCCCGGTGACGTAAAAACCCGGTACGCTTTCGAAATAAACTTTCTCGATGGTGTAATCCGGCAGTTCGATTTTGCCGTGGAGAACGGCGTTGAGTGGCGATTTGGTTGGCATCGGCCACAGCCCAAGTGAGACCAGAACTTGACGGCGAACATAATCCGATCGAGTCTCCCACTCCGCCTTGCTCTTAGGTGGTTTGAACGGAAAATACCCATTCAGGTCCTTGGGTGGCAATAAACGGCAATCGTTCGGCACCGTCCCGTCGGGCGTTGCCATCGGATCCGCTGCCATCGGATCCGCTGCCGGTGCCGTCTGATGCAGGAGCATGCCTCCCATGAGAAAGGCGAAAAGACTTAACCCGATGTTCGACAATGGATGGTGCTTCATGTTGGATGCCGTTATGCGAGGGAGGGAAGGTTGGAAGGGAATTCGGTTTATCCAAGGCTCAAAAGCCCGGAAGCGTTTTAGTATACCAAACGCCCGAAGTGAATTTTAGATTTTTGGGCATATAAAGTGGCGTAAGCTTCCAGCTTGCGATTTTCCAATGTCGATTCGATGGCAGGCAAGATGCCCACCCCACTCCACAGGTTCGCTCGACGATAGAGCGAATTGTTGAGGAAACAAAACGTCGTCGCTTCCCAACAATGGATTGCCATATTGCACCAACATTACAGAACCGGCTCGATTGTGTATACTCAGGAAGTCCAGCGAATGAAATGCTTCTTCCAAACTTCCTTTCGACTTGTCCATCATGTCCACACCTGTCCCAATGCAACTCTCTCGCATCATCATCAGCGAGATCAGCGACAACCAGGTCATCTACTTGAAAGAAGTCGACGGCGAGCGGCAATTCCCTATCCTCATCGGCATTTTCGAAGCGACCAGTATTGACCGACGCGTGAAAGCCAAGGCGACGCCACCGAGGCCTCTCACCCACGATCTGATTGTCAATATTGCTGAAGCTCTCGGAGCCCAAGTAGAAAGTGTGGTCATTTCGGATCTTCAAGACCAAACGTACTTCGCCCATTTGCGTCTCAAGCGAGGCGAGGAGATCATCGAAATCGATTCGAGGCCATCCGATGCGATTGCCGTCGCGGTGACTTTTCAACCACCTCTTCCGATTTACGTGACCGAAGAAGTTTTAGAAAAGGTTACGGGCAAGTCTTGATGGAACCGGAGTCTTCAACGCCGCGCAAGGTAAAGCGCATCCCCTTCAAAGTCGACATTGCGGGCGTCATTGAGATTATGGGGACGTCGCTGTATAGCCACCCCAATACTCCCGTTCGCGAGCTCCTACAAAATGCGCACGACGCCATCATGCGACGGCGTGCACGCGACTTGTCTTACCAAGGTCGCATTGATGTACTGCAAGACGCGGCCGAACGCACGCTCACCTTTGTCGACGACGGGATCGGGTTGTCTTATAACGAAGCCGAAGACTATTTAGGGACGCTTGGAATCGGCATTACAGGGCTGATCAAGAAAGGGGCTACCGACGCTTTTGATATTTCAATGCACTCCAACAAGCGCGACGGCAGCAATCTGATCGGGCAATTTGGAATCGGACTTTTTTCTGCCTTCATGTTGGCGGATAAAATTATCGTCGACAGTCTACGGTTCGAGGGAGAGGAAGCCGTCCGTTGGGAAGCTGGGGCTGGCACCGATATCGAGCTTTCCTCCTCCGTTCGCACGACGGTTGGGACATCCGTTAAGCTTTTTCTTAAGCCCAATTACGTGGTCTTTGCCGACGATGCAGAATTGCTTGAATCCGGAATAAAGCAGTATGCAGACTTCCTCCCCATTCCAATTCACCTTAATCATGCAAGTGCTCGGTCCAACTTAATACAAGCGTCCTGGCTGGAACCGACCCCCGATAGCGATGCGGTCGAAGAACAAATTGCATCTTACTTTGGTGAGACTCCATTGGACGTCATTCTCATCGCCGTCGAAGCTCCTGTCGCAATCAAAGGAGCGCTTTACGTCTCACCACAGCGGACTCCTGGCTTTGCGGACGATGCAACGATCGCGGTCAGTGTTCGAAGGATGGTTATCTCGCGTCACATTCGGGAGTTGGTGCCTGTTTGGGCACCGTTTTTGCGCGGTGTGCTTGAGCTGCCGAATTGCTCCCCAACGTCCAACCGCGAAGATCTCGTTCGCGATGCCATTTTTGATTCGGTCTGCGATTCCATCTCCGATGAGATATACGTGCACTTCGATGAACTAACTCGAAACCACCCTCACCGATGGCAGTCCATCCTGCATTGGCACCGTTATACATTTGCTGGTATGGCGATTCATGACGAAAAACTGCGAGTGCTTTTGCAATCGACCTATAAGTTCATCACTTCGCACGGTGAACTAACTGTCGAGCAAATCCTCAGCCGGAGTCGGGCAGACGCATTGGTTGAGGACGAAGCGGATTACGTGGTGTGGTACAACGCCGATCGTCGCCAGGAAGCTTGGCTCAACGAGTTTTTTGCCAATGGATCGACCCCTTGTATCCATACCCTTCGAAGTTTTGAAGAAACGTTGCTCGCTGCCATGCTGGGCGAAATGACCCTCGAGCAAGTTGACTTGAGAGCTGCCAGTCCGTCCTCGGCGAATTTTTGCGAGTCGATCTTGGGCGTGGATGAGCGAGTCGATGCATCTGCGGAATGGCATGGTTTCTTCGAGTCGTTAGATTCGAATGTCTTCTTGGCGTCGACCTCCAACAATCAGCCGGTCATGGCCTTTGTGAACGAACGCTATGAACTTTCAAAGACCTTTGATGAGTTGCGAGAGAATGGCGAATTGCCTCGTGGCTTCCAACGACTAGTCGATCAGCATTTCCAGCGTAGTCCTGCCGGAAAGAATGAAATCATCCTCAACACACAGCATCGCTTGATTCGTCGTGCTCTCGAGCAAGGCACAACCAGTGCCATCGCTAACGTATTAAGAATTCTAGTGATTGCCGCACTTAGCAAAGCCGGCGCTCGAATCCAAATGGCAGCCCAAGAATTGCAAGCCGAAGACCTAGAGACCATCGCGGACGCACTTTAGCAGAATTGGCTTTTTTCTGTAAGAATCAGATAAGCGTTCGTAGGCAATTAGGCGAGCGGCAGATTCAAATCTACCTGCCGAGTCTTCAAGTGGGAGAGCGAGGCTCCTGCCGAGCTAGCTCGGATTATTCATTAGCCGTTTAACGCTAGCCACGGTTGTCTGCTCCGCCATAACCGGAGGCTAACGCCTTTCGGCTGCTCATTAAATCTCCGGTGAATCATCCGGGCTAGCGACGCATTGGTTCGGCAGGAGCCTCACCCTCCCAAGTAATGAAAGGGTTGGTTGAATTCGATGTAATCATGTTTACAGGGGTGGCCGTGCCCTCGAGGTAAAGCATACGAAAGGTTCAACCAAACCCCCCAACTTGAAACTGTAAGGACGCCGAGAAGCCGACTGCAGCCCCTTGTCTCAGTTGATTTATTCGACAGAATGGATTAAACTCGCAAGGAACTCTATGGCGGAAACGATATATACTAGAGTCCGATCTCCGATCTCCCACCTCCCACCTCCATCCCACCCGAAATTCTAGTCCTCCCGCCGTCCGTTTTTGAAAATGGATGGTCCAGCCTCCCAAATCGCGGAAACCAACATCATGTCCACGGTTGCACACCGTTCTGACATTTCTAGTGGCGACAATCCTTGGCCTCGCACGTCAAAACACAGCCCAATGCGCGTTTTGCTCCTCGCTCTTTTGGTTGTCTCTCTGGCTGCTTGGGGGTGGAACCAACAGCAGGCGACCCATTCCTCGATTTCGGGTCAGGTCGTTTGGCACGAAGTCGATCGAACGGATCTGGAAGTCGTCGTTCTGGAACGCGGAAGCTTGGAAAGCCAATCGAATGTCGAATTGCTTTGCGAAGTGGAAGATGTCCGAAAAGACAACATCAACGGCACCACCATCCTCTGGATGATTCCCAATGGCGCGTCTGTCACCAAGGGAGATCTCGTTGTCGAGTTAGATGCCAACCCGATGCAAGAGGCGCTGGATGATCAGACCCTCTACACCGAAAACGCGATCGCCGAAAAGATTCAGGCAGAAGCCAATCTAAAAAATCAACTCACCATGAACACGACAGCTAAGGCGGAAGCCGAACTGCTTATCAAATTGGCGGAACTCGAACTAGAGATGTATGTCGACAAAGACAACGGGACGCAAAAACTGTCGGTCGATGCCAACAAGCGGCGCATCGATGACGTGAACAATGAAATTCTAGCGGCCCAGGCAACCATGGAACTCCGACGTGAAGAACAAAGAGGCGTCCAATCTTTGTTCAAACTCGGTTATGCGAGCCGCAACGAAGTGCGCCGAATCGAATTGACCTACCTTCAAGCTGAGGGACAATTCGCAGCAAAATTGAATCAACTGCAATCCGAAGTGTCGACGCTCAAAAAAATGCAGGTCTACGAGCAACGCAAGGACATGTTGAGTCTGGGAGGGAAAGTGGCCACAGCAAAACGGGGCCTCGAACAAGTCCTACGCAACAACGAAGCCAGGCTCGCTCAAATGCAAGCCCTCATGCGAGCTAAGGAAGAGTCGCTCAAGAAAGAAGAAGAGCGACTGGCTCGATATCAATCACAACTCAAAAAATGCAAGGTTCATGCACCCCAGTCAGGTCTCGTCGCCTACCCGAGCAGTAAATCGTACGAAGTTCGCGAGGGTGTTCCTGTGTTGTTTCGACAAAAATTGTTGTCGATCCCCAATTTGGATTCGATGCAGGTCGAAACACGGATTCATGAATCCTCGCTGGATCAAGTTCATAGTGGGCTCTCAGTTCGCATCACCGTCGATGCCTTCCCTCACCTAAAGTACCGCGGTACCGTGAAGTCCGTTGCTGTCCTGCCAGAACAAAACAGTTGGTCTGGGAATGACACAAAAGTTTATCAAACCATCGTGACGATCGATGAAAAAGTGGAAGGCCTTAAGCCTGGCATGACTGCAGTTTCCGAAATACTGGTGGATTCCGTTGCCGACGTGTTGACCGTGCCGCTTCACGCCGTGGTCAAGCATGATGAGAAGACTTACGTCATTGTGCGTGATGAAGGCAACCGTCCACACGCTCGTCCTGTCGAACTTGGCCAGACCAACGATACCAAAGTGAGCATCCAAAGTGGACTGTCCGAAGGCGAATCGATCGCCATGAACGCTCAAGATTTAATGGAAGCGATGTTCTCCGATAAAGACGTGATAGTTCCTGCGTCCTAGCAACCAACAGTTCTCATACGTGCTATTCGCCACCTTCAGCCTAGCCATCCGCAATTTGCTGCTTCATAAGCTGCGTAGCGTTCTAACCCTGCTTGGGACGATTCTAGGGGTCGCCTCCGTTATCGCAATGCTTTCGATCGGAGAGGGGTCCAAGCAAGAAGCCCTCGAACAAATTCGCCGACTCGGTGCGGCCAATGTGATCGTGAGAAGCGTCAAGCCACAGCCGAGCAATGATGCTCCGATGAGCACTTCCTCGACAGCGGTCCTGGCCTATGGATTGACCTATGCCGACCTCCGGATGTTTGAGGAGTTTACCCAAGAAGGTTGTACCGTGGTACCGGCGGTGATTCATAAAAAGAATCTTCAGCATGGGAAGAGACATGTCACGTCCGCTCGAATCGTCGGAACAACCGCAGCCCTGCCGCAAGTGAAAGAAATGCAAATCCATGGTCGATTTTTCAATTCAAATGACGTGGAGATGTCAACCAACGTGATCGTTTTGGGACACCGAGTCGCTAACGAAATTTTTGGTTTTGAAGACCCTCTGGGACAGTCTTTGTTGGTGGGTGATGACGCTTATCGCGTGATAGGCGTTGTAGGAACTCGCGAGAGTGGCACCTCCAAAACGTTGAGCAATGAGACCGACGACCAGAACAACGATCTCTACATCCCTATATCCTCTGCTCAAAACCGAATGGGGATCGTCCAGCGACTCGTCGAAACAGGGTCTCGACAATACGTGCGAATCGAATTGAGTGAAATTACGATTGAGTTTCCGAATCAGACTCAAGTTCGTCCGTTTGCATCCATCATTCGCACCATGCTTTCGCAAAGCCATTCGGGTAAAAAAGACTACGAAGTACAGGTACCACTCGAGCTTTTGAATCAGGCAGAACGCGAAAAGCGACTGTGGAATTTGGTGTTGGGCTCGATCGCAAGCATCTCTTTGCTAGTGGGTGGTATCGGTATTATGAACATCATGTTGGCGACCGTCACCGAGCGAACTCGCGAGATCGGGATTCGTCGCGCGATCGGCGCGAAACGTCGTCATATCATCATCCAGTTCTTGATGGAGACGACTGTCCTGAGCACCAGCGGCGGAATCCTGGGCGTGATTGTAGGCGTCCTATTGCCAATGGTCTTTACGTTGCTTTTGGGAATCAAGACATCGACCAGCTTAGCATCCATCTTGATTGCGTTTGGAATCTCCGTAGCCATAGGCATCGTGTTCGGAGTTTACCCAGCTTATAAGGCCGCTAGCATGAATCCGATTGAGGCCTTGCGGCACCAATAGGCCCTAAAGTCAACCTATCTTGCCTAACGAACGCGCGAGGCCACCATTTCCTCTGGATTATTTGGCACAAACGGAAGAATCGTACCTTCGCTGCCGATGCTTAAACGGTAGACCCCCGTGTCTTGCGTCCGTTTGCCCGGAAATCTCACCAAAGTATGCGTTCGCTTGCTCTTTTCTGTTTGGTTCTATCCTGGCTAGCGATGGCCAATGGATGCACCCGTACCAAGTATCGAACCGCAGCCGATCGGGACACCTATCGAATCGTTCAGGAAAAGTCGGCATGTCTAGGCGAGCACGTGTCCGCAGACTACTCCGTTAAACCGGACCCAAGGTCTCGTTTTTATGACCCAACCAACCCGGATTGCCCGCAACTGCCGGTTCCGCGTTCGGTTCTCAATGACTACACGCTCCCAGAACTGGCAACCGATGCCCCTAGCTCTCTCCAGAGGGAGGTTGCGATTGGATCCAACGGACACCAAAGATCCGAAGAACTGCAAACGGTTCCGTCCAACACGTATGCCGAATCGGGGATTGTTCAAGCGAGCTTTCAATCCGAAACCGTCATGCTACTCAGTGATGACAAGAATCCGATCTCGGGGGCCAAGGGGGCTGAGCCGGAAAATGCATCGCGTAACGATAGCGTTTCAGTCAACAAAGTGACGATTCCGTCGCACGCCTGGGAGGTCCTCCCGAGGAGCTGCCTTGATAGGATGCTTGAATTCGAATCGCTTCGTCAAGAGTTTGCTCAGACGTATGCGGATTCCAAACGCGATGCGTCCCTAAATCCGGTTCGCCGACTGACTTTGGCGAACTTGATGGAGCTTGCCACGATCAATAGCCGCGACTATCAAGCGAGAAAAGAAGTCCTCTTTCGGTCCGCCTTGACGCTGACTCGTCAGCGGTACCAATACGAGCTAAACCCATCTCCGTTTGGCAATGGAGCCGCCGCCAATTATCGGAATTTGCAAAACAACGGAGTGACCGAAAACCAGTTGGCGGTTCCATCGGGAGTGGGTGTTGAAAAGACGCTCGCCACCGGTGGCCAGTTCTTAGCTCGCTTCGCCAATAGCGTCGTACTTACGTTCAATGGACCAACGGGCTTTGCAGCCGATGTAGGGTCCGAGATGATTTTCGATTTCCAGCAAACCGTTTTTCAAAGGGACGTGCGTTTTGAGAGCTTGACGCGTGCGGAACGCGACGTGATTTACGCAACGCGAGACTATCTAAGATTTCGCAAGCAATTGTTCCGCGACATTTCCACTCAATACTACAACTTGCTTTTGACTTTTAGAAGTATCGAAATCAATTCCCAGGACTACTTCACCAACCTCCGGGGTTTCCTTCAAAGTCAAGCCGAATACCGCACGGCGGAAAAAATCCCTCGAATTCAGGTCGACCAGTTTGAACAGAACGTACTTCGTACGAGAAGCAATCTTGTCAACAATTGTTTTACGCTGGAGGCGGCCCTCGATCAACTCAAGTTTCGACTCGGGCTTCCGACCGAAATGACCATCCAAATGGATCTGACGGAACTCGAATCGATCTCGCTCAAGGATGAACTGAGCGTCGCTCGACAGATGATCAATCGAGCTCGAATCGAGCTTCTGACCACACGGAGTGCGTCGACCATGGACGCGACAACACTGGCCAACGTGGCGGAGGTTCTGGCGGATCGCATGTCGAACATACTTCGCATTCAGAAAAGAATGGACTTAACGCCTGGGAATGCAAAAGGCCAAACTCCGTCCAACGCCAGTGGCAATTCAAACCAAGCTGTCGACAAGGCTACGCAGGAACTGCAGCAACTCCAGCAGCAACTCCAGATCATGGGGGTCCGCATGCAAGTTGATATGCTGCGAAAGGAGCTCGATGCCCAAATCAAGTCGGAAACCCCTGCCCCTCCACTGCGGATCTTGATACGAGCGATCGAGTTCTGTTTGGCAGAAATGCAAGTCATCGATCTTGCACTTGCAAACAAACAATCAGCATCGAGACCTCAGGAAAAGACAGCATTGCTCAAACGAAGGAACGAGGCGGAAGAGAAACTCGCATCGCTGGTCGCGTTCATGGAAGCAATTTCTTCCAACTTAAACTCCAATAAGACCGTAAACGCCAAGGATGGTTTCGCCGAAATTCCCGATCGCATGACGGAGTCAATGAAGCTTGTTGAACAGATGGAAGCGCTCGCATTGGATGCGACTAAGGGCATACTGCCAACCGAAGGAAGGTCGATAGAATCGAAGATTCAAACAACAGTCGATAAGACCATAGAATTGAGCGATCGATTGCTTCAAAAAGGGCCTGACGGATGGGAAGAGATTGTCATTGACCACAATGAAGCCCTGCTCACCGGACTAATACAGCGGTTGGATTTGATGAACCAACGAGGCGGACTCGCCGACGCATGGCGACAGATCAAATTGGCTGGCGACGATTTGCGCTCCATCGTGGACTTGCGCGCCACGGAAGTATTGCGTACCAAAAGTTCCACCAACAATCCGTTGGATTTCACCTTCGATGATAGCGAGACTCGAATGAGTATCGCTTTGGACACGCCGCTGAATCGGCGATTGCAACGCAATAACTTCCGATTGGCCTTGATCAACTACAACGTGGGGCTTCGCAATCTAATGGCAGCAGAAGACAGCATCAAGCTCGACATTCGTGAAGACTTGCGACAACTGGCGCTCGATCGAGATCAGTATACGATCGCCGTTGCGAGTGCTGCTTTGGCGTTCGAGCGAGTTATTAGCACTCGCCTCAGACTGCAGCTATCCGTCCAAAACGTTGCGGCTCGCGATTTCCTGGAGGCGCAACAGGCATACACGAATGCGCTGAGCGCGATCGCACGACAACACGTGAACTACATCACCGATCGGACGGAGTTGTTCTTTGATCTCGAAGCGATGGACGTCGACTCCAATAACTATTGGGCGGGAGTAAAAGAAGACCTCGGGCCGCAAATCAACGTTGATTTTCCGGGTACGAATCCCAGGCCATACGATTGTTTGCCGCCGCGCGTTTGGTATTCCTCTACGATTCGAGAAATGGAGAACATTCCACCTGGAGAAGCAATCGTACTTCCATCGCAATAAGCGCTTTGTCGATTCTCAAAAGGTGGGGTAAGCATCCTGCTTGCCAAGCAGAACGTCAGGCGAAATCCGCAAGCTGGAAGCTTACGCCACGGAACAATCCGCAAGCTGGAAGCTTACGCCACGGAACACCGTCACATAGAACTTGGCTGTATTGTCGTACAGCGTTGATTCGGCAATACTGTACCTCATGACTCCCATGGAGATGAATGCTTTTGTCGATAGTTTTTCCAGCCCCGCCGTTCGAGTGCATTTTGACACCGGGAACATATCGATGTTTCAACATGCAGAGCATTGGGTAAGTATATTGGGCAAAAGAATCAAGAACGTCCATTTGAAGGAGTTTACGAAAAAGGGGACCGACTATTCGCTCGAGACATTTCGCCCTCTACTGGATGGGACAACCAACTGGCCGGCTGTTACCGAGGAACTGGAAAAAGTTGGCTACGACGAATTTCTGACGTTCGAGTACTTTCATCCCTATCCTCACTATCCTGAAGCATTGATTTGGCAAACATCAGATTCAATGGATCGCATCTTAGGACGAAAGTCGTAGTTGCTTTCGATTGGCTAGCCAAAACACTCCTGCGGAATTGGTTCTGCGTTTTGATCCTGACCTACAGACTTGGTTCGAGTTCGATCAAAACCTTACTGGTGATTGTCCGAATGCGAATCGCGAGGCAATTACGCATCTACCTTGGCCAGAAAAGCCTTGAGTTCTCCGGTTAATCGATTCATTTCCACGTCGAGTTCGACTAGCAATGGAACGCACTCGTCGAGTCGTCCTTGCTTTGACAACGATTCGATGCGTTGGCCAGATTGAACCAGACTGGTTGCGAAGAAAATTGCCACCGCACTTTTGAATGTGTGAGCAGCGCGTTGAGCACGCTGGCAATCGCCAGTTGCAAGTCCATCTCGTATCTGGCCGATCAGCATCGGACCTTCGGTCAGAAGTGCGTCGGCGAGCTCCCTGGCTAACCTAGGATCGCCGGAGAATTGCTGCCACGCCTTGTCCCAGTTGATGAGAGGCGCGACATCGTCATTGCCAGAATCGACTGACTTAATCAACACTTGCTGGCGCGTTCCTGATGGCTGACTCTCGATGGGATCGCGTTTTGGGCGAACAATCAGCTCCCAGCGATCTGGCTCTTCCAACCAACCGATGAACTCCAATAACCCGCTTTCCAATGATTCCTGAAGCGATCGCGAAAACTCACCCGCAACGACTTCCAACGGAACCTTTTGCATCTGCATGAAGCCCTGTGGGGCTTGCAAAAATGTGATCGGTGGGTTCATCATCCATTCAACGAAATGCTTCGCGACTTGTTGCGACAATTCTTCACCAGCATCGGGGTATCGCCCGTTGGCGATCACTAAGAAGCAACTTGCTTTCATCTGCCTTCCACACAATCGATCACATCCCCGCTGTAGAACTCCGGCCAATCGATGTCGTAGAAAAGAAACTTGTTCATCCAACTCGAGCCCGCGATATTCATCCAGGTTTCCATTCTCGGATCGCATCAGGGGCATTGCGACATTTTTTGACGTAATGCATCCGACGTGCCAACGAAGCAAATGGGTGTCAATCAAAACGACCAAAATCGCTGGTTCTCGCTCGCTCATGAATCGCCTTGAATGTTGGAGAGGTAATTGCGAAGCCGCTGCGTTTTCAATTGGAACTGCTCCGCGAAACTGACCCCTAGTTCAGAAGAATCAGCGACCTTGATTAGCTGAGACGCATCGTCCAGGTAATCGCTTAAACTCTCGTGCAACTGTGCCTGAGCAACCAATTCATCATGTTTGGCGGCTGCCTCCTTAAGTAATTCAACAAGCTCGTCCGGATCCCATGGCTTAGTTAGATATCTGTACAGACCGCCGGTATTGATCGCAAACACCACGGCCCGAATATCAGCATATCCTGTAAAAACAATGCGAATTGCTTCTGGAAATTCTGTCCGCACGCGGCTCATCAATTCCACGCCTGTCATCGAAGGCATTCGCTGATCCGTCATGATGACATGAATGGGGTGTTGTTGCAGAACCTCCAATGCCTGGGCTCCACTCTCCGCCGTAAACACTTGAAAATCACGCCGCAGTAGTGCGACCAAAGAGAATAATACGTCTGGCTCGTCATCTACGATGAGCAATGAGGGTTTGTTGTTTTCCGACATAGCTTGGATCCGATTTGCGTTGATTATATTTCCCAGTTCCTCAAGCAGTAGCGGTCTGCCCATTTTGACGCTGCGGCGGTTTGAATGGCAAACGTACTTGCACTGTCGTACCACGGCGAAGCTCACTCTCAATTGCGATCATTCCACCGTGATCAATAACGATACCATAGCTAACAGCCATTCCCAATCCTGTCCCGCCTCCCACCGGCTTTGTTGTGAAGAAAGGTTCGAACACGCGATTGCGCGTCGCCTGGGTCATCCCTTCGCCAAAGTCTTGGACCTCAAGTATGGCACATTCGGAATCGGCCTTGATTCGAATTGATAGTTTTGAATCAGGCGTGCTAGCCTGAACGGCATTCAATACGACGTTGTAAATGACTTGCAAGATTTTGTCAGGTTGGCAGAGCAAAGGCGGCGTATGCTCATCCTCGGTTTTGACCGTCAGCCGCTTCTCTTCAATATTGTGCTTGAGCATTTCCAAAGTGGCCTGGACTGCTTTCCCAAGTTCCATAGTGTCGTAAGTCGCCCGGTCCAGCCTCGCAAAATCACGCAGGTTTGTGACGATATCGCGTACCCGAGCAAGACCACTAGCCGAGGATTGCAATAAATGCGGCAACTGCTCTCGGAGCCACGCTAAATCACAATCGTTTTCCATTTGGATCAATTCCCCATGTAATTCCGGGGCCGCTTGTTGCAAAATGGGTTTGCTGAGTTGGTATTTATCTATCAATTTCGTCATGTCACCAAGATCTCGACGGAGGACCGCAAGATTATTGGTGACAAAGGCGATGGGGTTGTTGATTTCATGTGCCATTCCTGCGGCCAATTGTCCTAAACTTGCCAGTTTTTCACTTTGGATCAACGCCGCTTGTGTTTCACGAAGCTGCCGATTCTGTTGTGCCAACTCGTGTTCCAACCGAATGATGCGTTCACCTTCGCGAAGTCGCACTCGTAACTCTTCTTTGTCACATGGCTTCACCAGGAAATCATCTGCACCAGCCTCCATGGCCGTAACTAAGTCTTCTTTCTCCGACTTTGCCGTCAGCAGTATGAGATAGCAATATCCGGGACGTGGGGAAGCACGAATCCGGCGAATCAACTCCAAACCGTCCACATTGGGCATGATCCAATCGGTTAAGACGAGTGAAACGGACTCCGATTGAAACAGACTCCACGCTTCTTCGCCATCTTCCGCCTCCAATACTTCGTAGCCCCATAGCCGTAAGTACGCGGTCAACATTCGTCGCATGATCAGGCTGTCGTCTGCGACTAGGACATTCATGGTTCACTCGTACGGTAATGCGAACAGGCGACACAAACAAGAAGCATGGTTCAACCTACTCGGTTGTTCACTGCACTTCACCATTCAGAACAATACTCGGCCCCGCTGCCATTGTAACCATTCCGCCGTGAAGCATCTCAATGTGACCGTCGTCTGAGAGGGAGCCATTTTCGGCGGTTTTCAGGGTGCCAGTTACGATGGTTGGTAAGTTGATCGCACTGAGGCCCCTTGCTCATAGCGATCGTTTTTCGCGGAATTGAGGGGTGCAGTCGGAGGGGTGCAGTCGGAGAGTTTGCGGCTCAAGGACGTTTTGATAGCAAAGATCGCGTTTCGTTTTGTCTTGGAATCGATATTGTAAAAAATTGGCATCCGATCCCAAACTGACAAGCTGGATTTTCGACGACTCAGCTCTAAA
>JANPNA010000521.1:0-35881 GCA_031427235.1 Pirellula sp.
CTCAAACCAGATTGCGTTGAACGTCGTTTGATCGGCGAAATTATCGGCCGATTCGAAAACAAAGGCCTGAACCTTATCGCCATGAAAATGCTGCAAGTCTCACCAGCTCTGTCAAAACAGCATTACGCCGAACACGTTGCCAAGCCTTTTTATCCCAATCTGGAAGCGTTCATCACGTCATCCCCAATTGTCGCTTTGGCACTTGAGGGTCTCGAAGCAATTCGTGTGGTTCGAGATATGCTGGGCGCAACCAGCGGTCTCAAAGCTGCACCTGGAACCATTCGCGGTGACTTTTCCAGTTCACGCCAAATGAACTTGGTCCACGCCTCCGATAGCGAAGAATCCGCGACGCGCGAATTGGCCCTCTACTTCCAGCCGAGTGAGCTTTGCGCTTACATCCCAACACTCGTAGGCAGCTTCCGAGCTAGTGACGAATCCTAAACCGCGGCCGTGTGCTTTCTCACTTCGGCAACACCTTTACCACTGAATATTCCAATGCGTCGCAACGACATCCGAAACATCGTCATCATCGCTCACGTCGACCACGGCAAGACTACCATGGTCGACTGCTTGCTCAAACAAAGCGGTCAATATCGCGAATCGCAACTACAAGGCAGTTGCATTCTCGACAGCAACGACTTGGAAAAAGAACGCGGTATTACGATTCTCTCCAAGAATATTGCCATCGAATACAAAGGGGTCAAAATCAATTTGATCGACACCCCTGGCCACGCGGACTTCGGTGGCGAAGTGGAACGCGTTGTGCGAATGGCGGACGGAGCCCTTGTATTGATGGATGCCGCAGAAGGTCCAATGCCTCAAACGCGGTTCGTGCTTTCGAAGGCCCTCGAGGCAGGTGTCAAACCGATCATCGTCATCAACAAAATCGATCGCCCTGATGCTCGCTGTGACGCCGTTGTCGAGGAAGCCTTGATGTTGCTTGTCGATTTGGGTGGCGAACACTACATGGATCACTTCGACGTGTTGTTTGCTTCGGGCCGAAACGGTTACGCCACGCTCGATTGGCATTCGCATGGCGATAGCATGGCGCCACTTTTGGATATGCTCTTGGAAAAAATCCCTGGTCCAGAAGTTGAACCAGAAGCTCCCCTACAGCTCTTGGTGACCAACCTGGATTGGTCCGATTATGTTGGCCGTATTGCGATCGGTCGGATTCAGTCCGGCACCATGACTAAGGGTCAATCGGTTGACATAGCCAAAGACGAAGGAAAAATTGCACCCGCTCAAATCGCCAATCTGCAAGTGTTCGACAAACTCGGCCGCATCGACATCGATCGGGCTACCGCTGGTGACATTGTCGCCGTAGTAGGCATCGGGAATATCGACATCGGAGACACCATTTGCAATCGCGGCGAAGTCAATCCGCTTCCGCGGTTGCGAGTCGACGAGCCGACGTTGGAAATGATTTTCAGCATCAATACGTCCCCTTTGGCTGGAAAAGATGGAAAATACGTAACGACACGTCAGCTTCGAACACGATTGGAAAAAGAACTCGAACGCAACGTCGCTTTGCGAGTTCGACCCGTTGAGGGTAGCGAAGCCTTTGCCGTTTGCGGGCGAGGCGTATTGCACCTTTCGATTCTTATCGAAACCATGCGACGCGAGGGATTCGAGATGAGCGTTGGCAAGCCTCGAGTGGTTCTTAAGAACATCGATGGCGAGCTGCAAGAACCGTACGAAGTATTGAACATCGAAGTTCCCACCGAAAAGATGGGACCGATCATGGAAATGGTTGGCAATCGACGCGGCATCCTTGAGGAACTCACTCCTCGCGGCGAGTACACACTACTACGATTCTCAATTCCAGCCCGAGGGTTGATCGGTGTGCGAACCAAAATGCTCAATGCCACGCAAGGCACAGCCATCATCCACCATCGTTTTTCCGGTTACAAGCCAGTTGAGGCCGAACTGCCTCATCGTCAAAACGGCGTCTTGGTCTCTATGGTTCCTGGAAAAGCCATTCCCTACACCTTATTCGCCCTGCAAGATCGGGCTGAGCTCTTCGTGGGTCCTGGCGATGACGTTTACGAAGGCATGATCGTCGGTGAAAACGCCCGGGACAACGACTTGGTCGTGAACCCTACCAAGGAAAAGAAGCTCACCAACGTTCGGGCTGCTGGCAGCGATGAAAATATCATCCTCAAGCCGCATCGTCAGTTGTTCTTGGAAGCTGCCTTGGAGTACATCGAGGACGACGAATTGGTCGAGGTAACACCGAACGTCATTCGCATGCGGAAAATCTACTTGCGAGAAAACGAACGACGTCGCCAGACCAAAGCTCCAGGCGAACTAGCCATAAACTAGGAAGAGCATCGTCCAGATTAAATAGATAGGGGTAGGCATCTTGCCTGCCTTTTAACTTATAGGATCGCAAGCTGGAAGCTTACGCCACTTTAAATTCCCTCAACAGCTTATAGATCCGTTCGTCACGCAACGTGTTAGCGATCCATTGGCAGCCTTCGAAGCTGCAATGCTTGGTGTGTTCGTTCGGAACCGAAACCACGTAGGCCATGGCTGTTACCCCGGCTTGGGTTCCCGTCGGGCTGTCCTCCAGAACCAACATGTTCTCGACCGGCACAGACATTCTACTGGCTGCTGCTAAATAGATATCGGGATTAGGCTTACCTCTGGAAACATCTTCCGCCGTGATGACGAAATCAACACGCTCAAGCATCCCTACCAACGCCAAAGCTTTCCTGGCGAAACTCTGCGTGGAACTGGTGGCCACACAACGGGGCAAGCTTAGTTTGTCCAAGTAGTCCATCAAGTCGCTGAGACCATGCATGATGGCTAACTGAGTAGGCAAGATCGTATCGAAGATGTCATCGGTTTCGCTTTGCAAGTCTTGCCAGGACTCAGACAGCCCTTCTTCGCGTATCAACACCCCAAACGCTTCCGGGGCTGGCAAACCGATCATTTGATGCCTTACCTCATCTCGGTACGTTTTGCCTCGACGCTGCATCAAAAGATGCCCAACTTGGCCATAGAGATCCTCCGTGTTCAACATCAAGCCATCCATGTCGAAAGCCACCGCTCCAATCGTTCTGGGCCTTTCTGGCGTGGATAAGTTGTCGATTTGCTTGTGAGTCCCGTTATTCATATTCCCGGTTACCAACATCGTCCTTTTGAGTGTTCACAACTGCCAGCTTTTTGAACATCCTTGTTGACGCTTTGCTTCGACCAAGCAACGGCTTTTCCACATTTGGTTCGCTAGCGTTCCTTCTACGTTTTCCTTGTCCGTTCCCTGTTTTTATTCGACTAGCTGACAGAAAAACGTCTCCCTTTACAACAACAACAAATAGATAGTTCTATTTAGTTTATAAGGAGAGCCGCAGAAAAGCCACCGAGTTTACCTCGGGGGATATTTACCATTCCTCTAGAGTAGATGGTCATAACCCCTGGCGTGAAGCCAGGGGCATGTAGGCTGCGGCCTTAGGACATGGTCCAACCGTCGTTCAAAGTAGCATCCTTGGTAACGATGGCGATGCCATCTCGAACGTAGCACGGTTCATACTGATCAGAATCGCTTTCCGTCAATCGATTGATGACTTGGACGTGGCGGCCTATGCGGCAATTCTTGTCGAGTATGGCGCCGTCTATGAGGCTTCCTGAGCCTATTCCAACCGGGACACCCCCTTCGGCTTTGATCTTGGCCAATTCCTGTTCGGTTTCCATGTAGTCGGCACCCATGATGATGCTGTTCTTGATCGTGACACCCTCACCGATGACACATCGAAGTCCGATCACGCTGTTTTCGATTTTGGTACCTTTGCCGATACGGCAGCCGTCGGCCAACAGTGAGCTGTTGATGGTCGCCCCCTCGACAACGGAAGGGGGTAGGAAGCGAGCTCGAGAATACACGGGGCGATCGGCGGAGAACAAATCGAACGGCGGATTGTTTTTCGTGAGGGACAAGTTGGCATCGAAAAAAGCCCGGATCGTGCCGATATCTTCCCAGTAATCATCGAACAAGTGCACTTGGACCTTGCGGGAGCGGATAGCGGCGGGAAATACCTCTTTGCCGAAGTCGCTGTAGTTGGTCTTGTTGAGAATGTCGAAGAGGAGCTCCTTATTGAAAATGTACAAGCCCATGCTAGCCAAACAATCACGACCTTGGGAAGGAATTCCATGAGCGTCGATCCAAGCTGGACTGGTTGAAACCATATTGATTTCATCGTCAGTCTGGGGTTTTTCCAGAAAGCCGGTGACACGACCGGTATCGTCACAACGCATTACGCCTAGCGCATGGGCGGCGGAACGGTGAACGGGGATAGCGGCGATGGTTACATCGGCGTTGGCTTTGATATGGGTCTCGAGCATCTTGGAGTAGTCCATGTGATAGAGCTGATCCCCGCTCAATATGAGGACGTACTTGCAATCGTTCTGATCGAAGTAGCGTAGGTTCTTGCGAACAGCGTCGGCGGTACCCTCGTACCATTCCGTCCCGCCTTCCATCGTTTGCTGAGCAGCCAAAAGCTCGACAAAGCCACCGTTGAAATTGTCAAAACGATAGGTTTGGCGGATATGCTGGTGTAGGGAAACGCTCAAAAACTGGGTAACAACGTAAATACGATTGATCCCACTGTGCAGGCAGTTGCTGATAGGAATGTCGATGAGTCGGTACTTGCCAGCCAGGGGGACGGCGGGTTTGGCGCGAATCTTGGTGAGAGGAAAAAGTCGAGTTCCGCGACCACCACCGAGGATCAAAGAAATCACCTGGCGCATATCATTGAGCATCGAATTCACTTTACCTTTCAACAAAAAACGAACGGGAGTACATCACAGCGAACCAACGCCTTCACTAGAATACTCTAAACCGCATAAACGGGACAGTTTCGCAACAGAAGAACCAAGCGATGAATGGGCGTAATTTCGAAAAAACACTGCAGCTAACCAAGGATTTGGTAACTTTTCCATCGGTAAGTGACGTGAGCAATGAAGCGGTTAGCCAATTCGTGGCCGACCAATTGGCCGCCTTGCAATTCGAAGTCGAATGGCATCGCTACGTCGATCTCAAGGGTCAAAAAAAAGTGAGTCTCGTGGCCAAGCGCGGTGAGGGCGTCGGGGGAGTCGCTTATTTGGCACATACGGACGTCGTGCCAGCCGAAGATTGGACCGTGGATTTCTGCGGCCCTTTTGAACCCAAGGAACAGGAGCTTAGGCTCTATGGGCGAGGGACTTGTGACATGAAGGGGTCACTGGCCTGCGCCCTCCACGCGGCAAGTACTATCGAACAGTCCTCACAGAAAAGGCCAATCTACTTTGTAGTAACCAGTGACGAAGAAGTAGGAATGATGGGAGCGCAACTCGTAAACGCAAAATCCAAAATGTTTGAGGAAATGGTCCAAGGAGATACGGTAGGCATCGTCGGAGAGCCAACCCAGTTGGGAGTATTCCATGCTCACAAGGGTGGCCAGCGATTGGCCGTTCGAGCACGCGGCAAGAGCGCCCACACCAGTACGAACGAGGGTATCAATGCGAACTACCAATTGATACCAGCGTTAGCTGAGCTCTTAGCGATAAGACAGGAAAGTGAATCCAACCCAACGTACAGAAACAGCGATTTCGATCCACCCACGCTTTCATGGAACATGACGATTATCAACGAGCCCGAAGCGGTCAACGTAACGACGTCGCTTGCGCAAGTAAACATCTTTCTGCGGACGATGCCCAACGTGAATCACCTACCGTTGTTGAAAGCCATCAAGTGCTTGTGTGACAAACATGCATTAGAAATGGAAAGGAAGGAGGTTGTCGATCCGTGGCAAGTGCCCAAGGATTCGAGATGGATACGTGAAATGCTAACTCTAGTTGGTGAAACGGAATCAAGGAGCGTTTGTTTCGCGACCGACGCAGGGATACTACAACGCTTGAAGCGAATGATGATATGCGGTCCGGGTGACATACAACAGGCACATCGATGCGACGAGTGGATCAGTTTCGATCAACTCGAGAGAGGAGTCGACATTTTTCGCAGAGCCTTTCAACATTGGGCGTGTCCATAGTGTAGCACGGCACTCCATGCCGTGATTCTCGACACGGAGTGTCGAGCTACACTATGGACCAAGTGTCAGTCAGGTCCTTCACCCATTCCGGTTCGCTACCAATGGGCGGTGAAATGCCCCCGAGTTTTACTCGGGGGATATTTACCATCCCTCTAGACATGGATGGTCATAACCCCTGACATGAAGCCAGGGGCATGCAGAACCAAGCTATTGCTTTGGCTTCTCCCCTACCACCAACTCGTCGGTCTCCGACAAGTCACCTTCGACCAATTCGGTGTATCGGTTGTCGGAGATGCCCGTTCGTACGGGTTTGCCTCTCAAGAAATTTCCTTCGGCCACCCAGACATGCCGAAGGTTTTGAGCCCGCGTTGCAGCGGCTTTTTCATCGGCCGACATTTGTTTGGCGGTATCGGTCACATTTTGTTTTTGTTCGTCCACACCGTCGATGATCTTGCGGTCATCTGGGTGCACTTTTTCGCGCGCGGGATAGAACCGAAGGGCCGCGTTTGGGACCTTGAGGATGGACTCTCGTTGCTTGATTTGAAAGGAAAGGTTGGCGGTCATTCCAGGTAAAAGCTTGAGGTCAATGTTGGGTGTTTCGACAATGACAGGATACGTGATCACATTCTGTTCTTCCGTACTGCTCAATCGCACCTGAACAATCTTGCCTTGATCGAACAACTCTTCGGGATAGGCGTCGACGGTGAATCGAACCACCTGGCCGTCCAACTGTGCTTTGCGAATCATTCCAATGTCCGCTTCGTCCACCGAAGCGTAGATGTGCATTCGCTTGTCCATCTCCGGGGCAACGACGAACATTTCCGGAGTCTGGAACTGGGCTGCTAAAGTCTGACCGATATCGATTTTTTTCTCAATGATGACGCCGTCGCACGGAGAAAGGATATCGGTGAACGCAAGATTGGCGAGCGAGTTGTCCAACTGGGCTTTTGCCTGATCGACATTTGCCTTGGAAACCTGCAATTCAGCGTCACGAGTCATGCGAACAAAACGAAACTGGTCCAGTTCTGCCTCGGAGATAAAATCGCGATTGCCTTTCTTGAGATCGCCACCTCGGCGCTCATCATTGGCCGCTTGTTGCTGAAGGGCTTCGGCCCTCGCGACTTCCGCCTGCCTGGTCAGGAGTTGCGCCCTGTCCCGTTCGACCGTTGATTTGTAAATTCTCGGATCGATACGAGCCATTAGCTGACCTTCGACCACTGGGCTGTTGTAGTCGACATGCAATTCTTTAATGGGACCGCTCACCGAAGCACCAACGCTCACACGGTGTATGGGTTGCACTTTTCCGGTCGAATTGACGGTTTGAGCAATGTCACCCTTCGTGACACTCTGGGTTCGCCACTTCGGTCTATTGCGTTCTTCGAAGTAGTTCTTGGTTGGATAGTAAGCCGCCGAACCGATCCCACCCAAAATCCCAACCACAATCAATAGTCTAAATAGAGTCTTCATGAATTCGTCTTGGTAGGCTGGAAATAAACAAAATTGCGACCCCCATGACAATCGCAAGTCCTCCGCCACACAACCACGTTGCTGGGATATGTTTGGTGTCGTCGCCAAACCACTTTGCTAGATCTTGCTCCGTGAATCTGGACATGCCAAACAAAAGCCCGTTGTGGAGGGTATGCAGCAGAATGCCAGGCCACAAACTGCCTGTTCGGATAGCCACGTATCCAATCGCTATTCCTAAAATAATCGTTGGAAGAAATTTTTCGATACTCAGAACGCGTCCCGCCATCACATGGAATAGGCCAAAAAGCAGCGATGAAAACAAAACGCTACGAAAACCTGATAATTTCGATCGAAACGCCGACAAAACAAATCCACGGAAAAAGAATTCTTCCGCGATCGCGGGTGCCACAGCCCCGGTCAGCAATACGATCCAGAACGGCACAGCCAGGAAGTCGGTTTTTAATCGTTGCTTGTCCTCTTCGCTATATTGAGCAGCCAGACTCCAGCTCTCGAAGAGCAGGTAAGCTTCAAAAGCAATCATCCATAAACCAGCGCTCAAGCACACGACCCCGGCAACATAGCCTACCCAACGAAACGTTCGCCTGAAGAGCGGCTCGTCGATACCGACTCCGCTGCCAAGTCGAAAGGTGTGTGGAATGTCGACTCGGCGGTACCAGGCGTAAGCCAGCGGTAGAAACAGAAACAACAGGAACAATATCACGGCATTGAAGAACCAAGCCCAACTCCCCTTCAATTCAAACATGCCGCCAAGGTTGGACGCTACAAAGAAAACAGGGAATAACAGTGCCAAGTAAATAGCCAGCTCACCCAGGTCGGGCAGCATCTGCCGTTTCTTGGGGCGACCGAGCAATTCCGACCAAGACTCTTGCGAACCGGACGTGGCAGCTTCCGCCCCAAACAGACGTGCAGCAACGACAAGGGTCGCACAAGCATAGATGATCGTCGAAAAGACTGCAGCGAATGCGGGTACCAACGACGATTGGCCAGTCATGATGTCGCGAGAGAGCATCAGGATGTTTAAGAGGGGAACAATTCCGAGTAGCGTTGTAAACTGCACATTCGGCATCAGCGTTACTAGACCAGGTCCCAAGGACAAAAGCATGACAGGGATCAGATACGCCTGTGCCTCTTTGAAACTGCGGGCGAACGAACAGAGGGCCAAAAGGATGGCACTAAAAAACGAGGCAAAGATCACCAGTAGAGGCAGTATTTGCAAGAGTGTCCAAATGGAAAAGCCACTCTTGCCAAAGAGTGCTTGCCCCAAGCCACCAAACGAGAGCGTCATCCAAGTCGCGAAGAGGTTTGCCAAAGCGGTCAAAACGGCAACTGTCACTACCGCTACGTATTTGCTAAGCAACAATGCAAAACGCGGAGCGGGCGTGGCGATCAACGCTTCCATCGTACCTCGTTCGCGCTCCCCGGCCGTCAAATCGATGGCGGGGTAGACCGCGCCCGTGATGGTCATCAAGATCAAAACGAGCGGGATAACGCCAGCGATTGAGCCGGAAAGATCTGAGCGTTCCGCGATACCGGTTGCCTTGAAGGTCATTGCCACTGGAAGTCTCCGATCTACGCGCTTACGAATTTGTTCGGCCTGGAAATCATTGACCAACTGCGTCGCACGTCGGAAACCTGCCAGGGCGGCTTCGCTGCGGAGGTCATTTTGTCGAAACTCAACTCGGATCTCGTAGGCTGGTACGACGACCTTCTCCAACGGAATCCTTTCTACCGTCATTTTTGAGACGACCAATTCAACTTGTCCATCTCGCAAAGCCGCCGCAAGAGAATCTTGATTCGACATGACGATTTTGAATCTTGTGAGTTCATCCGGTCGCGAATTTTCTCCTTGTTCCGGATCAGCAAGACTCTTAGCGGGGTCTGCACCCTTCGGTTCGACCGTCCGCGTTATCGTGATCGGTGAAACAAAGCCTGTAGCGATGGTCTGCTCAGCCTCTTCCAGCAATTGTCGGACTTGGTTGGCGGCTTCTTCGTTCTCAACGCCAATGACGAATTCCGTATCGGCCTGGGTTTTGGTATTGGCTCCGATCACCAGCCGCTGCAGGGCCATGCTCAATAGCGGGTAGACGAGAATAGGCATCAAGACCAAGGTGAAAAGCGTTCGACGATCGCGAAGGCTTTCCCTCAGTTCTTTTTGACACAGTCGCCAAAGTCGGCCGTTGCTCAAATACTCGTTCATGCCTTTGGCGACAATTCGTTAGCGTGTGGGGCATTCATGAAAGCAATAAACATATCGACGAGATGCTGTTTGCCGGTCGCTTGTCGCAGTTCGCTGAGGGTCCCTTCAAACTGAAGATTTCCCCGATGCAATAGACCGAAACGATCGCATACACGTTCCGCTTCATCGAGACGATGTGTGGAAAGGAGCACTACTTTTCCTCGCTGCTTTAACAGATCGATGAACTGAAAAATGGCCTGGCTCCCAACAACATCCAAACCACGCGTCGGCTCATCTAGCAACATGACAGGCGGATCATGCATCAGACCTCTCGCCAAAGTAACCCGTTGTTTTTGGCCTGTGCTAAGCGTACTGCAACGCTGGTCGATGAAAGTGCTTAGATCCAAGAGGCTGGCCAGCTCTTTTAGACGCTCACGCGCCAGGCCTTGGTCGACCGCATACAGATCGGCGAAATACATGAGCATCTCGCGAACGGTCAACCACGGATAAACACCGTCATTGGTCGAGATGAGACCAAGCTGTTTTCGGATGTCCGTCGATTTGCTGGTGGAACGCAATCCGCCGATTTCAACGTAACCACTGTCGGGCTCCAACAGCCCCATGATCATTCGGAGCGTGGTCGTTTTGCCTGCTCCGTTAGGTCCCAACAACCCATACACCTCTCCGCTGGATACATGGAATGAAAGATGGTTGACTGCGACCAGGGGAACCCCTCTTACAATGAACTGTTTTGTTAAGTTCTCAGCCGAAATCATTCAAGGGACTTTGTGGAGTGGTCGTGTACCGTGCTTTTTTCTGGAACAACCATCATAGCCGGACCGACAAGTTCTGACCCGTGCCGTCGCTGAATTCGAGAGAATTCAGGAAAGCACAGGATTCTCACGAAAGCAACTACGGTGCGACCAGAAACTTCGCTAACTTTTCATGGACGCCAGGGATGATTCTGGCGGCGTTCGCACTGTAGATCTTTCTCAGGATACTCGGGTCCAAGCCAAGGCCATAGATTCGCCAATCACCTTGCGGGGCTGGTTGTTTCTCCGAGTAATCAAAGTATTCGTCCCAGGATTCGAGAAAACGCCAATAAATCCGAAGTCTGGCTTCGGGCCAGGGGCCGTCGGTACCAAATAGAATTCGGTCCTGGAACTTCTCGAAAAAACGCCGTGCCGTGTACGGTTGTCGGCCTAGTTCATTGATTCGGGACGCAAATTCGACAACGAGATTGGGATACTTCTCTAGCCAGCCGCCAAGTTCCGCCAAATCTTCACCGTCGTTTCCTAAGTGCGCGGCGATAAAAGTTGTCTTGGAGTGTTTCGCAATCACGCGATTGCGAGCAGCATGGAGTTCCTGGCGAGTGGGGAACTCCGGAGCCGCAAAAGACCAATCGGGATGAACCTTCAATTCGAAAAAGCGCTCGTTGGATGGCGTCACCGGCTCAAAAAAAGCGCCCGGGTCGGCCGTATGCATAATTACGGGCAAGCCGAGTTCGCCACACACGCCCCAAATCGGCTCCCATCGAGGATCGTCGATGGCGATGAGCGATCCGTCTGCATTGCGATATCGTAGGCCGAAGTCCTTGAAAAACTTTAAGCCAGAAATCGTGCCATCGCGGCGACTGTCTTTCAGTTTTTCGACGACCTTTCGAACAAAATCGGGTTGATTGCAACTCCAGGTAGCGGGCCGATCCGAGTCACCCTCTCCTTGGAAGTCGATGTTGGCGAAGACAACAAAGCGATCGCGGTACTTCGACCACAAAAAGTTGCAATGCTCGTCCAACCGCTTGAACAAGGTAGCGTCCAGGGAAACGCAAATGGCGATGTTGTTCCGGTCCATCATCTCGACGTAGCGTTCGAGAAGATCTGCGTCGTGTCTCCCTTTGACAAAAAAATGCGTATGAACGTCGACCACCGGAAAGGACGCTTCAAGAATACTGGTTTGAGGCACGACCAATTGCGAGTGGACCAACGGCATCCCAACCTCTTTGTTCGCGACCGAGCTAACTTCCGAGTTCGGCTGGCAGTTGGCAACCGCGTCTAGGGTCAATAGAAAGAGGATGGCCAGGATCGGCAAGGTTACGTAGCGGAACATGCGTCAGTCTCGAATTTCGGGGGTGGGTCATGCGAAAAGCATGGCAGTTGATATGATTATAATACAGGTTCATTCCACAGGTTCAGCCATTTGATTTCGTTGGGGCTGATGGTTAAGCTGATGGAGCCCGAGAAACACCTGTTTTCGCAATTTATAATTATGAGCATCCCATGACCAAAGCATTGAAAGGTATCACGCGAATCGAATACGAGGGGGTATCGACCCTAGGCTGGATGGTTCGCATCACACGTTCGGGCGTCAAAAAGCAACAATTCTTTAACGATCGCACTCTAGGCGGGAAAGCCAAATCTCTCAAGGCCGCAAAAGCTTGCTATGCCGAGTGGGCGGCCTCCGCAGCACCCATCAAAACCACCCGAAACCAAAAAACATCGCGAAACTCGTCCGGCAAAGTCGGTGTTCACCTTGTTCGAAACGTCGACGCACGCTGGGTCAATGCCGAGTCGTTTGGCTTCTGTGCTTCCTGGGTTACGGAGAATGGAACCCGACAAAAACTGAGCTTTGCATGGAAACGTTACGGAAAAAAGATGGCCTGGGAACTGGCTTGTTTGGCCAGAGAAAACGAGCTCACCGATCGAGCCAAGGTCATCGCCAGTTTTGAAAAGAAATCCGGCAAAAAAGTCAAGATCAAGTGACCGTAGGCTTTATCGAAACGGACGATTTCATCGAACAGACGCTGAGCCAGCCTCTACAAATTGTCCACCGTGATGAAAACTACGTGGCGGTCTTCAAGCCAGCCGGATTGATCGTCCATCGCTGCAATGCGACACTGCCGCACGAGCCGGTTCTCCTTCAACGATTGAGGGATCAACTTCACTGTCAAGTCTATCCTGTCCATCGCTTGGATCGACCGACCGCGGGCTTGATCTTGTTCGGATTGAGCGGTAAAGCCGCCGCCAAAATGGTCGATTTGTTCACGAATCGCCAGGTCTCAAAATACTATCAGGCTTTGGTTTGCGGCCATACACCAGACTCCGGCCGGATCGACACGCCGCTGGAAACAATCGAGCAGCAGGATTACGAACAAGGGTGTCATGTCGATCGGCCGACACAGCCAGCGTTGACCGAATATGAAAGGTTGGCCCGATTTCAAATCCCTCTGGAAAGCCCGACTTCCGAGCCAGTACGTCTGTCGCTCCTGGAAATCAAACCGATGACAGGCCGGTCGCATCAGATTCGTCGTCACCTGAAAACCGTTGGCCACCCTGTGATTGGTGATCATCGACACGGGGACATGGGTTACAATCAACGTGTATCCTCCATGACGGGTGTGGTTCGTATGCTGTTAACCTCGATGCGACTCGACTTCAGGCACCCCTATTCGGGTGAGCTTCAGTCGATCGTCGTAAGCCGAGGATCTGAATTCGATTTGGCAATTTCCAAAATCAACCAACCGTAGTCGCCTATTTCGAGGAGTAAATCCACTATGGCCAAGTGTCTTCTGTCGTTGTTCTTAATATCAATGGTTCTTGTTTCGGTCGTTTGGTCTGACGAGCCCAAAGAGAAAATCAAATCTATCGAGAACTCGATTGGAATGACGTTTGCGTTGATCCCAGCGGGCGAGTTCATCATGGGAAACAATGAAACGCCAGAGCAATTGGTAGTGGCGTATCCTCAGTACGACCAAGAGCGACTCATTTCTCTGAAAGACGAATCACCAGCTCACAAAGTCCAAATCACTCGAGCGTTTTATTTAGGGCAACATGAGGTAACGCTTGGGCAATTCAAGAAGTATTTGGACTTGTCTGGTGCCGTACCGGAATCCATCTCGGATCAGACTGGCGGCTATGGCTATAACCCGGAATACGATCCGAAGAAATCGAAGCGAGGCGATGCCTTTGATGCCTTTGATGCCTTTGAGGGGCGTGACCCAAAATACTCGTGGCAAAACACTGGGTTTAAACAAGGGGACGATCATCCGGTTTTAAACGTTACCTGGAATGATGCGATTCAAATGTGCCAATGGCTAAGCCAGCGTGAAGGTAAAAAATATCGCTTGCCAACGGAAGCGGAATGGGAATACGCATGCCGCGCCGGAACTCAAACGCGATACCACGTTGGCCAAGACCCCGAATTGCTTATTCAAGTTGCAAATACCTTTGATGTGGATTCGGAAAAGAATTGGCCCCAGTGGAAGCAATTTGCTTTGGCCCATAAAGACGGGTATGCATTCACCGCTCCGGTCGGCAGTTTCGCCCCGAACGCATTCGGACTTTACGACATGCACGGCAATGCTTGGGAATGGTGTTCCGACTGGCACGTTGATAGCTACTATGCCGAGTCCCCAATCCAAGACCCACAAGGTCCAAAGAATGGTGTCGTGCGAGTTCGCCGTGGCGGCTCTTGGCATACGTGGTCATTTTACGCTCGCAGTTCCTTTCGCAACTGGAACGATGCATCGACTCGCTACACGCTGGTCGGAATGCGTTTGGTGTGCGAAAAGGAATAGCCAGGCAAATATAATCATCGTCGCCTTTCGCTCTGCGAAAGTGCGCCTTGTTAACGCACTTTTGCGGAGCAAAAGGCGACACTTTGGGTTGGCCGTAGTGGATCTGGTGAAAGATCCGAATCCTTAACAAGATCCGAATCCTGCCGGATCTTTAACAAGATCCACTACCCTAAAATTAAGCTGTCACAAATCACTCGTTGGGTTCCTGCGAAACCTGAGCGAGGGCTCGCTCAGCCGCAAAAAACCAAACCTTTTGCAAGCGCCCAGAGCGCTAGCCCACGCGTCGGCTTAGGAAACGGCCTCATTTGTCTTGGGACTTTTCCCGAAGCTTCAATTCTTCCTCAGCTTTTGCTAACTCCTTCTTTTCAATTTCCTTGCTGAGAGTGTTGGCCATCTCGTGCATGCCGTTGAGTTGATAAACACCAAGAAGTTTTTTTTGAGTGTCTAAACGGCTAGGATCGTTTCGGATCGCAAGTTCATACTTGTTGATGGCCTCCTTTGGTTTCTTTGCGATCAGGTAAACATCACCGAGAGAATCCAGGAGATCTGAATTGGCAGGGGACAACGAGAGAGCTTTGTTCAAGAGACTCAGTGACCGGTCAACATGGGTGTCAGACAATTTGGCCAAGACAACAGCCAAATTATTCATGGTGCCAATATGATTTGGCTCTTGGATCAACGCGAATTCCCAGTTCTTTACGGCTTCCTCAATTTTTCCGAAGGCGAAATAACCTTCGGCAAGCAAAATATACGTAGGAGCACTCGCGATCCCTGATTCCACTTGCTGCTTCAATACTTCCAATAATTTTTTTGATGGCTTAATCTTGAGCGGAAGGAGTTTCGCGATCTCGTAGGAAATATTCGGATTGGAGGGATCGGTTTCTACAACTTTTTCGAGCAGGGAAATGTCTGCGTCGTACGGACCAGCCACCGTTTTGTGGATAGACTTGGCATAGATTAGGCGTTGAATCTCAGAGAGCGCGCGCTTCGTGGCGGGGCCACTACTTTTGTTTCGTAAACCCTCTGTCAGTACCTCGGCAGCTTGCTCAAGTCGATTGGTCAACTTGCGAACTTCTGCTACGGCCAATCGATCCGATTCTTGCTCCTGCGGAGAATTGAGTCTTTTCAAATAGACATCTTCCACCAATGCGGCAGCGGTCTTGAGTTCATCTAGAGAGCCAGTTTTGAAATAGAATCTTGCAAGATCAAGATTCAAATCAGGTCTAGTTAGAGCAGCCTTCTTGACTGCGGCGATCGCTCTGAGTGTCTCTCCCGATTCGTCCAACACTCGAGCATAGAGTGAGATGAGTCGATAATCGACCGCCTTCCACTTGGATGCCTTTTCCAAGTTGCTCAGCAGCTCCTGAAAGGGAACCTCGACGCCAGCAACTTTCCGTTTCAACAATTCCTTTGCCATCCAAGCGTTGGCCTGAGGGAATTCTTCGAATTTGCCATTCGCAAGATCTGACAATTCCGCTTCCGCAGCCTCCAACTGACCTGTGATGCTGTATATCAATCCGAGACGATAATGTGCTTCTTGGTCCCGCGGCTCGATGCTAAGGATTCTCTTGCTCAGCAGTTCTACATAACGCTTCGTTAGTTCCGAGGGTGGCGGCGTTTTGAATTGGTTCATGTCGGCACTAGCGATGCCGATCGCCTTGGAAAAATCTTCTTCCTGACTTTGGTTGCAAATTGCCTCGAGCGTCTTCGTCTCGCACTGCTTCTGACTCTCGACGGAGAACCTATGAAGCCGAACATCCTCTCGACTGAAGGTGGAGAAACCAAAAATCAGGTAAACGCCGATCAAAAGTGCGAAAGAAGGAAGATGAAACCAAATACGCAACCAGCTCCGCGAAAACTTCCAACCGCGCACCGCATCCAGGAATCCGCCAGCAACGCCAACCGGACGATGAAATATCTTGAAGCATTCGCGTCCAAGCCACTTCGCATTATCAAGGTTCACCGGATGATTCATGTTTAGGCGTCCAGGTCATCTTGGGCAAATTCCTCACGTTGTGGTACCGTTACGGTTAGCTTCGGTAAGCCACACAGCCAATTCCAGACCATTGCGAAGAGTGGAAAGTCCAAATTGATAAACTCATCGGGAATAGGTTCAAGCAAAGCGGAAAAGAACTGATCGATACTGACAACGAGCATTGCACCCAACACGAAAAGTCCAATCTCTAGTCCAAACGTCCAATCGTACCAAAATCCATTCCGATTTCCTAACCAAATGAACACTGCCCAAGCGGATCCCCGCACGGCAATCCAAACCAGAGCTGACATTGCGATCGCAAGGACTCCCGGCAGAAAATTTCGTCGAAAAGTCAAAATGCAAAACAGGGCGATGCCAAATAAACTCAGCACGCTATCCCACTTGCCAAGGCAAGAAAACTGGTCCGCAACTCCTAGTCCAAAGATGAGTTTCTCCCCTTCCCGAACATTGGCTTGTTCGGCAGCGTCTGCCAGTCCAGAAGTCACCGAGATGGCAATGGATTCCAGCCAATGGAATGCCCCCCGAGCGGCCAAAACATCAATGCCCGACGGAATAAAGAAGCCCAGGCCGAGTGACAAACTGTGCTGATAGCTTTCACCCAAAATGCGTATCGAGCACCATGCAGCTAGGATCAGCCCGCAAGCGATGCCACTCAATTTAGGTCGCGCCAGATAGTAACTTGAGCCAATAACGATCGCTGCCAAGCAGAATAGTAGTCCCGCGAAAATAATCCTAGACCACGTTGGCTCGCCCTGCCAAGTGGAACGGCTAAAAGCCACAATCAAACCCAAAAGCAAACAAACCGAGCAAATCACTCGATCCACGTAAGAAAACCAATCCCTCCAAAAATCGAGCCCCACGAAAACAGCCGCCGCCAATAGGACGATCGACAGTACCTCAATCCAAGGATGCAGCAAGGATTTTGAGGTCTGACCCGGAGCCGAATCCGAATCCTGCTCATCCATTTCCAGCGCAATTGCTGAGACTGGTACTGCGTTTTTCATTTGCTTGTTAAAATGGATCTTTCAATCACTCGCAACGAGCTACCAACCACACCCTAGAGAGCGTAGCTACGCTCGCCAGACGTGGTCAAATATCAGGTCGTTTCCAATTCGCCGGTCCCCTAAATGGAAAGCAAATCCGTAACTCACTGATGGCAATTTTGCTCAACGGATTGTACTTCATCTTGCTATTGTTTGTCAGTCCCTTGGCTTTTTGGAAGAGTTGGAGGTACAGGCGGTATCAACGAGGTTGGCGAGACAGGTTTTTCGGACCTAGTCAAGCCACATTTTTGTCGAATCCCTCGAATCCCTCGGCTACGGTGTGGCTACATGCGGTTAGTGTGGGTGAAGTGCAAGTCCTTCGCACGCTCATTGAAACACTCGAATCGGAGCGGCCCGATTTGCAGTTAGTCCTTTCCGTCTCCACCGATAGCGGGATGGCCTTGGCGACTAAGCTCTATTCCAAACATTCTCTTTTTTTCACCCCATTCGATTTTAGTTGGTCCATTCGAAGGGCTCTTCGAGCGACGCAACCGTCACTCATTGTTCTGGCCGAACTGGAGCTGTGGCCTAATTGGCTGCTCCAAGCCGAGAAGGCGGGATGTCCAGTCGCCGTCATCAACGGGCGTCTAAGCGAACGCAGTTTTAAAGGCTACTCCTGCATTCCGTATCTCGTTCGCAGGTGCATGCGGACCATTGATTGGGTGGGTGCCCAATCGCAAACTTATGCGACTCGGTTTGAAAAACTTGGCCTACCGTCGGCTAGGCTAACGGTAACCGGAAATGTGAAGTTTGATGGTGCCACCGGCAATCGGTTTGCCCCGGAGATCACTTCGCGAAAGGACTACCTTGGTTTGACGGACGAACACACGGTGTTCTTGGCTGGTAGCACGCAGGCGCCGGAGGAATCGATCGTCCTTCGAGCCTTTTTAGAACTCTCCGTTCGTTTTCCGAACCTCAAACTCATCCTTGTTCCGAGACACGCCGAGCGTTTTGAAGAGGTAGCCAAGTTAATTGAATCCAGCGGGATACCGTGGGCTCGGCGGAGCACCAGCCAAACCGAAGTAACCCTTCCGAATTGGCGGATTTTTTTAGGGGATAGCGTCGGTGAACTGCGATGGTGGTGGGGATTGGCTCAGATAGGGTTCGTGGGGGGCAGCTTCGGCGACCGAGGAGGCCAAAACATGATTGAGCCGTGTGCCTATGGGGTTGCCACCTGCTTCGGTCCAAACACGCGGAATTTCTCTGATATCGTAAAACTTCTGCTGGAGGAAGAGTCCTGCGAGCAACTCAAAACGCCCGAGGAGTTGAGACCCTGGATCGAGTCTATGCTGGTCGACACCACGCGTCGAGAAAGGATGTCGCGGCAAGCCATTCGAGTTTGCCAACAGCATCGTGGAGCAAGCCAACGGACCTGGGACAACCTCCAGCGACTGTTGCCACCAAAACCCTGACTCCTACGTATAGCAGTGCGGTCTAAAATATGGAGTGCTCCGATTCATCGGAGCTTTTAGATCGCCCTGCGACCGAACCGCCAAAGACGATTGGAAAAGCATTCGACGACCGACACGATAGGGTTCCAACGTTTGGCAGTGCATTCTAAAAGCCGGGATGAATCCCAGCACTCCAAATTTCCGACCAACGGCCGGGGATGCTTTGCGTTAGAATGCAGGTTACAATGACTAACGTAAACTGAGAAAAGACGGAAAATTCTTCCTCCTCCACCCCCCTTCCTCCTATGAATGGAGTTTCTCCATGCCGTTTCGCGTTCAACACTTCCTCGCAATTGCCTTCGTCTTTTTCACTAATGTCGGTGAATTAAGTACCGCCAAGGCCGCTGACAAAAACGCCAGTGGAGCAACCACCCCCAAACGGATCGTGTTCATCGCTGGCAAGCCAAGCCATAATTACGGCGCACACGAGCACTTTGCCGGCTGCCGCGTACTGGCCGATGCGATTCAGAAAACAGATCCCAATGCGAAATGCGAGGTGATTCGAAACGGATGGCCTGAGGACGAATCGGTGCTGGATAGCGCTGACGCAATTGTGATTTATTCGGACGGCGGCGGAGGTCATCCGGCCCTGGCTCATCTCGATCGACTCAAGAAACAAATGGATCGCGGTGCAGGTTTTGTGTGCCTGCACTATGCCGTCGAAGTACCAGCCGATCGCGGTGGGCCAGAATTCTTAGCTTGGCTCGGCGGATACTTCGAGGCCAATTGGTCGGTCAATCCACATTGGGATGGAAAATTCGACAACTTGCCCAAGCATCCTATCACCTCCGGCGTCACACCGTTCCAGACTCGCGATGAATGGTATTTTCATATGCGTTTTCCGGAAGGAATGAAGGGGGTGACACCGATCCTTTCCGCTGTTCCGCCTGCAAGCACCATGGACCGACCGGATGGTCCGCATAGCGGGAACCCCACCGTTCGCAAAGCCGTAGCTCGCGGTGATCTGCAGCACGTCGCTTGGGCGACCGAACGACCCAATGGTGGACGATCCTTCGGCTTCACCGGTGGCCATTTTCATTGGAACTGGGGCCGAACCGAACCGACGAAACTCGTCGCCAACGCCATCCTTTGGTCCGCCCATTTGCCGGTCCCAGAGACAGGTGCCAACGTCGAACCCAAATCGGCCGAACAACTCAAAGCGGACCAGGATGAACCCGTTCCGAAAGATCTCAAATTAGACGAAATTACCAAGTCCTTCAAACTCATTTCAAGCAACACGTCTCCCTCGCCAATCGAACCAAAAACAGCGAGCAAAGGCAAACTGCTTTTCTCGTCACAGACCGTCAATAACCAAACATCGCGTCACCAAATCGACGTCGATATCGATGTGAGTGGGGTCAAGAAACTCTACTTGGTTGTCACCTCCGGCGCGGATGGCTTCGGATTCGATTGGGCCGATTGGGTCGAGCCAAAACTTGTCGGCAAGAAGGGCGAAAAGTCCCTGCTGGATTTGGAATGGTTCGAGGCTTCCACCGACTACGGCAAAGTGGCCAAGAATGCCAATGTCGAAGGTGGTCCATTGCAAGTTCGGGACAAGAAAGTGAACGGACTCGGAACTCACGCCAACAGCGTTATCGGGTTTAACATTCCAGACGGTTTCGAACGATTTCAGGTCGGGTGTGCTCTCGATAACGGCGGCGTTGCGCGATCCCCTGAATCGACTTCGGTCCGATTTCATATCGCTGCCGAAGGCGTTCCCGAAGGACTAAACAATTGGGGCAATGGTGCCGGGAACAACACAACCGGGGACGACCGCAGCAGCGATAAAGCCGTCGCCGGATTGGTCGTTGCCGAGGGCATTGTGGCTTCGCTCGCTGCTTCCGAACCGATGCTCAAGAGTTTAACCAACATCGATATCGACCATAAAGGTCGCATTTGGGCCTGTGAAGTGGTTAACTACCGCAAACACAAAAACGACCGCGCCGAAGGAGATCGCATCCTGATCTTAGAGGACACCAACCAGGATGGCATCGTCGATACGTCGAAGGTTTTCTATCAAGGCCGCGATATCGACTCGGCCCTCGGTCTGTGCGTATTGGGCAATCGCGTACTCGTCAGCGCAGCCCCCTATGTTTGGGAGTTTATCGACGAGAACGGAGACGATGTGCCCGACTCCAAGCGAGCCATCCTGACTAAGACCGGCGATCCACAACACGACCACTCGGTTCACTCATTCGTGTTCGGCCCTGATGGCAAACTCTACTTCAACTACGGAAATACTGGTCACCGGCTTTGCGATACCAACGGAAACCCAATGAAAGATCGTTGGGGAAGAGAAATCAACGACTCCGGAAAGCCCTACCGGCAAGGGATGGTGTTTCGATGCAACGAAGATCTCAGCGATATGGAAGTGGTCGGTCACAATTTCCGCAACAACTACGAAATCTCGGTCGATTCCTTCGGGACGTTATGGCAGTCGGACAACGACGATGACGGCAACCGGGCCACACGCATCAACTACGTGATGGAGTTTGGCAACTATGGTTACACCGATGAAGCCAGCGGAGCTGGCTGGCAAGTCGAACGAACCAACTGGGAGCCCGAGATTCCCCGAAGGCACTGGCACCTCAATGATCCAGGCGTGGTGCCAAACGTATTGATTACCGGCGCAGGCTCGCCGACGGGTATCACGGTATACGAAGGCAATTTATTGCCCGAGAAATTTCGCAATCAAGTGATTCACTGCGATGCTGGCCCCAACGTAGTTCGGTCCTACATCGCCAAGCCAGACGGTGCCGGTTACTCGGCGACGATCGAGGACATCGCCGTCGGCGAATATGATAAATGGTTCCGACCTGCGGACGTTTGTGTCGCACCAGATGGTTCGTTGTTCGTTTCCGATTGGTACGATCCAGGGGTCGGTGGCCACAATATGGTCGACATGGAACGTGGTCGATTGTTTCGAATCGCACCACCTGGCACCAAGTACACCGTTCCCAAGTTCGACGTGACCACAGCCGCGGGAGCTGTCCAGGCGCTTCGCAATCCATGCAACTCCGTTCGATTCATGGCCTACCAAGCCCTCATCAAAATGAAGGGCAATGCCGCCAATGAGCTGAGTAAACTTGCGGTGGATGCCAATCCCCGATTGCGGGCTCGTGCTCTGTGGCTTCTCAGCAAGATTGGTGACGCCAAGCAAGTGGTCCAGCGAGCGACCAAGGATAAGGATTCCGACGTTCGCATCACAGGGATTCGAATCGCTCGGCAGGCCAAGCTGGCGACTAAGGACTTTGTGCCATTGATGTTGTCGGATTCCAGCATCGCCGTTCTCCGTGAATTGGCGGTTGCGCTTCGTGAGGACAAGTCGAACGACATGCCAGAATACTGGGCAAAACTCGCCGTGAAGTACGATGGTATCGATCGTTGGTATCTGGAAGCGTTGGGGATTGCAGCGATCGACCGTTGGGACGAATGCCTTACCGCTTGGAAGAAAGCGAACAACGGCAACCTCGATACCAAAGCCAATCAGTATATTGTCTGGCGTGCCCGCGGAAGCATGGCAGCACAGATGCAAGCCGACCTACTAAGGAACCCAAAGCTCGATGAAAAAGACATTCCAGCCATGTTTCGGGCTCTTGATTTGCAGGACCCGGAGGCACGCCAGAAAGCCCTTAGAGCTTTGCTCGATCTGGCAATCGCAAAGTGATTTGCGGTTCAGCCCAAAAGACTAGTGCCGCAACCGAGAAATGCCCTAGCACGATCGGGCGTTGAAATGCCCCCGAGTTTTACTCGGGGGATATTTACCATCCCTCTAGAAAGATGGTCAAAACCCCTGGCGTAAAGCCAGGGGCATACAGACAAGCACCGAATGGCAAATCATTCGTGTGTGACGTAACAATTCGAGGTTGCGACACAAGAAACCAAACTACGATTCCTCACATCCAATATCCACCATGAAAATAATGACTAGAACTTTTTTGGCTTCGATCGGCCTTGCACTCCTTTTCAGCGGCAGCCTTTTCAATGGAAGTTGGTTGCAAAGTGCATCGGCTGCGAGCCCCGAAAACGAGCAAACGAGGCGAGATAATATCGTCGTCGAGGCATTGATGCGATTGGATGGGATCGACATCAATACCTATCCTAAACTGATGCAAGCGGTACAGCGTCATCTGGGTCAACTCAAGAACGATCCGTCGCAGCTCAAGATCATTCAGAAGTTGAAACTGGGTGGCATGGCAGATCGTCTGGTCGATCTCGCAGCCATCTGGGGCGAAAATACGCAATCGGTTCAAGCTTTGGAGTTGGCGATCGAGCAAGGGGCCTTGCCCAGTTTGACAAAATCACTGACGGCCAAGGATCCTGACGAACGCACGTTGGCGTTGTCCAAAGTGTTGACTTTGAGCAATCGAAAACCTGTGCAGGATCTTCGCCGAACGTTGATTGACGACAACAGTGTAGCCAAGGTCATCAAAGTCGATGCGGTGGTCGGACTGTCCAAGAGCAAGGGGTTTCATGGTCAGTTGATCGAACTGGCCAAAGCCAACAAATTGCCTAGCGAAGCCAAAATCCTCATCGGGGGCACGCTTCGAAATTCGGAAGACGAGGCGATCAAGAAGGCCGCTATCGAATTGTTTCCAACGCTCAAGACCTCGCAAAATCCTCTGCCACCGATTGAGGTTTTGGTCAAGAAAAACGGCAATGCAAACGAGGGTAAGAAACTCTACAACTCGGTTGCAACGTGTTCTCAATGCCATCAAGTTGGCACCGAAGGGAAAAACGTCGGGCCAGCACTGACCGAAATCGGCGGCAAATTGTCCAAGGATGCAATGTACGCAGCCATTTTAGCCCCGAGTGCGGGCATCAGCCACAACTACGAAGCCTTTGCTGCGAGAACGGATGAGGATGAAGTCGTAATAGGTTTGATGGTTTCGGACACCCCCGAGAGCGTTACCATCCGAGATGCCAAAGGGATCGAGCGGACTATCAAACGCGCCAACCTGGAGGAGATCAAGAAACAAGAGAAGTCATTGATGCCTGAAAATTTGCAGGAGACGATAACGGAACAAGGGCTAGTTGACTTGGTCGAGTACCTGATGTCATTAAAGAAATCCTAGTGGCTTAAGCATCCAGCTTGCAAAAGTGGCGTAAGCTTCCAGCTTGCGGATTTGCGTGACGTGTTGATTGGCAGGCAGGATGCGCAGGATGCCTAACCCACTTTTTAGAACCTATCCGTCGGCTACCCTCGAATGTGGGCTGGCTGGCCAAGAAGCGGTGCTTCGATCAAAGCAACAAGCAGAACCTAACATGCTATGGACGATTCAGAAGAAAAGCGACTGCTCAGCCAAATACCGAAGGTTCAATTGTCGCGGTTTCGAGTGAAGTCGATCTCATCCATCGTGGATCGATTGATCGTCGAAAAAGGTTATGCTGCGCAACAATCAACTCAACTCCTTCAGGAGCAATGGCGGATTGCTGTCGGTGAAGAGTTGTTTTCGCAATCTCGCATTGGAAAAATCAATCGCGGAATCCTGCAAGTGTTCGCCTCAAACACAATTATTTTGTCCGAGTTGGAATACTCTAAGACGAAAGCCCTTCGCCATTTGAAATCCGCTCTACCCGACTTCAAGCTGAAGGATATCCGCTTCAAGGTCATGAATTGACGTTAGAACTTAGTCGCCTTTTGCTCTGCAAAAGTGCGTTAACGAGGCGCACTTTCGCGGAGCGGAAGGCGACAATCACAAAATCATGGCGGGGACCGCCGAGCCACACTAGCGCCGGGCCACACTAGCGACGCGCTTTGGCTTCTTCGCGAGCGGCTTTCAGTGCGGCCGTTTCGTTAGCTAGCTTGTTTTCTGGACCAGCCGGGAAGTACTGGACGTCGTCGGTCAAATAGTAAGCGCTCGGCAGGGTCTGGCCTGCGGTGTGGACTTGGCATCCTGTGTTGGCTGCTACGCCCAGCGAACCCGCTGCAATGACCATCCAAATTCCAACGGTGGGTTTCTTGCAATTCAACATTTCTGAATTTCCGTTATCCTGGGGCAGGTACCGACCACATACGGTCAGCTCGATGCTGCGTCAGACTCAATGTAAGCCGACGATACTGTCGGTTGTATCGGAAGATTCTAATGGTCACTTGAGTCAAACTTTGCCGGTTTCGCCGGTCGAACCGTTGGCGTTGGAGGACGCGACCGTTCATAATAGTATTGCTAGCGTACTGCAGCACGTGAACAATGAATCCATCGCGAAAGAGCCGGACATGCGTTTATTGATATCTAAAGTCCTACTTAGTTTAATGGTTTCAATGCCCTGTTGGGCTATGCTTTTCAGCACAGGCTTAGCTCAGCCGAACCTACCTGGAGCGAAAGGGCTAACCGGCAACATTATTCGGCCAGAGTATTATACCGGCAACGATTTTTTCGCAGACGGCCAGACTTCCCAGGCTGCCATCGTATTCGAAGCGGCGCTTGGGCAATCGCGAATGATCAACAATCAGCGAGGCATCGATAGTGTGCCGCCACTGGTGAAATTGGGGGAATGCAATTGGGAGCAATGCGACATTGGGATGGCTTTGGAGAGATACGACGCGGCCTTGCAGATTTCGCTATTGTCTCAAAGATGGCTTTCCTTGCTCAAGCCCCTAACGGGAAGCATCCGTCCCGAGACTCGACTGCGCGAAATACCTTGGGGAGTGAATACGCGAGGGACACAGCTCGGAGCGTACAACGAAGCTTGGCCGATTGCACTTGGCTCGAACGATTTATTGCTGGAGGGGGCGGCTGGGCAAGGAGTGACGGGCAAGATGGTAGCGATTGATGCTTTGGAGATTTTGCGTTGCCAAGCGATCGCACTCCGACGTCGCTCCCAACTGCTCGGTCCGCTAGCAAAACATAACCCGTTGACTCAACCGTTATTAAAAGCTTTTAGTGTCAATGTCTCAGGGCAGTCGGAAGTCATTCAAGCTGCCATGAACATCTGCAGCGCCTTGGCTGCGATCGGAACTGGGGATCGCGTCGCCGCTGCGCAAGTGCTTACTCAGAACTTAAGTGTCGGCAATGGGCTTGATCACCCGTTAACCGCGATTGCACTTTTGGCTCTTGCGGATCTATCAATTGAATCAAATGAAATCCTGGTGGCCGAGGAACGGGCGTTGGAAGCCTCGATCGTAGCCGGTCGCGCCGGGCAAATGGACCACTTGGCGGAAGCCGTTGAGTACCTCTCGGAAACCGGGTTTGCCGATGGCCACGATTCCGTTGTCGCTAAGATGATCCAGCAGATTGCGCAGTGGTCTGTTGCCAAAAGCCGAATGGTAACCATTCGCAGTCAGGTGGAATTCGCTCGGCTGTCTGCGCTGATGGGGGATTTGGAGAGCGCCAATAAGCAGTGCAACGTCTCTACGTCCATGTTGCTGCCGAAGCAAGTCGTCCTGCCAAGAGCCGAGTCGGTGGTTCGTTACGCTCAAGCCAGAGTTGCATTCCTGGAAGGAAACCTGGTCGAAGGAATCAATAAGCTCTTCGAAAGTGTCGCTTACCTTCGTGGTAATGAAAAGGGAATTGGTTCCCCCCCTCTGTTTCAATTGGATCTAGCGCTTCAATTTACAAAAAGCAAAGTCCTGAATGACTCGGTTGCCGAATCGGTTCTCGGCGAGTTATTACGGGCACCGTCAGCGGGCCATTGGCGGGTTCATCCGTTGGAACAGTTGGATTGGCTCATGGTTGACAAGTCGGAGGCCAATAGCTTGTTGGTTGACATTCAGCTCCGAACACGAAACGAATCGGAACTAGCTGCGGTTTTTGATGATTCCACGCGTAAGAGATATCGACGTCTGAATGAATTGGAATCGCGAGTCTTCGATTTGAAACTCATTTTTCATAGCGACAATCGATTTGTGGGTAACGCAGCGGAAGCGAGCCGCCTTCGCAAGCAAATACCGATTGCAGATCAAAACGTCGCCAAGATACAGCAAATGATTGCACCGCTTCAGGCTAACCCAAAATGGGATATTCGAAAATGGACGGAGGAAGAATCCCGTCGGTGGGAATCTGCAATCCGACTGTCCGCAGCGCAGGAGTCTTTGTTTTGGGCCGCTGCCATCAGTCCACTAGCCATCGCCGAGACCTTTCCTCCTCGCCATTCACAAGAGTTTCTGGCCAAGTCGTTGAGACCTAGGGACGCTGTGGTGATGTTCGCGTCGCACGGCACAACGATGCGAGGCTATCTGTACTTGTCTGGCAAATGGCGATCCTGGGAATTAAGTGACTTCGCCGGTCTCGAACGCAAGACCATGAGTTTGCTAAGCGAAATGCGGATGCTGAAAAATCGAGATGGAAGTCAATTGGAGATCAGGAAGAACTGGGGACTTGCCCGAAGAATCGAAATCCGCAATCAGTTGTTCCCGAAGGATGTATGGACCAACCTGATGGCGGCGGAGCGTTGGATTGTTGTTCCCGACGGCAATTTGTGGTATCTGCCACTGGAAACGTTGCCGCTCTCGGATTTGCCGAACTCGCTCCCTTGTATCTCACAGCATACGATCACCTATTCGCCTACGCTTGGGCTCGTGCCATTTCTATTGGACGCCAAGTCGCAGTCCAAATCGGTTCATGGAATCGATGTTCACGTCGGCGATTTCCTTTCGTCGGATGCGAACGTGGCCAAGGAATTACGCGATGACTTGGCCGCTAAGAAGCGTTTCATTGTCGATTTATCTGGGAAGTCATCAAACCACGTGCCAAGTCACTTTTTTAAGATCGTGTCCGATTGCATCAACAATTACACTCCGATGAATTGGGAGTCGATTGCACCGGTTTTGACGGATCCGAACCCGAATCAAGCCAACGTAAGGTCTTGGAGTCAATTGCCGTGGGGATCACCCGCATTGATGTTGCTAGCTGGGCTTAATGCCGAACAGCCGACACCGCAAGCCACCGGGGACGAATGGCTTCGACTGTCGCTACCGTTGATTGCTCAAGGGACACGGCAACTCACCATTTCGAGGTGGCCGGTGGGTGGCGGGAGCACCGTTTCGCTCATGCGTTCGTTTCAAGAAAACCAGGAAGATCTTTCGGTATCCGAAGCTTGGCAACGCAGTGTGCTAACGCTCTGGGAAGAACAATTTGAACAACGCGGAGAACCCCTTTTCCAAGGTGCTCCCTTTGCAAATGCAGAAAACACGGTATTGGGGAACCATCCACTTCTGTGGTCTGGCTACCTTCGGATCGGCGACTCGAAATAGAAAGCTGACACCGATCCCTCCTGGGAGATCTACAAGAACAAGCCCTGGCCGGAGCCCGCCCGCCGCTATGCCGCCATGGTGGGGTGCTCAATAGGTGCGCCAGGCACTTACCGAGGCTCGATGAGTTTCCGGCGACACAGTGAGCATCATTAGGCAAAAAGCGGTTAGTCAACTTTTGCTGTTTTTTTCATGCCCCTGGCTTCACGCCAGGGGTTTTGACCATCTGTCTAGAGGGATGGTAAACATCCCCCGAGTAAAACTCGGGGGCATTGCTATCTCTCCTGCTCGTGCTCGTACTCGAATGGCCTCGCCTAGCCAGGCACCTACCTACCGCCAGGCACCCCTACCGTGGGCCGATGAAAATACAAGCCCGACGCGTAAGCGAGGGGTCGGAATCATCCCTCGCTTACGCGTCGGGCTTGTTTTGACGCCGTTAGTTCAACTATTGGCTGCGATTTCATCAGGCCACCCCTACAGTGTAGGTCCGATGGACCATGGGACGAACTCGTCGTCACCGTAGCCAAGCAATTCACTCTTGGTCTTTTTGCCGCTCGCCGTTTCCAGAATCGCTTCAAAGAGCCGATCACCCGCTTGCTCGATCGACTCGTCCCCCAAAACCGTTCCCATGTCCAAATCCATGTCATCCGGCATACGTTCGTACAAGGCGGTATTGGTGGCTACTTTGATACTTGGCACAGGTTTGCAGCCAAAGCAACTGCCCCGCCCAGTTGTAAATACGATGACGTTGGCTCCGCTGGCAACCATGCCGGTGACACACGCGGGATCGAATCCAGGTGCGTCCATGATGACGAGTCCCTTGGTGTGAATGGGCTCGGCGTACTGATAGACCGCCTGCAATGCAGTGGCTCCACCTTTGCTTGCCGCCCCAAGGGACTTTTCTACGATCGTGGTTAGGCCGCCAGCTTTATTGCCGATGGACGGATTGTTGTCGATCTCTTCTCCATATTGGGCAGCGTAACGTTTCCACCACTCGATGCGTTCCAGCAACTTCATGGCGACCTCGGCCGATTGAGCGCGACGGGTAAAGAGTTGCTCGGCACCATACAATTCGGTTGTCTCCGAGAGGATGGCAGTTCCACCGCAAGCGACTGTTCGATCGGCGGCGATTCCTAATGCAGGGTTGGCCGTGATGCCGGAATAGCCATCGGAGCCTCCGCACTTGGTTGCCAAGATCAAGTGCTCGGCTGAGACTTGAGTGCGTTGCATTTGGTTGACGACCGGCAGGAGTTCTTGAACCATTTCGATGCCTCGTTTCACTGTCGCCCGGGTCCCGCCGCACTCTTGTATCGATAGGACGGGCACTTCGCGAGCTGCTTCGATACCGGATCTTGGCGGATTCGAACGGATATTGGCTCCTCCGAGGGTCAGCGGCACAAGCTTCTGCGTCTTGAGTAGATGCCCGAGTGTATTTTGCTCGCATCCCAAACCGATGAGAACATAGGCAGCGATATTCGGGTGTCTCGCAATGCCTCCCAGGACACGACTCAGCGTCTGATGCTTGATCCCTTCGTAGGCCATACCGCAACCGCTGTCGTGTTTGAAGGCAACGACACCGTCTACGCCAGGAAAATTGCGGAGGACATCCTCCGAGAAGTGGTTGGCGACGTAGCGAGAGACCGAAGCGGAGCAGTTGACCGTCGAAATCACGGCGATGTAGTTGCGAGTCCCCACCGAACCGTCCGCTCGAACATAACCGTCAAACGTTCGGCCTAGGATTTTAGCGGGCGGTTCTGGCGTTTCGGAAGCAAGGCCGGAGAAGTCGACTTGGTGTTCGCATCGCAGATTGTGGTCGTGAACGTGGTCGCCTGGCTCAATGCGTTGCGTTGCGACCCCGATGGGCCAGCCGTACTTCATGACAGGTTGGCCCGGTTCTATAGACGCTATGGATACCTTGTGACCGGCCAGAATGTCGGCCCGTAGGGAGACGGAATTTCCATTCAGATCGATCCTTTGCCCTTGCATCAGCGGTTGCAAGGCTACGATACAATTGTCGTTGGCGTGGAGTCGAATCCAGGCCTTGGTTCCATTTCCCATTTACGTTCTTGTTCTTTCTAGGTGCATCATGCAGCAAGTTAAAATTTTCAAAAGTGTCGACACCGAATTAGGGGATATGGAAAGCCAAATCAACAACTGGATCAAGGAGAGTAAAGCCACTATTCTCTCGATACACGGGAATATCTCTCCCCAAGCTGGCAAACATGGCGTGCAGGGCTCGTTCAGTGCCGCCGATGTATTGGTGATTGTACTTTACGAAGCGTAGATTGGGATGACCTCGATGACACGTGTTTTAGTGCTAGGAGCGCATCCAGACGATGCGGAGTTTTTCGCTGGCGGGTTGCTCGCTTGCCATCAACGGGTGGGATCCACCTTGAAGCTAGTAAGTGTAACCAACGGCCAGTCTGGCCATCAGTCAGTCCCTTCGCCTGAACTCGTCGTTCGTCGCCGAGCGGAAGCGGCAAAAGCCGGACAGGCGATCGGTGCAGATTATGTGACTTGGGACTTCCCCGACGGTTCATTGCAGGCCACGCTCGAATTGCGTTTGGCGATCATTCGCGAAATACGTACTTTTCGCCCAAACTTGGTTTTGACGCATAGGCCGTTTGACTACCACCCGGACCATCGCGCGGTCGGTCAGGCTGTCCAAGACGCTTCGTACATGGTTCTGGTTCCAAAAATCCTTCCAGAGGTAGAACCGCCTGGCGTGGAACCGGTCGTCGCCTATATGGTCGATTTGTTTACGCGCCCCTGCCCATTTCGAGCCGACGTGGTTTTGGATGTGTCGGAGCACTGGAACACAGTATTGACTATGCTGGACAGCCATGAGTCGCAGTTCTACGAATGGATGCCTTGGATGGACGGGGTTTTGGATTCCGTTCCCAAGGAAAAGGAAGCTAGGCGAACTTGGCTGGCAAACTGGTTCCAAGAAAAGACGGTCGGTCGGGTGGCACGCTTTTGGAATTCGGAATGGGGCGTGGGTCCTAAGCTGATCGAGGCCTATGAGATTTCAGAATACGCTGGCAAGCCATCGAACGAGACGATTCGGTCGCTCTTCCCGGGCAAGCGATGGTAGTGACGAGTGAAATCCAATGAGTTTCCGGCGACACAGTGAGCATCATTGGGCAAAAAGCGGTTAGTCAACTTTTGCTGTTTTTTTCATGCCCCTGGCTTCACGCCCCGGGGTTTTGACCATCTGTCTAGAGGGATGGTAAACATCCCCCGAGTAAAACTCGGGGGCATTGCTATCTCTCCTGCTCGTGCTCGTACTCGAATGGCCTCGCCTAGCCGGGCACGTGCAGGAAAACACGGGAGTTTGCTTGATCGGCTTCTCGACATGAGAGTAATGATGTGGGTAAAGTCCATAATTACAAAACACGGAATTTTTATTAAGCGCTAAGCCCGTTTTTTCGCGATGCCATTTCCTCTCGCAGCGCGCGTAGGCCACGTTTGAGCAAGCCAGCGACCGCCATTTCGGACTTGTCGATTTTCGCCGAAATTTCTTTGAGTGACATCCCTTCTAAGTACCGCATGCGGATGGCCTCGCGTTGCGTTTCAGGTATTTGCTCCAGGCAAGCCGCCAGCACCACCGAGGCTTCATCCCGCATCATACGCTGGCTCGGTGATGAGGATTCGGAAGGGACCATGTCCTGCATGCCCAACAAACTGCCACCCGACTCGGAACTGATGCGAAGCGTAACTTCCTTGCGAGCCGAGCGTTTCTGGGCGGTCAAATGCTGTTGGTGCGCAGTGGAGACATTGTTCTTAAGAATATTGCGCAACCAAGCCAGCAACGACTCCACCGAATCGCCGCGAAAACTATCGAAGTCGCGAGTGGCTTCGAGAAATGTGATTTGAACCACATCTGCGTAGTCGAGGCGACTTTGCAAACGCTCATCGAGCAATCGCTGAGCGATGACGTTGAGATACGGACGAAACCGATTCAGCAATTCCCCTTTGGCAGACTCGTCCCCTTGCTTGGCTAAAGTCAGTATTCTTTGGGAATCAAAGATCATGGTTAGGAGTCCGGATCGATTTCGCCGATATGCATCCATTTCTTAAGCAAAGGCGACAGGGCAAGACAAACGACACCTGAACCGCATGCCAAGATAGCCAATAGTTTATACACATCGCCATAAATGTGCACGGTTGCCGATGGAATTGGAACGACAAGCCCTTTTTTTACGGACGCAAATTGAGCAATGATTCCTGCGAGGAATTGGGCAAATGCCGTTGCCAGAAACCAGGATCCCATGACGGTACTAACAAGCCTAGCCGGCGACAATTTCGTAACCATAGACAGGCCGATCGGAGACAAGCACAACTCGCCTGTGGTCAGTAGCAAATACATCAGGATCAGCCAATAGGAAGCGACCATTCCATCTGCATCCGCTGTTTGTGCTCCAAAATACAGCATGGCAAACCCCATTCCAACTTGGACAAGACTCAATGCAAACTTGACAGGCGTGCTCGGTTCCAACCCCCGTGCCCCCAAAAAATCCCATAAGGCCGTCAAAACAAGCCCCAAAAGGATGATGAAAATACTGTTGACCGCCTGGAAAACCGACGCTGGAATTTCCGCCCCACCCAAACCAATCTTGCCAACGTTTTCTTCTGTGAACGTCCATTCGAATTTCTTGTCGTCTAGGGTGGCTTTTTCCTGCTTCGCAAACTCGCGCAAGTAGGTCATCGCGGTCATGGTCATCTTGGGTTCATTCTGAAGAGCCAGAATCGTAGCCTGGAGCTTTTTCTCCGTCAGGCGCTTGGCTTCTTCCTTCGCGCCCTCGACTTGCCGCACCGCTCGCTCGATTTGCGCATTTACCTTAGAGGAACCATTATCATGGCCAAGGAATTCTTGACTGAAGTAGTTGAGGCTGTCCAGTTGGCTTTCGGCCGTCAACCGAAGTTCAACCGATTGGCCGACATCCGATTGACTTACGAGTCTGGTCTCACGGACTCGATCGACATTTCGGTCGGTGAAGTTATTGACGGAGCTGCCGGACTGTTCAAAGAATGCCCAAAACCAAATGGAAAAAAAGGTGAGAATGAATACGACAAACATGCGCTCGCGCGCGATCTTGTTCATGCGTATGGCTTCTCGAATCAAATAAAACGTTGCGATCAATCCCGATAGAGTCAATACAAGTCCGGCTGGTCGACTGGCTTCTTCCACAAACTCAGCCAAGCCATTGACCAGTTTGCTTTGGCTTTCTTTCATCGGTTGGATCCACGACTCTGGGATCAGCGTCAACTGCTCATCGAATCCTGGCAGGACGGAAAACCCGGACACGAGTAGTACAAAAACGGGGATGGCAAACCCGATACCGATCACCACTTTGATTAAGTTCTTGCCCCATATTTCAGGGTGAGGGGCTCGCCCGATTTCTTTCGGAAGTCCGCCTCGCATGAGGGCAGTGATGGCAACGATTGCGGAAATGATCAGTGCAAACACCACGAAGTAAGTTAGGATCAGCGAAAAAGTGTCGCCAGCGTTGTATCGAATCATGGCCACAGCACTGCTGGTGGCTGCGAGGGCGATGAGGATTTGCGTAAGCAGATTCGGTGCTACGAAAACGGCAAGACCAATCAGCATTCCGATGGTCGCAAGCCCGAACCCTCGATGCCAACCATAGGTTTCGCCTATGTATCCACAAAGGAGGGGCGAAATCGCACCACCAAGGTTGACTCCGATGTAGAAAATCGTGAAGCCGCTGTCCCGCTTCTTGCTCTGTTCCGCATAAAGCTCCCCCACCATGGATGAAATATTGGGTTTGAAAAATCCGTTGCCCGCAATTAACAAACCTAGGGCACAAAAGAACCAAAGTTCCGTTTGGACCATCATGAGCAAATGGCCGGCTGCCATCAGCAGCCCCCCGATCACTACCGCCGTCCGTTTCCCGAGCATTCGATCGGCGATCATGCCACCAAAGAATGGCGTCATATAGATCAATGCGGTGTAAGCGCCATAAACCGCGTTCGCGTCCTTGTCGCCATATCCCAAGAACCCCTTCAACATGTAGAGCAGCAACAACGCTCGCATTCCGTAATAGGAAAACCGTTCCCACATCTCGGCAAAAAACAGGGTGTATAGGCCAGTTGGATGCCCGAAAAGGGTCGGAAGCGTATTCGGATTGAGTTTCGAGACTTGCGAGTTACCTACGTGCACTATTCACTCCATCCAAATGGGGATTTGACGTTACAGGATTTGACGTTAAAGATCGGATATCCAACATAATCCAAACACGACTACATCCGCCAAAACGTGATCGGATTGTAGCGGAAAATTCCACGATCTAGGCGACCGCAGCTACCAAATATCGCAGTCCCTGGTTTGTGCACCACACGACAAAAGTACATCGAAAGCTTTCAGGTGCCCGTTCTGAGCAGCGAATGTGTTAGTGCATTGTCAAGGAAATAATCATGTGGATATAGGATGCGTTTGGCTCCAGAGTCGAAGGCTACTTGTAAGGATTCAGCTAGGTTCTCGACGGGAATGATGTTGTCAGCGGGGAACCAAGAACGACACGAATTAAGTGCTTGCTGCCTTACCAAACGCGATTGATTCCATAGGCATCAAACTGCGTGTCTGCGCTGACTATGGGTACATTTTCAATTGTGGATTGAGCAATGATCAATCGGTCGAAAGGGTCTCGGTGGAGGTAGGGCAATTTAATTAGCCCTTCCGTATGGACTGGGGTGACTGGCAGGATTGAGAATCCATATTGCACTAACGCGATGTCGATAAATTGTTGATAGGACTGGTTTAGTTTCCATTTACCCAAGCTAATTTTGATCGCCATCTCCCAATAGGATGCTGGACTTATGAGGATTTCGTTATTAGGATTGCCAATCATCGTCGTCGCCAACTGCGTTAGATTCGGATGGCCTTCGATAAACCAGTAGAGAGTATGCGTATCTAATAGGATTCTCATGGCATGTACTCCGCAAAGTCGGACAAATGGTCGTCATCGTCGGAAATGATCGTGATGGCACCTTTTCCAAGACCAGGTAGTCGAACTTTTCGTTCTGCTGACGATTTACTAACCAACGTTGCAATCTGCTTTTCGTTCTCCGTAATGATCAACTCATCCCCTGGCGCAAGCTGATGGATCAATTCCTTCAAGTTGCCCTGGGCCTCTTCGACCGATACTGTTATCGACATTGTTTTGCTCCTATGGATTAATCTGCCTACTGCCTACTGCCTACTGACTAGTCTATCCACTTCAATGCCCAGGCAAGTACCAGGCGCTTCGGTGGGCTGTCATCCCGATATGTGGATAGTACGATTCCGCCGACGGTGCCGATAGCAGCAACAGCATCGTTCCGTGTCCAGCCGCCTCGTGCGTTCTCAAGATCAGTTCTCGGCCGATGCCTTGACCTTGAAATGCTTGGTCCACGGCCAGATCGGAAAGGTACGTGCAATAATGAAAATCGGTAATCGCCCTCGAAACGCCCACCAACAAGCCGTCGCTCGTCCTGGCCGTGAAGATCACATCCGCGTTTTTTAACATACCTTCGATGGTCGGGCGATTGTCCACCGGGCGACGTTCGGCCAAGGTCGATCGCACCAAACAGTCAATGAACTCCTCCGGCGAAAGATTCGGTTCTTGTTGGTAAGCAATGTCGATCATGGTGTGGCAGTCTGCTGGAAGAGTTCTAGAACTTAAGGAGTGCGGCGGATTATAACGTACAATCACCGAATTCGTGGGAATTCAGCGCGGTTCAAAAGTCTCACCGGTTTCCGCTAAGGCGAGCGGCGATGTGAAAACTACCAATCCTAACCCGATACGTAAGTGAGGGACCTGCGAAATTGTCCCTCGCTTACACTTCGGGTTGGGATACTCCACTCTGCCGCTCGCCTAAGGCTGCGGAGCCATCGAACGCCACCTACACGATTGGTGTTGATTTTGATAGACTCAT